>CALWEC010000030.1 GCA_944376945.1 uncultured Lachnospiraceae bacterium | reverse complement strand
CTTGTCTCCAAAAGCCTGCTGGAAAATCGTTCAGAAGCAGAATTTTTACTGTTATTCCGCTCAGAGGAATCGGATCGGCTTCGGGCTGGATGGGAGTTGAAGGGAGAAAAAGTATATGAGGACGAACAGTTTGTGATTTATGATTGGAGGGATGAGTAAGTCTACATTTCCTAAAGACAAAAGAAACCACCGTAAGGGCGTTTGCTACAGGGCAGCCCCTCCATTAGGCTCTTTTCTGCGCCTGCACGTACCAAATCCCTGGTACGCGCAGGCGCCTTTGTCATGGCCGGATACATCTTTCCGTGAGTCGCCAGGGAAATCCTATTTTTCCGCTGGCCGGTAGACTTCCTTCCCGCCCTGGTATACCCGCTGGAGGCGGGTCAGGGCGGTAATGTCCTGGGCGGCGTTTCCTCCGACTACGATCATGTCGGCGGTAAGGCCTTCCTTCAGCTGGCCGGTTACCTTCTCCAGATCCAGGACCCGGGCCGGGTTTCCGGTGGCGGTGGCAATGGCCTGCACCGGCGTAATGCCGTACTCCACCATCAGCGCCAGCTCCCGGTTGATGGGCAGGGGCGGCGCGCCGTAGAGCACCATGTCGCTGCCGGCCAGCACGGTAACCCCAGTGTCGTACAATTTCTTGAAATTGTTTTTGTAAGCCAGGTAAGCCGGCTCAAAGAAGGCCATATCGTGGATGGCCTTGGCGGCGATCCGGTCGCTGGGGTCGGCGCCGGAGGCAATCAGGTCCCGGGTAAACTCGTACAGCACCGTATAAGCGGTGATGGTAGGGGTCCAGGCAATCCCCTTTTCCGCCATCTGCTGGGCCTGATCCTCGGTAAGGAAGGTTCCGTGCTCAATGGTGTCAAAGCCGGCGTCGATGCACATTTGGATGGCCGGCTGGATGCCTGCGTGTACCACGCATTTTTTCCCTACCCGGTGGCATTCGTCCACCGCTGCGTCCAGCTCTTCCTGGGTAAATTCCGGGATCGGCGCCCGGTTGCTGGTCAAAAGCTTAATCCAGTCCGCCCCGTCCCGGATCTGCTCCCGGATTTTTTTGCGGATGGCCCAGGGGCCGTCCACCTCCGGAATCCCATCGTCGTGGCCGTGACCGCCGGTCATGCAGATGCCGGTGTCGGTGTGAAGGATCCGGGGGACCGGCAGCCAGCCTTTTTCCCCGGCCAGGCGCAGCCGGTTGCAAAGATTGTGAGGGGAAGATACGTCCCGGACGGTGGTAATGCCCAGCTGGATGGCCAGTTTGGCTTGCTCCGCGGCATAGTAGGCGATCATAAAATCATCGTAGTTTCCCTGGTCCGGCTGGCTGTAGTAGTAGCCAAAGTGGACATGGGCGTCAAAAAGGCCCGGCAGAAGGGTAGCGTCCGGAAAATCGGTTGTCTCTTCCTCCGGGAAGCGGGCCGTAAGCTCCGCCCGGGTCCCTACCGCCTGGATGGTCCCCTGGCCGTCCACCAGCACGGCGCCGCCGGGGATAACCGTTTTCCCGTCTCCGGTAATCAGCTGCGTGGCACTGTAAATCACAAACATTCCCTCCTTTTGGCCATGGCTCCGCTGAACCAAATTCTATACCGGAGTCTGGCATTTTTGCTTTTATTCTAGCATATTTGGAAAAGAAATCAAGATGGGGATCCCTCTGTTTTGGGCTGCCGGTTCCTTCTTGCCATCCCCCTTCCTTTCAGGTATAATGTCCGCAGAGCGGACATTATACCTGAAAGGTGCGCGTCCAAGCGAAGGGAGGACAAAGTTTCCGCCATTTCCCCCAGGATGGGTTTTCACCCCGGGAAAATTCACCGCTTTTTCGCAGCTTTTCTCAAAAAAGCCGATCTGTCATTGGGGCACACGGCTTTTTCTGCCATTCCTGCCGAAAAAGCCGTGTGCGGCCGGAAAGAAAACGGCTTTTTCCGCCATTCCTGCCGAAAAAGCCGTGCACGGCCGGAAAGAAATCGGCTTTTTCAGAGCCTCCCTCCGAAAAAGCCGTTGAGCCGCGGATCTTTTACCGGGATTTTACATTCCCCTGGTAGGCTGGAGGGAAAGCCGGTACGGTACCGGAAGCAGCGCGGGTGGCGCAAGGGCCGGAGGCCATGCTGGCCCGCCCGATACATTATGGAAGGCAGGAGGAAAAAAGAAGCATGATTACCTACGCGGACATTCAGAAAAACGAGGCGATCCGTACCTATATTTCCAAAGCGGACGAGTCTCTGATTGCCCTGGGATATACGGAGCACAGTTTCGCCCATGTGACCCGGGTGGCCGAGACGGCCCGGTACATCCTCCAGACCATGGGATACCCGGAGCGGGATCAGGAGCTGGCGCAGATTGCCGGCTTCCTCCACGATATTGGGAACCTGGTTAACCGCATCGACCATGCCCAAAGCGGCGCGGTGATGGCGTTCCGGATCCTGGATAATCTGGGGATGGAGCCGGCGGAAATTGCCGCCATTGTCACGGCCATTGGGAACCACGACGAAGGGACGGCTCAGGCGGTGAATCCCATCGCCGCGGCGCTGATCCTGGGGGACAAGACGGATGTGCGCCGCAGCCGGGTGCGGAACAAGGACAAAACCACTTTTGACATCCATGACCGGGTAAACTATTCGGTGAAACAGTCCACGGTAAAAATCAACGAGGAAAAGACTCAAATCCGGCTGAAATTGAGCGTAGACACCCACTATGGTTCTGTAATGGATTATTTTGAGATTTTTCTGGGGCGGATGATTCTCTGCCGGAAGGCGGCGGAGGCGCTGGGGCTTCAGTTCCGGCTGTTGATCAACCAGCAGCAGGTTGTCTGAGAGGAGGGGAAGGAGATGCGGATCCTGGGGGCCCATATGTCCATTGCCAAAGGCCTGGCCAAAACCGCGGAGAATGTGGTGGCCATGGGAGCCAACACCATGCAGATTTTCAGCCGCAATCCCCGGGGCTCCCATTTTAAAGTGCCGGAAAAGCAGGAGGTGGAGGCGTTTCAGCGGATTCGCCGGGAACATGGCTTCGGCCCGCTGCTGGCCCATGCCCCTTATACGCTGAACCTGGCCAGCGGGGAAGAACGGGTTTATGAGTTCGCCTGTACCGTCATACGGGAGGATGTGGCCCGCATGGATCAGCTGGGCATAGAACTGCTGGTCTTTCATCCAGGCAGCCATACGGGAATCGGGGAGGAGGCAGGCATCCGGAACATCGCCCGGGGGCTGAATCAGGCGCTGGCCGAAAACCAGCGGATCCAGGTGCTTTTGGAAACCATGTCCGGCAAAGGGACGGAGATTGGCTTCCGGTTTGAGCAGCTGCAGGCGATCCGGGAGCAGGCGGAGCATCCGGAGAGGATCGGCGTCTGCCTGGACACCTGCCATGTGTTTGCTGCCGGGTATGATATTGTGGGAAACCTGGACGGGGTGCTGGAGGAATTGGACCGGGTGCTGGGGCTGGAGCAGCTGCGGGCCGTCCACCTGAACGACAGCCTTATGCCTTTGGGCTCTCGGAAAGACCGGCATGCCGTGCTGGGCGGCGGGCAGATTGGCTGGGAGCCGTTGCTGGCGGTGCTGCGGCATCCGGCTCTGCGGGATCTGCCGTTCTTTTTGGAGACGCCGCTGGACGATGCCGGCCATGGGGCGGAAATCCAAATGCTCCGGGAGCGGCTGGCGGATGGGTAACCGGCGGAGCCTTACGGGAGCCCGGCATAGACGTTTTCTAGATTGATGTTCAGCGGCGCCTGGATGTGATCCAAGGCAGCCTGATAGGCTTCCGCCGGGTCCCCTTCCAGGATGGCCTGTAGGATCCGCCGGTGCTCCGCCAACGTTTCCTCCATGCGGCGGGGCTTTTGGAGGGAAAGGGCGGCCAGCCTTTGCAGCTTATACATGTACTGGCGGAAAAATTCCTGAAAGGCATCGTTTTCACTGGCTTCCACCAGCAGCCAATGGAAATGCTGATCCTCCTGGGAAAAGGTTTCCGGATCCCGGCTGGCAGAGAAGATTTCTTCCTGGCGCCGGCAGGAGGCCTCCAGCTTGGCGGCCAGTTTTTTTCCTGCGCCGGTTTGCTTCTGCCCGGCCAGCTTCCGGCAGCAGTATCCTTCAATGGCGCAGCGGACCTCATAGGTTTCCATAACATCCTGCTCCGTCATCTTGTGGAGGGTAAAGCCCTTGTTGGGAAGGATATCCAGATACCCTTCCTGATAGAGCAGATGCACCGCGTCCCGCACCGGGGTGCGGGAAATGCCGACCTCCCGGGCAATCTGGGATTCGGAATAAATTTCGTTAAAAGTTAAGCTTCCGGAAAGGATCCGGTCTTTTATATATTGGTAGGCTTCCTGCTGAAGCACTTTCAATTCGCGGGGACGCATAAAAGCTCCTTTCTCCCGAGGCCGGCAGAGTGGTTGTGGTTCCCCCGAGACCAGCCGGGTGGTTTCGGTGTTTTTATTGTAGCGGATTTTAGGCGCAGGCGCAAGAAGCAGGGAGGCTCCTTTCTTGGTTTTTGCCCTCCAAGGAATTGACAGGCCTGGGGAAAGGGGGTAGAATAGAAGCAGTACAACCGGTATACCGGTATACCGGTTCAGAAAAAGGATTCCGATCCGCGTTACAGCGGACAAGGCAAGAGGAGGAAAGAAACATGATTGGTTTTATTGGCCTGGGGATTATGGGACGGCCGATGGTCCGGAACCTGCTGAAAGCAGGCAATACGGTGAAGGTTTCGGATGTGGCGCGGGAGGCAGTGGAAACGTTGGCGGCGGATGGGGCGGT
>CALWEC010000029.1 GCA_944376945.1 uncultured Lachnospiraceae bacterium | reverse complement strand
GTACACGGCTTTTTCGTCCATTTCTTTCCAAAAAGCCGGCTTCTTTCTCCCTGCTCACCGCTTTTTTTGCTGTTTTTTTCCAGACAACCGTTCCCCTCTGCCTGACAAACGGCTTTTTCGCAAGAATGCAAGAAAAAAGCGGTATCGGGACTCACCTCGCTTGCAAAAAAGCAGCGCATGGGTTTACCACACTTGCAAGAAAAAACGGCGCATGGGTTTACCACACTTGCGAGAAAAAGCGGCGCATGGGTTTACCACACTTGCGAGAAAAAGCGGCGCTGGGGCTTGGGGGCCGCCTGCCTTACTTGCCTTCCCCCTGCTCCCGGATCCAGCGTTCCGCGGAGTACACCGCGTTGGCCCCGTCTGCCGCCGCCGTCACAATCTGGCGCAGGGCTTTGGCCCGCACATCCCCGGCGGCAAAAACGCCTGGGGCACTGGCGGCGCAGTCCTCCCCGGCCAGGATATAGCCGTTTTCCATTTCCACCAGCCCCTGGAAGGCTTCGCTGTTGGGGGAGATCCCGACCGCCACAAACAGCCCCTGCAGAGGAAGCTCCCGCGTCTCCTGGGTTTCCAGGCTGCGGATCCGCAAGCTTTCCACCATCTCCTGCCCCTGGATTTCCTCCACCACCGTGCTCCAGAGGATTTCCACGTTTTCGCAGGCCTCCAGCTGTTTTTGCAGGGAGCGGGCCGCCCGCAGTTCTCCCCGGCGGTGGATTAGATAAACCTTCTGGCAAAGGCGGGAGAGAAAGATGGCGTCCTCCACCGCCACGTCGCCGCCGCCTACCACCGCCGTCACCTTGTTCCGGTACAAGGCCCCGTCGCATACGGCGCAGTAGCTGACGCCGCGGCCGCCAAGCCGTTCCTCGCCTTCCACCCCCAGCTTCCGGTGCCGGGCGCCGGTGGCCAAAAGGATGGTCCTAGCCTCGTAGGTGTCCTTAACGCCCCGCACCCGCTTGACGCCGCCGTCGATCTCCACAGCCTGCACCTGGTCCTCCACAAAACGGGCTCCCAGGCCGTCCGCGTGCTCCCGCAGCTTCATCCCCAGGTCAAATCCATTGATACCCAGGAATCCGGGATAGTTATCCACCGAGTAAGTGTTCAGCACCTGGCCGCCGCTCATCATCTCTTTTTCAAGGGTAATGGTATTCAGCTGGGCCCTCTCCGCGTAGATTGCCGCCGCCAGGCCTGCCGGGCCGGAGCCGATGATAATCAGATCGTACATGTCCGTTTCCTCCTTTTTCTGCCGTGTCTTTTACGGAACAAAAAGCTTGTTTTTTTAGTATACCAAGTTTTTCCCTTCTATACAAGGTTCTTCCGCCATGCTATACTGGAGCGGGAAAAGCTTCCCCTCTGCGATACGCGGGAACCGCGGCAGGAAGCATTCCCTCTGCGGTGCGCGGAATACCATGGAAAGGAGTTTCTTCTATAATATAATGCGAAATAAAACCGTTCTGATTACTGGGGCTTCCCGGGGGATTGGCCGGGCCATTGCCTGCCGCTTTGCCGCAGGCGGATACGACCTGGCGCTGGCCTGCCGCGTCCGGGGGGATCTGCTGCGCCAGCTGGAAGCGGAATTGAAGGAGGCCCACGGCACACACTGCCTGCTTTTTGAAGAGGATCTGTCCCAAAAGGGCGCGGCGGTCCGCCTGGTGGACGCCATCGGGGAAACCGGACGGACGGTGGACGTCCTGATCAACAACGCCGGTATCTCCCACATCGGGCTGCTCCAGGATACCACCTGGGAGCAGTGGCAGGAATTGGTAAATACCAACCTGACTGCCGCCTATGCCCTGTGCAAGGAGGTTATCCCTGGCATGCTCTGGAACCAATCCGGAAAAATCCTGAACATTTCTTCTGTCTGGGGCTGCGTAGGAGCCTCCTGCGAGGCAGCTTACTCTGCTGCCAAAGGCGGCCTCAACGCCCTGACCCGCGCCCTGGCCAAGGAGCTGGCCCCCAGCCACATCCAAGTCAACGCCATCGCCTGCGGCGCCATCGACACGGAGATGAACCAATTTCTCTCCCCGGAGGAGCGGCAGAGCCTAATGGCGGAAATCCCCGCCGGGCGCATGGGCACGCCGGAGGAGGTGGCCCAGCTGGCCTGGCAGCTGGCGGAAAGCAGCGAGTACCTGACCGGCCAGGTGATCCGCCTGGACGGCGGCTGGATTTGAGCCGGCTGGGCAGTCCGCCCAAACGGCGGCTGGATTTGAGCCGGCTGGATTTAACCCATCCAGGGAATTCTTAATGTCATCTTTATGCCGCCTGTGCTATGCTGTAAGAAACACCACAAAGGGCGGCGCCTGCGCTGCCTGCAAGAAAGGAAAGACCAAGGAGAGCTTATGTCATCACCCAGAATGCGCAAGATTACCCCGGCGCAAATCATCCTCATCGGCTTTTTTCTGCTGATCCTAACGGGGGCTATTCTGCTGACGCTGCCGATCTCCTCCCGCAGCGGGGAGTTCACGCCGTTCTCAGACGCTTTGTTTACCGCCACCTCCGCCACCTGCGTGACCGGCCTGGTGGTCTACGACACCTATCAGCATTGGACTTTCTTCGGACAGTTTGTCATTATGATGCTGATCCAGATCGGCGGTATGGGCGTTGTAACCATGGCCATTGCCATCTTTGTGATCACCGGCAAAAAGATCGGCTTCAAGCAGCGCTTTGTCATGCAGGAATCCATCTCCGCCCCGCAGATGGGCGGTATTGTCCGGATGACCGGTTTTATCATCCGCGGCACCCTGACCATAGAGGGAATCGGCGCCCTGATTATGGCCTGCCGGTTTGTCCCCCAGTTTGGCCTGGAAGGAATCTGGTATTCCATCTTCCACGCGGTGTCCGCGTTCTGCAACGCCGGTTTTGACCTGCTGGGGCGGGAGGCCCCGTTTACCTCCATCACCAACTACACAGGGGATCCGCTGATCAACCTGCCGATTATCCTGCTGATTACCATCGGCGGCCTGGGCTTTTTTGTCTGGAAGGACATCCAGACCAACGGCCTGAAATTCCGGCAGTACCGGCTGCACACCAAACTGGTGCTGGTTACCTCCCTGTGCCTGGTGGTAATCCCCACCCTGTTTTTCTTCTTTGTGGAATTCAGCCGGCCTGAGTGGGCTTCCATGACCCTGGGCGAGCGGTTCTGGGCTTCCCTGTTCCAGACGGTAACGCCCCGTACCGCCGGCTTTAACTCGGTGGATCTGACCAAGCTCCAGGGGACCAGCGTGCTGATCCTAACGCTGCTGATGCTCATCGGCGGTTCCCCGGGATCCACGGCAGGCGGCTTTAAAACCACCTCCCTGTCGGTGGCCTTCCTCTGCGTGTTCAGCGTATTCCGGAAAAAGTCCGGCGTAAGCGGCTTCCACCGCCGGATTTCCTCGGACACCCTCCGGGACGCGGTGACCATTCTGACCCTGTTTGCCACCTTGTTCTTTGCGGCCAGCATTGCCATCTGCTGCATTGACTCGGTCACCATGGAGGAAAGCCTTTTTGAGTGCGCTTCCGCCATCGGCACGGTAGGCCTGACACTGGGAATCACTCCGGATTTAAGCCTGCCCTCCCACCTGATCCTCATTGGCCTCATGTACTTTGGCCGGGTGGGCGGACTGACCATTTTGTTTGCTATGTCCAGCGGCACCAACCCCGCGCCTTCGCAGATGCCGCAGGAAAAAATCAGCGTGGGATAATACAAGGGAGGTTTTGGAATTATGAAATCGATTTTACTCATTGGATTGGGACGTTTCGGCCGCCACATGGCTCAAAAGCTGCATGAACTGGGGCACGACGTGCTGGCGATTGACAAAAACGAGGAAAGAGTCAACGATATCCTGCCCTATGTAACCAACGCGGAAATCGGGGACAGCACCAACGAGCAGTACATTGCGTCTCTGGGCGTCCGCAACTTTGACCTTTGCGTGGTGGCCATCGGAGACGACTTCCAGAGTTCCCTGGAGACCACCGTCCTGCTGAAGGACTACGGCGCCCCCAACATCCTGGCCCGGGCCAACCGGGACATCCAGGCCAAGCTGCTGCAGCGCAACGGCGCGGATCACGTGGTTTACGCGGACAAGGAAATGGCCATCCGGGCCGCCGTCAAATACAGCAGCGACAATGTATTTGACTACATTGAGCTTTCGGACAACTATTCCATCTACGAGACGCCGGTGCCGGCTCCCTGGGTGGGCAAAACCATTATCCAGATTAACGTGCGCCAGAAACACCATGTAAGCATTCTGGCCACCCGCCACGGCGATGTGCTGGATCCCCTGCCCAAGACGGACCATGTCTTTACCTCGGATGAGTCGCTGCTGATCCTGGGGGACAACAAAGACATCCAGAAATTCCTGCTGCTGTAAGGGGCGTACTGCCCAGCATCCAAAAGGAGACGCCATCCGGTTTAGTATTTCCGGATGGCGTCTCCTTCGTCTCCTGTATTGGCAATGGAGCGGATCTGCACGTAGTAGCCGCTGTTTTCCTGGATTTTCACAAACACCCGGTCCCCTGCCTTGTGCCCCAGCAGCGCCCGGCCCAAAGGCGATTCGTTGCTGATGTAGCCTTTCAGGGAGTTTCCCCGGATGGTGGTCACCAGTTTGTAGGTTTCCGTCTCATCGTCGTCCTCAAAATACACTTCCACGGTATTGTTCAGCCCTACCTCGTCCTCCCGGGACTGGTCGGACACAATCCGCGCCGTCTTAATCATCCGCTCCAGGTACCGGATCCGGCTTTCGTTTTGGTTTTTGTCCTTTTTGGCCGCATGGTACTCAAAATTTTCGCTGAGATCCCCATGGGCCCGGGCTTCCTTCACCGCCTCCAAGGCTTCCTTGCGCACCACCAATTTCCGGTACTCAATCTCCTGCTTCATTTTATCGATGTCGCTTTGCGTCAGCTGATCGTACATAGATTCCTTTCTGGCTGTCTCGCCGTTTATGCTTGTTCCCCTGCCCTCTCCCCGGTTTTTACCAGGAAAATGGCGGCAGAAAGGGGGCGCATGGGAATGCGGGCCAGCCCGTCCGGCGCCGGGATCCGGACTTGGCCAATGTTGTAGCCGTCCTCCCAGGTTTCCATCTGCCGGACCAGCACCCAAGGCCCTGTGCCTCCCAGCAGGTCCACCGGGATTTCCACCTCCCCAGGCGTTTCCCCATTGTAAACCACCACCGCCACCCGTTCTTCCCCTAGGAAGCGGCCATAGGCGATCCGCTGGTGGCCGGAGGCCAGCCGGATCAGGGATCCCTTCCGCAGGGCCGGGGAATGGCGGTGCAGATGGATCAGGTCCCGGTAAAACTCGATCAGTTCCCAATTTTCCCCACCCCAGGGGAAGGGGCGGCGGCTGTCCGGATCCGTCCAGCCGCAGAGGGCCGTTTCGTTTCCATAGTAGAGGGTAGGCGCCCCTGGCCAGGTCATCTGGATTACCGCCGCCTCCCGGCACACGCCCAGGTGGATGTTCTGGCCCGCCGCCGCGGAACCGGCGGAGGCCAGCCGCCCTACCCGGTGGGAGGTGCGGGTGGCAAACCGGGAATGGTCGTGGTTGTCCAGCTGGTTCATGGCCGCGTGAAGGCTTCCATAGGGGAAACGGGCCATATTCCGGGTCATGGACTTCCAAAAGACGTCCCCATTGTTCCACAGGTTGGGCCGGAACTCATCGCTGTGCTTTTCCATGCCGGTGAGAAACCAGGAAACCGGCTCCATAAAGGCATCGTAATTCATCACTGTATCCCACTGGCTTCCATCCATCCAGGAGGAAACATCCCCGTAGTGCTCCGCCAGGATCAGCGCCTCCGGGTTAGCCGCCTTCACCGACTGGCGGAAATCCCGCCAGAACCGGTGGTTGGTCTCCTCGCTGTGGCCCAGGTCCGCCGCCACGTCCAGCCGCCAGCCGTCGGCGCAGTAAGGGGCGGAAACCCATTTGGCTCCGGTTTCCAGCACCGCCTGCCAAAGCTCCGGGGAGCCTTCGTAGTTCAGCTTGGGAAGGGTTTCAAAGCCCCACCAGCACTCGTATTCCTCCCTCTCGCCAAAGCGGAAATAGCTCCGGTACGGGCTTTCCGGGCAGCCGTAGGCCCCTGGCTGGTAGAGGGAATGGTTCCGGTACATGCCCTCCCGGTCCATCCACTTGTGGAAGGAGCCGCAGTGATTGAACACACCGTCCAGGATCACCCGCATCCCCCGCCGGTGCACCTCCTGGACAAAGGCCGCGAAAAACCGGTCGGAGGCTTCCAGGTTGGCCGGGTCGGTGGTCCGCCGGATATAGCGGGTGGCCCGGTGGTTTTCGCCGGCGTCCCCTTCCGGCAGCACCTCCCCGCCGTCCCAGACAATCCGGCCCAGATGCGGGTCAATATGGTCGTAATCCTGAGTGTCGTACTTATGGTTGGAGGGGGATACAAACAGCGGGTTAAAGTACAGCGCCTCCACCCCCAGATACTGGAGATAGTCCAGTTCGTCCCAGACCCCCTGCAGATCCCCGCCGTAGAAATTCCGCACGTCCAGCTCCTTCGGCAGCGTATCCCACTGGGTAATCCGGTGGGAAAAGCCGCCCCGGAGATAGGTGTACTCCCGGTCCTCCACGTCGTTGGTAGGATCCCCGTTGCGGAAACGGTCGATAAAAATCTGGTAGATCACCGCGCCCTTGGCCCACTCCGGCACCTGGAAGCCTGGGATCACCACAAAGGCCTGGTCAAAATCCAGCCGGTCCTGAAGCCCCCGCTTGCTGAAGTAGACGGTGCCGCCGGCATCCTGGATCTCAAACACATAGCGGAAGGGCGCAAAAAGCCCAGGGATCCGCGCCTCGTAGAAAGCCGGCCCCTCCGCCGGTTCTCCAGCCATGGATGCTTCCAGGCTCATGGCCAGGCGCTGCCCATCCTCCGTCCGCACCCAGGCACGAAAAGAATCGTCCTTCCAACCGCGCAGCCGAAGGACGACCTCCTCTCCCTCCGCCGGCTCCGCAGGCCGGCGGAAATTTTCCGTTTCATCGCTGAAGTAAAACCTTCTCTTTTCCCTCATGCTTCATCAAATAAGGCTTCAAACTCTGCCTGATTGATCTTCTCCTTTTCCAGGAGAAGGTTGGCGCACTTGTGCAGCACCGCTATATGGTCCTGGATCAGCTGCTTGGCTTTTCCGTAGTTCTCATCGATGATGCGCTTGATCTCCTCGTCGATCATGGTGGCCATGTTCTCCCCGTAGCCCCGGCTGTGGGCCAGGTCCCGGCCGATGAACACTTCCTCCTCATCGTCCCCGCAGCGGATCATACCCACCCGCTCCGACATACCATACTGGGTCACCATGTTCCGGGCCAGCTGGGTGGCCTGTTTAATGTCCTGGGAGGCCCCGGTGGTCACATCCCCGAAAATCAGCTCCTCGGCGATGCGACCGCCCATGGAGACCATAATCTCCTGCTCCATCTCCCCTTTGGTCATAAACATCTCGTCCTTTTCCGGCAGCGGCATGGTGTAGCCGGCCGCCCCTACGCCGGTGGGGATGATGGACACGGTGTGCACCGGCCCTACGTCCGGCAGCAGGTGGAACAGCAGGGCGTGGCCCGACTCGTGGTAGGCGGTAATCCGCTTCTCCTTGTCGGAAATCAGGCGGCTCTTTTTTTCCGCCCCCAGCCCTACCTTGACAAAGGCCTGCTCAATATCCGCCTGGCAGAGGAAGCTCCGGTTGTCCCGGGCCGCGGCAATGGCCGCCTCGTTCATCAGGTTTTCCAGATCCGCGCCGGAGAAGCCGGCGGTGGTCTGGGCAATCCGCTTTAGATCCACATCCTCCGCCAAAGGCTTTTCCTTGGAGTGGACCTTCAGGATGGCCTCCCGGCCCCGCACGTCCGGCCGGGTCACGCCGATTTTCCGGTCAAAGCGGCCCGGGCGCATAATCGCCGGGTCCAAAATGTCCACCCGGTTGGTGGCCGCCATTACGATAATGCCGGCGTTGACGCCAAAGCCGTCCATCTCCACCAGCAACTGGTTCAGGGTCTGCTCCCTTTCATCGTGGCCGCCGCCCATGCCGGTGCCGCGGCGCCGGGCCACCGCGTCGATCTCATCGATAAACACGATGCAGGGGCTGTTCCGCTTGGCATCGGCAAACAGATCCCGCACCCGGGAGGCGCCTACGCCCACAAACATCTCCACAAAATCCGAGCCGGAAATGCTGAAGAAGGGGACTCCCGCCTCCCCGGCGATGGCCTTGGCCATCAAGGTTTTTCCGGTTCCGGGAGGGCCCACCAGCAGCACCCCCTTGGGGATCCGGGCTCCCACCCGGGTGTATTTCCCCGGATCCTTCAGGAAGTCCACAATCTCCGCCAGATCCTCTTTTTCCTCCTGCAGGCCCGCCACATCGCCGAAGGTGACGCTGCTGTTGGTCACCATAATGGCCCGGCTCTTGCCGAAGTTCATCATTTTCGCGTTGGAGCCTCCCTGGGAGTTGTTCCGCAGGACGTTCACCAGCACCACTCCTGCCAGCCCCACCATCAGCGCCGTCATGATGATCCCGGATACGTCCCAGTCCTCCGGAACGTCCTCCAGCCTCCAATTTTCCACGCCGCTGTCCCGCAGGAACGCTTCCACCTCATTGACGTCCGACACATAGATATACTTTTCGCTTCCGCCGTCCCGCAGATTGTATACCACGCGCCCGGTGGGCGTCTCCGTGTTCTGCTGGATGACCACCGTCCACAGCTGGTCCGCCGCCGCGGCCTGCCGGAATTCCGCATCGCTTCCCAGCTCCTGGCCCTGCATCTCCATCATAGGGCTGATCACCAGCCACATGATCAAAATCGCGCCCAGCATGAAGAAATAGAAGCCGAACCCGGGTCTTCTCATTGAATCCAATGTACTGTTTCTCCTTTTCTACTCCGCATTTTCGATGACGCCGATATACGGCAGGTTCCGGTAGCGCTGGGCATAGTCCAGGCCGTAGCCTACCACAAACAAATCCTCAATGGCAAAACAGGTGTAATCCACCTGCACCTCGTGGCGCACCCGGCGGGATGGCTTATCCAGCAGCGTGCACAGCTTCAGGCTGGCCGGATGCCGCGCCTTCATCAGCTCCACCAGGTAAGCCAGGGTATTGCCAGAGTCGATGATGTCCTCCACGATAATCACATCCCGGCCTTCAATGGGCTCATCCAGATCTTTAGCCAGACGGACAATCCCCTTGGAAACCGTTCCGGAGCCGTAGCTGGAGCAGCTCATAAAATCCAGCGTCACCGGGACGGTCAGCCGCTTGGCCAGCTCGCAGGTAAAGAAAACGCTTCCTTTTAAAATACAAAGCAGGTGGACGCTGCGGCCTGCGTAATCCTGGTTAATCTGCTCCGCCACCTCCCGGATCCGCGCCTCCACCTGGTCTTCCGGAATCAGCACCCGTACTGTCTCTTTCATTCTATCCTCCTATGGTCACCCGCAGAACCCTCTGGGTCTCCTCCGTCACCCGGTATTCCGCGCTGACGCGGCCGCCCACCACCCACAGGATGTGGCTGCCGTCCGCCAGCACCGGGATCCGCCCCCGCTCTGGGGCCGGGATCTTCTCCTCAATCATGTATTTTTTTACCGATTTGTGCTTCCCCCCTGGCAGGGACAGATAGTCCCCTTCCCGGCGGAACCGCAAAATGGCGCTAGTTTTTATTTTATCATAGTCAAAGCATTTCGTACACTGGTTTTCTTCGGTTTTTAGAAATTCTTTCCGGGAAAGAAGCTCCTGCCGCATCGAAGGAAGGGACGGCTCCGGCTCCGGGGCTTCCTGGGGGCCCAGCCACAGGAAGCGGTAGCCCCGCTCCGCCCGGACGCCTCCCGGCAGGTCCAGCCGGCTGCCCACCGGTTTTTCCAGCAGTTCCCAAAGCGTATTCAAATGCCAGGCCCCCACGTCCTTCCGGCTTCCGGCCGCCCGCTCCAGCAGCCCTGCCAAAATCCGCTTGCCTAGGGCCGGCGGCTGCTCCGCCGCCAAGGCGGCCGGCAGGCCCCAGCGCCCTTCCCGTTCCACCGCCTGGGCCAAAAACGGCGCTGCCAGAGCCTCCAGCAGCTGATCGGTCTCCCGGGCCTGCTGGGCAAAGGCGGCCAGGTGTTCCTGGGCCCGAGGGTTCACCTCCCGATCCGCCAGGGGAAGCAGGTGGCGGCGGATGCGGTTGCGGGTGTAGGCGTCCTCCTGGTTGGAGGCATCCTCCCGCCACTCCTGGCCCTGTTCCTTTAGAAATTCCTGGATTTCCTGCCGGGTACAGGCCAGCAGCGGCCGGATCACCGGGCCGGACACCGGCGCCATGCCGGCGGCGCCCCGGATGCCGGTCCCCCGCAGCAGGTTCCCCAGCACCGTCTCCGCCTGGTCCCCCTGGTGGTGGGCCACCGCAATCTTCCCGCCGCCTGCCTCCTGCCGGAGAATGGCGTAGCGGGCCAGCCGCCCGGCCTCCTCCAGGGACTGGCGGTTTTCCTTGGCCAGCCTGGCCACGTCCGCCCGGCGGCAGATACAGGGGATCTCCAGGCGCCGGCACAGCGCCTCCACAAACGCCTGATCCTGGTCCGCCTCCTCCCCCCGCAGGCCATGGTGCACATGAACCGCCTGCAGCCGGATCCCCTCCCCAGGGGCCAGGGCGGCCAGACACAAAAGCAGGCAGACCGAATCCGCGCCGCCGCTGACGCCGGCGGTTACCTGGTCTCCCTGCTTCCACATGTTTTCCTGCCGGATGTACCGGCCCACTTTTTGCAGCATTTTCCCGTCCATGGCTCCATTATACGGAAAAGGCCCGGGGAAGTCAAACCCCCCGCCGCGCCACCTGGGCCACCAGCACCGTCATATCGTCCCGGGGCGGCTCCTGCCCGGCCGCCAGGGACAGAATGTCCTCCGCCATGGACTGGGGCGTCCCTTCCTTCATCCGCCGGAGGATCTCCACCAGGAATTCCTCCTTTTCCGTCCCCGGAAGGGCCTCCACCACCCCGTCGGTCACCAGCACCAGCGTCGCCTCCCCGCCCAGGGCGTGCACCTGCTCCTCCGAAGCCAGGGACGGGTTCCAGCCGATGGGCGCGTCGGAGGACTCCAGCAGGGCCACCTGCTCCCCTTGCTTCAGGAAGGTGGCCGCCGCCCCCTGCTTCCGGCTGCGCAGCTCCCCAGTGTGCAGGTTCAGGCAGTGAAGGTCCAGGGTGGCCGGGCGCTGCTCCCCTTCCCGGAGCAGCAGCACGGAGTTCATCATCTTGACCATGTTCTCCAGGGAAAACCCGGCCTCCGCCAGCTGCTCCGCCAGCTCCACCACCGCCTCGCTCTCCGAGGAAGCCAGGCGGCCGGAGCCCATGCCGTCGGAAAGGCACAGGAGATAGCGGCCTCCTGGCAGCTCCATGGCCGAATAGTTATCCCCAGAAATATCGCTTCCGGATTTGACCGCCCGGGCAATCCCATAGCAGACGCCGTAGGCCGGTTCCTCCGTCAGCACCAGGCGGCTGTTTTCCTTGCCTACCACCGACTTGCTGCCCACCTCCAGCCGCAGCTCCCGCTTCATCCGGCGGCCGATGGCCTCCGCCACCTCCCGGGCCGGGATCCCATGGCGGCCGGCGGCCTGGGCCTGCAGGTGTACCTGGCGGCTGCCGTCCTCCGCTTCCTCCACAAAGCAGCGGTTCAAAACCAGGCCCAGGCGGCGGCACTCTTTTCTAAGCGCCGGTTCCCACTGGTCCGTCACATCCTGCCGCTCCCCCTCCTGGCTGGCCAGGCCCTCCAGCAGGGCCTCCATTTCCCCAAACTGGGCGGCCACGGCCTCCCGGCATTCCAGGAAACGGGCCTTCCAGTCCATCTGCTTCTGCCCCCGCTCCAGGCCCTGGTTGAGTTCTTCCATATAGAGCTCCGACTCACAGCAGGTATCCGAAAAAACCCGGGGCATGTCCTGGCAGTCTACCCGCCCGTTTTTGGTAAAGGAATGCATCAGGTACTGGAGATAGTACGCATCCCTCTGCAGCGGCATTTTCCCCAGGTGGCAGCCGCCGCAGGCTTCGCACACCTTTTCCGCCGTCTCCGCCAGGGCGGTAGCCGCAATCTCCCGGGCCACCCGCTCGTAGCTGCTGCTGCCGCTTTCCCGGAAGGCGGCGGCCAGCTTTCCCATGGCCCGGGCCTGCTCCTTCAGCTGCCGCTCCGCGGTATACTCCCGGAAACGGCTTTTCCAGAGCACCGTTTTCTTCCAATTCTTCCGGCTGCCCCGCATACAGAGGATCCCTGCCAGAAGGCCCGTCCCGTATACCAATGCCAGCGCCGCGAAAATCCCGATTCTATCCATATGCCGAATCCCCCTTTGTCCCACCTGATTATAGGACAGGTTCCGGCGCAATGTCTGTCAAAAAAGCGTGTCGAAACGGCAGAACCGTTCGACACGCTTTTAATTTTCCGGCTTAACCACGGTTTCGTCCGGGTTGACCAGCCCGAACTTTTCCCGGGCCATCTGCTGGATATACTCCCGGGTCTGGACGTAAATCCGGTATTCCTCCAGCTCCTCCGCCCGCTGGGATTCCTCCTCTACTTCCCTTCGCAGTTCCTGCTCCTGCCGCTGGTATTCGGCGCGAACCTTTCCCAGGCGGCGGTTTTCCACCGCCAGTACGCACGCCAAAATCAGCACCACCGCCAGAGCCGCCAGGATGCCGGGATTTTTCCATCTGCTTTTTTTCTTTTGATACCGTTTCATGGTCCCCAGCTCCTTTTTTCTTCCTTTTGATTATAACCCATCGGGCCGCCTTTTTCAACGGTTTTCCCCAAATCCCGCGGCAGGCCGCCATTCCCAGGGCCAGCCCGGCCAAAAAATACCAGCGGACCCGGCCGTCGTTAAGCCCAAGCAGCAGGCTCCAGGCCTGGGCCGCGCAGAAAAGCCAGAACAGGACGTCCTCCGCGTCCCGCAGAAACCGGCGGTGAGGCAGCAGCAGGCGGAACAGGCAAAGCCCC
>CALWEC010000028.1 GCA_944376945.1 uncultured Lachnospiraceae bacterium | reverse complement strand
TGATCCTTCCAGAATCAACTTGCTAGCTAATTCTTTCCGTCTTTACCTTGTTTCAGGTTTTCGTTCTTCCGAAATTCTTTTATGAATTTTCGGGGTTGGATACATTATTCATTTGTCAAGGTCCTTGTTTTTCGCTCTCAAGGCGAACTTCTTTATTCTACCAGAGCTCCGTCCGTCTGTCAAGCACTTTTTTTGCCGCCTTGCGGCGGTTTTTCGCTCCCGCTCTCGCGGAGCTTTTATAGACTATCACGCAGAAACCGCTTTGTCAACCGTTTTTTCCAAAAATCTTCCACTTTTTTTGGCCTCTTGTGGAGGCATTTTTTTCTGCCACAACTTCTAGTATTTCCCGCCAAAAACCAGGGTTTCCCCTGCTTCGGGCCAGGCGGCTACAGCAAATTTTTTCCCCATGTCAGGACATTGCCCAGGGAGAGGGCCCCATCGTAAATCAGGCTTAAAAAAGCATTTCCCTCAATCGCACGGAGAGCCTCCTGCCCCCATTGGGTGCTGGAAAAAATGGTAATCACAAAGCACAAAATCCAAATCACCACCAGGCCCTGAAGAAAGCCCAGGAGCCCGCCTCCCACCTTGTTGAAGAAATGGATCCCCGGCAGGTTCCCCACAATGCCCAGCAGCAAAAACGCCAGCCGGATTCCCACAAACACCAGCACAAAGGTCAGCAGCACCCCGCAGATCTGGACAATGACCCCAGCCAGATACCCGCTGACATACTCCGGGAAGCTGTCCACCCCTAGCAGGCGGTATACCTCTTCCTTATTATTTTCCAAAAGCGTTTCTTTTAATACGCCCGGCAGAGAAGAATTTTCCAGAGCCGTCTCCGCATCCTCCCAGGCCTCTCCTTCTTCCGGCTCCAAGGCGTCCGCTACGGTTTCTGCCACCGCGCCGCGGACCGTTTCGTAGAGGGGGGTGGAGGTTCGCAAAAAGCGGCTGACTCCAGGGCTTAAAAGCACCGCCGCCGCTACCGCCAGTATCACCGCCACCATTCCCAGCGCCGTGCGAAGGAACCCTCTCCACCAGCCCCGCCCGGTAAAGAGAATCAGCACCGCCGCCATCAAAACCAATAAAACCGCTTCCATATGCCCCCCTTAGGAAAAGGCCATTCCGAGCCGCGCTCCCTGAGCCGCTCCGAATGGCCTGCCCGATGCATTTCCATCGCTTCCTTAATTAAAACCGGAAGTGCTTCTCCCGCAGGATCAGCCTGCCTTCTTTGTCATACTTGGAACGGAACAGCCCTTTGATGGAATGCTTTTCCGCCGCGTCTGCCGCGTCCTCCACCAGGTCTTCCGCCGCCTTCCGGCTTAAGGTCTCCCCGTCCTCCAGCATGGCGTCCATTTCGTCCTCCACCGCCAGCATGGCGTCCTCCTCCAGCACGCAGTCTATGCTCTCCGCATACTTCCGCACATAATCCAGGAACGCGTCCTCGCTGATGGCTGCATTTTCATCCACCGATTTTTCCGCCTTTACCGCCCGCACAGGCCGCCGGGGCTGCCCCGCTTCCTCTGGGCGCCGGTTTGCCTTTGGCGGCTGGTTCTCCTCCGGCCGCTCTGCTTCCACCGGTTCTCTGCGCTTCTTGACACGGACCGGCGCATCTTCCTCCGCGGCCGCCGGCGTCACCTTGCGTACCGGCCGCTGCGCCGGCGTTTCCTCCTCGCTCAGGCGGATCTGGGGCAGGGGCCCCTCCGGCTCCAGCGGGATCTCCGGTTCCGGCTCCAGCGTCTCCGGCCGCTGGAACGGACGCAGCTCCCGCCAGTCTTCCAGCGCCACCATAGCCTTCTCCGCTTTCGCAAAACGGGCGCGCAGCTTGTTCAGTTCCTCCACGCGGTCCAGCAGGACAAAGTATTTTTCCGGCTCCAGGTCATGCTCCACCCGCAGCAGTTCTTCCACCATATCGTCGTTGATCTCCCCGGCCCGGTCGATGATCAGGTCTTTCCCTTTCAGATTGGGCAGGGATTTGATAAGCCCCTTGGCGTTCAGCCGGCTGCCGGATATTTTGGCCACCTGGGAAATGGTTTCCCCCTTCGCCTCATAGGCCTTCCGCAGCGCCTCCACCGCCAGGTTGATGCCCTCCGCCGAACTGGACGCAGGGATATAAATCGGCTCCTGGTATTTCCGTTTGGCCGGTTCCGGCTCTTCTTCCTCCGGCTCCTCGTTAAACTCGTCAATGGACAGAACCAGCTGTTCCGTCTCCTCCGCCTCAGTTTCCGGCAGTTCCGCGGAAGGCAGGACCGGGTCCGCCGCCTCCGGCTCCCAGCGGGGCTCCTGCGGCTGGGCCTGGGCTTCCTGAGCCGGGCGCGGATAATCCTGCTCCCGGAAGTCGCCTTCCCCTTCCTCCGGCTGAAGGAACAGATCCTCCCGCTCCTCGTCCTCATTCACCGGCACGGCCATAAGCTCCTGGGCCACCTCCGGGTCTGCGGTGATAGGCTCATCCTCGTAAGGGTTCGGCTCATCTGCATGGAAATCCCGATCCAGCCCGGTGACGCCATCGTCCTCCTCCACCGGGAACGGGATATGCTCCTCCGCCGCCAGGCGGCTCACCGGCTCCGGATGGATAGACGGGATCTCGCGGGTTGCTTCCGCCGGTTCCTCATCAAAAAATTCCGTTTCCTCCTCCGGCAGGGGTTCCCCGTCAAAGGCATTTTCGTCAAATCCGCTTACATAGTCCTCCGTAAAGGATACGTGCGGAAGGTCCTCCTCCTCTTCCGGCAGATCCGCCAGCTGCGGCGCCTCTTCCTCCAGGGCTTCCGCATCATCCTCTGTCCCGAAGGCAGCCCGATCCTTCGGCAAGGCATCTTCCCGAACCGTGCGCTCCTTCGGCAAGGCTTCTTCCCGCGCGCTCCGGGCTTCCGGGGCCTCCTGGGCATCGTCCAGTTCCTCCGCCACCCGGCGCAGGTTTTCCTCGTAATAATCCCGGTGCTCCCGGCGCTCCCGCTGGGCCGCGGTCAGGGGCTCGTAGGTTTCCTTCAGCTCCATCGCCTTGTCTACATAGGGGCCCACGCCAAACCAAAGGATGATCTCATCGCAGAGGGACACGCATTTTTCCTTCATATTGGCTTTCCGGTAAAGCACGGCCAGCTGATACGCCCATTCCTCCTCAAACTCTTTCCGTTTGTAGGTTTCCAGGATGGCAATCTTCTTATCCAGTGGCTCCCCCTTGGCGTCCGCCAGCAGATACCGGAGGATATAGCGGCTGTTGTCTTCCCCCGCCTCCTCCAGGTACATTTTGTAGAACTGTTCCGCGTCCTTCAGAGCGCCGGCGCGGATGGCGTTTTCCGTCAGCTTATACAGAATCCGGCGGCCGGAAGGAGCCTCCTCGTATGCCATCATCAAAATATCCATGGCCGCGTCATACTGCCGGGTCTTTTCGTAGGCCGTCGCCACGGTGGTCAGCATCCGCAGGCTGTGGATCTGTTTCCAGTCGATGGTATCCGCGATTTTGGCCGCGGTGACGTAATCCTTCTTATTTACCAGCTTCTGTATTTTATCCGCCTTGATATTGTACGTGTTTTTATCCATTTCTTCACCTCAAAGGTAAGCCCCTTATAGCTCCACGCGCCCTTCCAGAGCCCGCAACAACGTGACCTCATCAATATATTCCAGATCTCCTCCCACCGGCACGCCGCTGGCAATCCGCGTCACCTTGATGCCGGTAGGCTTAATCAGCTTGCTGATATACATCGCCGTGGTTTCCCCCTCCAGGCTGGAGTTGGTGGCAATAATCACCTCGGCGATGTCCTCCGTCTGCAGCCGCTGCATCAGCTCCTTCAGCCGGATGTCCGCCGGGCCGATCCCCAGCGCCGGAGAAATGGCCCCGTGCAGCACATGGTACAGCCCCTCGTACTGCCCGGTTTTCTCATACGCCGCCAGGTCCCTGGGATTTTCCACCACCATAATCGTGGAGGCGTCCCGGGAGGGGCTGCTGCAGATAGGGCACAGTTCCGCATCCGTAAGCGTACAGCATTTTTGGCAGTACCGTACGCCGCGCCGGGCCTCCAGGATGGTATCCGCCAGCTTTTCCACTGCCTCCAGCGGCAGGTTTACCAGATGGAAAGCCAGCCGCTGCGCCGATTTTTGCCCCACGCCCGGCAGTTTGGCAAGTTCTTCAATCAGAGATTGGATCTTGCTGCTGTAGTAGTCCATTAAAAGCCCAGGCCTCCCAATCCGCCCAGCCCGCCGGTCAGCTTGGCCATGGCGCTCTGGGAATCCGCCTCCGCCGTGCGGTAGGCTTCGTTTACCGCCGCCACAATCAGATCCTGCAGCATTTCAATATCGTCCGGATCCACCACCTCCGGGGAAAGCTTGACCGAAAGCAGTTCTTTTTTTCCGGAAACCACCACTTCCACGGCCCCGCCGCCGGAGGTGGCCGTATACTCCTTCTGCTCCAGCTCCTTGGTCGTCTCCTCCATCTGACGCTGCATCCGCTGCGCCTGCTTCATTAGGTTATTCATATTTCCCGGCATCCCGCCGGGGAACCCGCCTTTACGCGCCATAATCCATTCCTCCTACTCTTCTCTGTCTTCTATTTCAATTTCCGTGTGGAACACGGATAAATCGGCATCGCTGACGTAGCTTACCTCGGTCTCTCCCTGCGCCGCCAGCCTGGCTTCAAACTCCAAGGTTTTGTGGTAATTCTGTTCCACCAGCTCCTGGACCCGCTCCAGCGCCCCCAAGGTCCGGGCCATGTTCATATTCATATGGTCGGAAAACACCACCCACATGGCCCCTTCGCCTTTAGGCTCCACCCGGGTGCCCGGCAGGGCCAGGCTGGCCGCGTGTTCAATCCCCTTGCAGATTTGGGGCCACTGGCTTTGGATTAGGTTTAAATCTTCCCACTGGGCCTTGGGCAATACCACCGGTTCCGCCGCGCCTTCGCCCGAGGCCGCCGGCCGAGATTCCTCAGTTCCCCGCTGCGCGCCCGCCTCTGTCGGCCCGACGGTTCCGGTTCCCGGCTGCGCGCCTATTCCGGCTGTTTCAGTTCCCGGCGGTGCGCCTATCCCGGCTGCACCTGGCCCAAACGCCGCGCCGGCCGCCAGCCCTTGGGCTACCTTCCGCTCCAGCGCGTCCAACCGGGCCAGCACCGCCTCCTGCCCGGTTTCCATGACCGGGCGGGTGGCCTGGATAACCGCCACCTCCAAGCGTACCCGCTTGCCCACGCCGCTGCGCATTTGATTATACAATTCAGAAAAAACACGGATCAGGCGAATTAGGCCGTCCGGCGAAAGCATCCGGCTTTCTTCCTGCAGGCGAATCCAATCTGCCTCCGTCAAATCCAGCATATCGCTTCCGGCCTGGGAAGTCATCAGCAGAAGCAGGTTCCGCATGTACCAGATAAAATCCTGGACAAACTGGCCCAACTCCCGGCCGCTCATAACAATTTCTTCCACCTGCAGCAGGGCGCCGGTGGTGTCCTCGGACGCCAAAGCGCGGAGGAACCGGCTGAACACATCGTTATCCACCGCCCCCAGCACGTTCAGCACCATCTCGTAGGTCAGCGGCTTGCCAATGTGGAAGGCAATGCACTGATCCAGCAGGCTGATGGCGTCCCGCATGCCGCCGTCCGCTTTTTTGGCGATGTAGGAAAGCGCTTTGTCCTCGATGTCCACCTGCTCGTAGGAGACCAGCTCCCGCAGCCGCCCCACCAGCACATCCTGGGTCATTCGCTTAAAATCGTACCGCTGGCACCGGGAAAGGACGGTGACCGGGATCCGGTTCGGCTCCGTGGTGGCCAAAATGAAAATTACATAGGAGGGCGGTTCCTCCAAGGTTTTCAATAACGCATTAAAGGCCCCTGTTGACAACATGTGGGCCTCATCAATGATATAAACGCGGTATTTCCCTTCGGCGGGGGAGTACTGCACCTCGTCGCGGATTTCCCGTATGTTGTCCACGCCGTTGTTGGAAGCGGCGTCAATTTCTACGACATTCATGGAGGCGGCGGATTCCATGGCCCGGCAGGCCGGGCATTGGCCGCAGGGGCTGCCGTCCACCGGCGCTTCGCAGTTGACCGCCCGCGCGAAAATTTTTGCCACCGTGGTTTTTCCGGTGCCCCGGGTGCCGCAGAATAAATACGCGTGCCCGATACGGCCGGAAATAATTTGATTCTTTAAGGTGGTGACAATGGCTTCCTGACCTTTTACATCAGAAAACTGAGTGGGCCGCCATTTACGGTAAAGGGCCGTGTAGGACATGCCGGATGATGCCTCCTGTTTCTATTGCCATGCCGCGCCTATGAAAAGGCGGGTGTTTTTGGCTTTGAGCCGCGCCTCCGCGTCTCGTCTCGCGCCGCGCCCGCTCAAGGCTCTCGCCTTTCGCATAGGGCGGGCGCCCTATGCTCAAAGAGCGCCATGGCTACTCTCCTTCAAGCAGGGACATTTCTGTCTCTCTTCGAGCGCACGGCTTGTAGCTTAATAAAATCCGCGCATTCTGCTTCGAATTCTTTTCCATGGGCGTTACCTTTGCAGTTAACTCAGCCCCGGCTGCCTCGCGGCACACGGAAGGTTTCGCTTAGTGCTGCTTCGTTCCCGACCTGACACGGTTCACGAATTCCCGTTGCGCAAGACCAGAACATCAACGCCACTTACAAAGGCCAGCCCCACAAATCAGGATCCTCGGCAGAATATCACCCCTGCTATAGCGGATTGCAGGTTCAGGGCACCGCTAACTCCCCGGCTGCGCGGAAGCTTTATGACATTTGAGGGTGCGGGCAAATCCCGCTTTTTCATTATACAGTCAGGAGCAGGGGGCTGTCAAATGTTTTTTGCCGAACCCCCTGGCCGCCCCCTAGGTTCCATGGTATAATGTCCGCAAAGCGGACATTATACCCGCGCCGGCGCGGGTCCGAGCAAAGCGAGGACAAAATTCCTGTCCGCGCCGTGTGCATTAACTTAGCATGTGCAAAGCACATGGTATAATGTCCGCAAAGCGGACATTATACCTGCGCCGGTTCGCGTCCGAGCGCAGCGAGGGCAAATTTCCAAAGCGAACTGTGCGTATCCCCTTGTGCGAACCGCTTAAATTTCGTTTTTTCCATTTTAAGCGGTTTGGAGAAAACTGGGTACGGATTAAAATTCATTTTGCGGAAAAAAAGCCGAAAATTCAAAACAGAAACACGGATAAAATGATCTTTTTTTCCGCTTGGTCCGTAAATGCCCAGATGCCGAACGGTTAAAATCCAATTTTTTTCTATTTTAACCGTAAAACGTTGCAAACAACACGGCTTTTTATGAGATTTCTTCTATTTTATCCGTTTGGCTTTGGAGGAGTACGGATTAAAAATAGATTTATTATAAAAAAGCCGTTATGCTTCCTGTCGCCAGGGACTAGGGCGGCACAAAGGCAGAGCAAGGGCGGAGCAGGGGAAGTACAAGGGCGGAGTAAGGGAAGTACAGAGACAGTATGATAGCGTAAATGCCGGGGCGGTTGGCAGGCATCTATTCGTCCCTTGGTATCCCCTTTTTGATAAGCTCTTTTACAGCGTCCGAATCAAAATTCCACAGAAAAGGAGCGGTCTTTTGATACTATGAAGATTTGTGGATTTCAAAAACTAACTCTTTTAGATTTTCCGGGGCATCTGGCCGCCACGGTTTTTACCGGCGGCTGCAATTTCCGTTGTCCGTTTTGCCATAACAGCGAGTTGATCCTCCCAGAGGATTTTATGGAGGAGGAGGAAATCCTGAGCACCCTAAAAAAGAGGGCCGGTGTGCTGGAAGGCGTCTGTGTAACCGGAGGCGAGCCCACGCTGCAGGCGGATCTGCCTTCTTTCCTGGAAAAGCTAAAGCAAATGGGCTTTGCGGTAAAGCTGGATACAAACGGCTATCAGCCGGAGGCCTTGAAGGAAGTCTGCGGAAGCGGACTGGTGGACTATGTGGCCATGGATATTAAAGGGGCTCCCGAATCCTACGCCGCTATCGCCGGCGTTTCCGGCCTGGATCTGGGGCGGATTGAAGAAAGCATCCGCTATCTGATGGGCCGCCCGATCCCCTATGAATTCCGCACTACCGTGGTGCCGGAGCTGCACCGCGAGGAAGATTTTTCCCAGATCGGAGCTTGGCTGGCTGGAGCCGACGCCTATTATCTTCAGGCCTATAAAGATTCGGAATACGTTTTGGACAGAAGATTTACACCCCCATCCAAAGAATGGATGGAGGTGCTGAAAGAGCGCTTGCTTCCTTATATTCCCCACACGGAACTGCGGGGAGTGGAGTGATGTTTTTTTGATATCTGGGCCGGGAGCGGCGTCTGACGGCCTGCGTTTTCCCGCGCTGGCCGTCTCTCGAAAACCACACTTTAAATGGTGCCTGTCCCCGAACCAGGAGCGGAATTTGTTCCCGAACCGGAGCCAGCACCAGAGACGGTTCCTGCCCCCGAGACAGCGCCAGCACCAGGGATGGTTCCTGCTCCCGCGACAGCGCCTCCCGTTCCCGGCGCTACGATGCCCACCCCTGATTGGGTATCCGGCCCGGGCAGGGAGCCTGCCCTAGCTTGCGCATCCGGCCCGGATAAGAAACCGGGCCCCACCGCAGTTCCAGCTGTCCCTGGCGCGGTCCCGGCTGCTCCGGGTGCGGCCCCGCCTGCTGCCGGCGCCGTCCCGGCTGTCCCCAGTGTGGTTCCGGCTGCCCCCGGTGCGGCCCCTGCCGCACCGGCAGGCTCCGCCGTTCCAGGCCGCCGCACCGGTTCCACCGGATCCAGCCTCACCGGCTCCAGCGCCGCCGGAGGCTCCACAATGCCAATAGGCGTTCCGGCCCGCACCAGCTCCTGGGCCTCGGTAATGTTCTTGGCCTGGCCGCTGGCAATCGCGCCTAGCAGCGCGTCCAGCTTTTCTTCCTGAAGGAATTCCTTTCCCAACATCGGCTCAAAGCGTTCCGCCACCGTCATGGAAGCCCGGCGCAGCTTGTCCCGGTATTCCGCCAGCTGCTCCGCCGCGTAATTAAAATCCCGCTCCAGGCTGGAAATCCGTTCCTGGTTGTTATCGGTAATTTCCTGGGCGATCAGCACCTTGCCGCTGTTCTCAAAATTGGTCAGCGCCACCTGCTTCTGCCCGGCAATCTCCTCCTTCTCCCGCTCCAGCTTGCGGATTTCCTTATCGAATTTTTCCAGGCCGTACATATCCTCGTTTTTATCCTTGCGCACCGCGTTCTGGATGGCCCGGATTTTTTTCCGGTTGGCCGCTATGGCGTTCCGGTTCCGGCGTCCTTTTTCCAGCGCCTCCAGATGCCGCACTTTAATCTGGTTGTTCAGGAAAAAGTACAGGCCGCCAAACAGGAAAATATCTACCAGATAGAGAAGGATCAGCACCAGCGTGCTCTCCACCCCAATCAGCTGGTATACGCCCACCGGCACGGCAAAGAAGCAAACCGCCAGGGTCAGAAGCAAAATCAGCACTTCCTGAAAACCCCGGGTATAATACAGCGCGTAAAAGAACAGGGAATTGCAGATTCCCGGCACCCGGTCCTGGCGGAATACTGTGCGGATTTCCGTGTTCAGCTGCCGGTTTTCCTCCCTCAGATCCGCGGTTTCCTCCGCAATCCGCTCCCGCATCCCTTCGTTTTTCGCTTTTTCTCTCCGGCTGCGCACCTTTTTCAGATGCGCCTGCACCTCCTCCATCTGGCTATCGTAGCTGCCGGTCAGCTCGCTTTTCCGTTTGCGGATGGTCATCTCGATGCTGTCCGCCACGGCCCGTTTTTCCACCGCCAGCGCCTTTTCCAGCCGCTTGGTCTGAAGCTCCTGCTCGTCCGCCAGCGCCTGGGCCCGCCTCAGCTGCACCACCGCCGCCTTGGCTTCCTCCAAAAATGTAATAGGCTCCACTCCCGCTTCCGCCATCGTGTACCTCCTTCGTACTTCCAACGTTCTTTCTCTCTGCCCTTCAGCATAACACAAGAAGCCCCGGATGTACAGGGGATTTCCCGCCAGCCGTACGGTTTTACACATTCTTTACAGGCGCCGCCGCGCCCCGCGGCGGATACAGCTTAGATACAATCCAGAAACATCTCTCTTACAACCTTCCGGTACACTATCGGTAAAAACACCCATCCCCTTAGGCGTCGGCTCCACACGCTGGCGCACACGCCGCCTGCGGCGGCTCCCAGCCCGTCTGCCTCGGTTCCGGGCAAGGGCCGCGCCGCTCCCTTTCGGATGGGAAGAAGGAGGAGGAAGATGTATTTCAGAACTATGTATTCCAGAAAAAATCCGACTCAGAAACCACCTAGCCGCCGTTCCCGGCTCCCTGTTTTGGCTTTGAGCCTCGCCCTTACCCTCAGCGCCTGCCAGCCCACGCCGGAGCAGGAGATTGTGGCAGGGAAGGATGGGGAGCAGCTGGAATCCATTATCGCCGCCGCCCCCAGCGGCGCGGAGCCTTCCGCCGCGGCGGCCTGCGGGGACAGCGGAACAAGGGCCGCCGAGGAAACTTCTTATTCGGCCCGCTACACCCCGGAAGAAAACGTGGTCTTTACCGTGGAGGCCACCGTCACCGATTATCCGGGCAGCATGCCAGTATACCGGGCCCAGCCCCATGAGTTTACCTCGGAGGAAGTCCGGGCCCTAGCCGATTACTTTTTTGAGGGGAATACCGCCTACGAAACCCGCCAGGTTATGACCCGCCAGGAAATTGAGCAGCGGATTTTGGATCTGACCCAATGGGCCAACGATACGGAAGGCCTGCTGGCCTGCGCCAACAACGAGGAAGAAGCCCAGGAAATGAAGGAACAGTACGAGGAGGAGATCGCCCTCTGGGAGGAGCGCTATCAGACCGCGCCGGAGGATTACACGCCGCCGGAGTGCGACTGGCAGTTCCATCCGGCCACCTATTTCGATGAGGAATTGGATCTCCTGCTGCAGCTGGATCCGGACGACGTCTGCGTCTGCCGTGTGGACAAGGACTATTATATCAAGGCGACGGCCGAAATGGACGACAGCAAAGGGGAGATAGAGGCGCTCAACCGCACCGATTCTTCCTATAATGCCCACAGCTTCCATTTCCGGCGCAAGACATCCGTGGGGGAATACATGGATCTAGGCTCCACCGGCACCCAGGAGGAAGCGGAGGCCCTGGCCCGCTCCGTCCTGGAGGATCTGGGGATGGCGGACCGCTGGGTGCTGCGGGCTATCGAACGGTCCGAGCCCAGCCTCCACAGCGAAAGGGCGCCGGAAGGCTACGCCTTCGCCCTCTGGTTCCAGCCGGTAGTAGACGGGATCCCGCTGAACGACATCCCCTATCTGTCCGTGGACTGGGACAGCGAAAGCTACGCCCCCGCCTACAGCGAGGAATCCCTGACCATGACCATCGCGGACGGGCAGGTGGCCTTCTTTGACTGGGTGGGGCCGCTGGACATCGTATCCACGGAAAACGCCGCGGTGGCCGAGCTGTCCTTTGAGGAGATTATGGAACGCTTTGAGACCCAGATGGCCGTCACCTATCCGCTGAGCCGGTACGAGTACGGCGGGGAAAGCACTCATATTGTAGGGATGGAAATGCGCATCACCCAGATCTGCCACGGCCTGGCCCGGGTAAACATTCCGGACGACCCCGACGCCTATTACCTGCTCCCTGCCTGGTCCTTCTACGGGATTACCGGCTTCCAGAACAACACCCAGGATTCGGTAGACTTTGGCACCGGCCTGCCTGGCGTAGAGCCGCAGCCGGAGCACCGGCTGACCCTCAACGCCCTGGATGGGACGGTGATCGGGGATCAGGGCTATTAAGGCGGCCCAGTTCCTCCAGCAGCTCCGCCAACAGCGCGTCGCAGGCCTCCATCACCTGGCCGATCCCTTCCTGGGAAAGATGGTGATAATGAATGCCGCAGGCCACTGTGCAGGGAACCGAAAGGCGGGCCGCCAGCGCCGCGGCCCACTTTTCCGAGATCACGCCCTCCTTATGCGTACCGAACGCCAGCGTCTGGGGCGGCAGCACCGGCCGGGAAGCGGGTTGCCCGGCGGGCAACCCACCTTCGCCGGTGCTTTCGGCGTCCGCCCGGCCCTCACCGGTTTTCCCAGCGTCCGTCCCGCGCTCGGCGGCGCTTCCTACGTCCCGGGCCCGGCCCGCCGGGAACCCGGCCCCGGAGACCGCCCCCACATGGGAGAGGTCTCCGCCGGTTAACAGCACATGCAGGCCATCGTCCAGCGGCAGGGCCCACACTTGGATCGGACGCCCCAGCACCGTGCGGCACAGCCGCAGCCTCAGTCCTTCTTCTCCCACGGCATTCCCTCCCATTGGTAGGCGTCCTCCGGCTCCAGCCCCAGCTGGCGGAGGATTTTATCCGCTATATGGCGGGTCAGGTCCTCCACCGTCTGGGGATGCTGATAGTAGCTAAGCATAGGCGGCAGCACCACCGCCCCCAGGCGGCTCACCTCCAGCAGATTGCGCAGGTGCAGGGTGCCCAGGGGGCACTCCCGGGCCACCAGCACCAGGGGCCGCCGTTCCTTTAAGGTAACGTCCGCCGCCCGCAGCAGCAGGTTATCGCTGTAGCCGCTGGCAATCCCCGCCACGGTCTTCATGCTGCAGGGGACAATGACCATCCCCATGGTAGGGAAGGTGCCGCTGGCCGGGCCCGCGCCCCGGTTACCGTTCTCGTACACCGCATCCGCCAGGGCTTTCAGCTCCGCCGGCGGGCAGCCCTCCTGCTCCGCCACACGCTCCGCCGCTTCCGTTAAAATCAGATGCTTCTCCACCTCCGGGAACCCGGCCAAACGCCGCAGCAGCTCCCGGGTAATGGGGACGCCGGTGGCCCCACTGACGCCAATCAAAAGCCGCCGCATCATGCCTGGGCTCCGGCTTTTTCCGCCGCGCTTCCTGCATCCGCCCCGGCCGTCTCCGCCGCGCTTCCCGCATCCGCCCCGGCTTCTTCCGCCGCGCCGGTTCCCTCTTGCCCGAACAGCTCCGGCACAAACCGGGCCGGGTCGCACTCCATAAACCGGGCCCGGCAGAACCGCTCCTGCTGCGGGTAGGGCACGGTGCAGTCAAAGATGGTCTTGCAGGCGATGCCCACGTCCGGGATGGACGGATGGTAGGCCGGGTGGGAGCTGGGATCCAGCGGATGGCAGCGGACGCCGGGGATAAAGATGGTATCCAGGTTCCCCTGATAACGGGTATTCATGGCCCACAGCACATCGTCCGAATCAAAAATGTCCACGTCGTCGTCCACCAGGATCACATGCTTTAGCTCCGGGAACGAGCTGAAGGCCAAAATCGCCGCCTGGCGCTGGCGTCCCTCGTCGCTGGGCATGGACTTTTTAATCTGCATAACCGCCATATATTTGCCGCCGCCGGAGGCATGGGCGTACACGTTCCGCACCCGGCCGGGCATGGCCCGCTCCGTCATCATCAGGATGCTGGCCTCGGTGCAGATGCCGGCCATGTTGACATGCTCCATGCTGGGGCCGATGCAGGTCTGCATAATCGGCTGCCGCCG
>CALWEC010000027.1 GCA_944376945.1 uncultured Lachnospiraceae bacterium | reverse complement strand
TTTAAGGTAACCAGCGCGGTCAACGGCTCCAGCGTGTGGGAAAACTATAACGGCGGCGTAATCTGGAACACTGGCAGCAGCGACCGGAACAGCTGGAAGGTGGAGATTGCCGGGGAAGGCTATATCCGCCTGATCCCGCTGGAAAACCCGGACATGGTGCTGGCCCCTCAGAACAGCGGCACCACCGCCGGCACCCGGGTGCTGATTGTGGCCCGGGACGACGGGGACGCCACCCAGCTGTGGAAGCTGGAGGACGCAGACGGCGCCCTGCGCTTTGTCAACAAGGCCTCCGGCCTGGCCATCGGCATTCAGGACAACAACGCTGCGGACGGAAACAGCCTGGTGCTGGCGGAAGTGGATGAGGAAAACCTCTACCAGCAGTGGGATGTGACCAACAAGAGCACCTCCGCCGCCCTGTCCCAGCCGGATATCCCCAACTACGTGGCCAACGTAGAAAAAACTGTTTCTGTAGAATCCATCCGCCTTATTGAGGAGGATTATGTGGAGATTATCTGGAGCGAGAACGTTTCCGATTCTACGCTTCCGGAGAACTACAAGGTTACCATCAACGGCCAGGAAGTGGCCATTGACCCGGACCGCTCCTACTACTACCGGCAGATGACCAGCCTGGGCCTGGTGGATCCTCTGGAGGATCCGGAGAACGCCTCCGGCACCCTGGAGATCCTGGGGAACATTGGCAACGCCAAGGTGGAGCAGACCACGTACGATTTTGAGTATGTTCCTTATTATACCCAGTTTGTTACCTCGGACACCGGCATCGTGGTTAAATCCAACGATCTGGTTGCCAAGAGCACTCTGGAGCTGACGGCCAAGACCATCGACTTTATGCTTTCCAAGCGGCCGGAAATTGCCGAGGAAATGGTATCCAACGGGGCGGACGTGGCCCTCTACAGCTACCCGGCGGAAAATGCGTACTACCTGCCGGAGTTCCGGATCCAGACGGATCCCAACGTCAGCCCGGCCCTGGGCCTGGGCGGCAACATGCAGCTGAACACCTCCTCCTTCGCCGAGTCTACGGTGCTGGGCGGCGGTGAAAATGTGCTGGTCCACGAGTTTGGCCACGCCATCAAAGCCCTGGGCATCAGCCAGCTGGCCGACCAGTCCCTGATCCGGGAGTACGAGGAGGCCTACATCCACGCCAACCTTTCCGGCATGTGGCCGGACACCTACGCCATCTCCAACGCGGAAGAGTTCTTTGCCTCTGTGTCCACCGTTTGGTTTGAGTGTGGGTATGAAACCAATTACGACTGGGGCGGTACCGCCGGCCCGGTCAACACCAAGGAAGATCTGAAGATCTACGATCCTCAGACCTACGAGTTCTTCTCCAAGATCTATCCGGATGAGCACCTGCCGGAGGGCTGCTGGGATTACAGCAACCTGACGAACCGGTATCCCATTACGGAAGCGCCGGAGACGGTGGAGCCGGAGCCGCCGGTGGATCCGGACGACGCGGGCCTGCCTCCGGAAGACTACGACCTGGAGCAGCACTACTTTAAGATCTACAGCTACCTGGGCACCAACGTCATCGACCACGACACCTCCGTGGGGGACGCGGTCAACACTTGGTGGGATTACTCCAACTCCGGGTACAATTACAACTTTGACGGCCTAAGCTGGAAGGTGGAAAAGGTAGGCGACTACTACCGCTTCATCCACAAGGTGGACGGGAAGGTCCTGATGCCGGAAAACAGCGGCACGGAACTGGGCACCCCCATTGTGGCTGGGGAGCTGGACGAGAACGACGATTCCCAGCTGTGGCAGCTGGTACGGGTAGAAGGCTATTTCTGCCAGCTGGTAAACAAGGCTTCCGGCCTGGTGCTGGGGACCCAGAACCACACCCTGCCGGCAGACGGCACCCTGCTGGAGCTGACCGCTTACACCAAGGAGCCTTCCTACAGCCAGCAGTGGAGAGTCATCCGCCTGAAGGATAACCCGGGCGACGCCAACCTGATGGACGACCACTATGCCATCCGCCCCCTGCGCATGGACTACAGCGCCCTGGAGGCGGCTGGACAGGAAGCCCTGGCCATCGACCGCAGCCTTTATACCGAGGAAAGCCTGAAGGCTCTGGACGACGCCATGGCCGGTTATGCCAGCGCCATGGAAGACGGCCTGGCCCCTCAGGAATGGATCGACAACATGGCGGAAGGAATCCAGGCGGCCCTGGAAGCCCTGACCGAAAAGGGTACGGAGCCTACCGATCCTTCGGAGCCTACCGACCCTACGGAGCCTACCGACCCTACGGAGCCCACCGACCCTGCGGAGCCTGGGGAACCCGGCACGGTTACCTACGCTCCCAGCGTTACGCTGAAGCTGAACGGCTCCAAGCCGGATCAGGACGAAGTGTTCCGCTTCTACCTGAAAGCCAACCAGGATAACCCGGAAGGCGCTGTGCTGGGAAGCACCACCGCCACCCTGAAGGGCAGCGGCACCGCCTCCTTTGGCGCCATCACCTTCCAGAAAGCCGGCGTATACCGCTTTACCATTTGGCAGGAAGCCGGCAAGACGGACGGCATGGCCTACGACGGGCGGGTATGGACCCTGACGGTAACCATCGGGGAGGCAGACGGCGCCCTGACCCTGGAAAAGGTGATCTATGAGCCGGACACCAGCCTGGTAAACGACTCCGCCGCAGCCTTTATCAACCGTGGCCAGGAGACCGGCGGCACCACCGTCAAGACCGGCGATGATTCTGCCACCGGCGCTATGCTGGCGGTTCTGGCCTTCTCCGCCGCCGCGGCCCTGTATCTGCTGAAGAAGCGGAGCCGCTGCCTGCGGGATCCGTAAGCGAAAGAAACCATTCATTGGAAGAGGGGGGAGCCCCCCTCTTCCCTCCCATCAGAC
>CALWEC010000026.1 GCA_944376945.1 uncultured Lachnospiraceae bacterium | reverse complement strand
GGGTGATGGGGACTCCCTTCCACACCTTCCGGTGGTCCAGATGGCTGCCCAGGTACTCCATCACGTCCTCCCGGACCTTTCCGGTATATTTCTCCTGGAATTCCTCCCAGCTGGAGTTGACGTAATCGTTGGCCATCTCCAGGGTATCCATAATATCGTCCTCGTTGGCGCCGTCGAATACCGGGGTGGTCACCTTAAAGCCCAGGGCCTCGGAGGCCAGGCTCAGGTGGGTTTCCAGCACCTGCCCGATGTTCATACGGGACGGCACGCCCAGAGGGTTTAACACAATGTCCAGGGGACGGCCGTTGGGCAGGTAAGGCATATCCTCCACCGGCAGCACCCGGGACACCACGCCCTTGTTGCCGTGACGGCCGGCCATCTTGTCGCCCACGGAGATCTTTCTCTTCTGGGCGATGTAAATGCGGACGGTCTCGTTGACGCCCGGGGACAGCTCATCCCCGTTCTCCCGGGTGAACACCTTGGCGTCTACCACAATGCCGTAAGCCCCGTGGGGCACCTTCAGGGACGTATCCCGGACCTCCCGGGCCTTCTCGCCAAAGATGGCCCGCAGCAGCCGCTCCTCCGCGGTCAGCTCCGTCTCGCCCTTGGGGGTCACTTTGCCCACCAGGATATCCCCGGCCCGGACCTCCGCGCCGATGCGGATGATGCCCCGCTCGTCCAGGTCCTTCAGGGAATCGTCGCCTACGCCGGGCACGTCCCGGGTAATCTCCTCCGGCCCCAGCTTGGTATCCCGGGCCTCGGCCTCGTACTCCTCAATGTGGATGGAGGTGTACACGTCGTCCCGGACCAGCCGCTCGCTTAGGAGGACGGCGTCCTCATAGTTGTAGCCTTCCCAGGTCATAAAGCCGATCAGCGGGTTTTTGCCCAGGCCGATCTCGCCGCCGCTGGTGGACGGGCCGTCCGCCAGCACGTCGCCCTGCTCCACCACCTGGCCTTTGTCCACAATAGGCTTCTGGTTGTAGCAGTTGCTCTGGTTGCTGCGCTTAAATTTGGTCAGATGGTACTCGTCCCGGGTGCCGTCCTCCGCCTTTACGGTAATGGAGTTGGAGGAAACCTTCTCCACCACGCCGGCCCGCTTGGCCAGCACGCAGACGCCGGAGTCCACCGCCGCCTTGCTCTCCATGCCGGTCCCCACAATAGGGGTCTCGGTGATCATCAGCGGCACCGCCTGCCGCTGCATGTTGGAGCCCATCAGGGCCCGGTTGGCGTCGTCGTTCTCCAGGAAAGGAATCATGGAGGTGGCCACCGAGAACACCATCTTGGGGGACACGTCCATCAAATCGATTTTCTGCTTCTGGAACTCGGAGGTCTCGTCCCGGAAACGGCCGGCCACGTTGTTGTTGACAAAATGGCCTTCCTCGTCCAGGGGGGAGTTGGCCTGGGCCACAATGTAATTGTCCTCCTCGTCCGCGGTCAGGTAGATGACCTGATCCGTTACCACCGGGTTTTTGGGATCGGTTTTGTCCACAATCCGGTAGGGGGCTTCCACAAAGCCGTACTCGTTGACCCGGGCATAGGTGGCCAGGGAGTTGATCAGGCCGATGTTGGGACCTTCGGGGGTCTCGATGGGGCACATTCTTCCGTAGTGGGAGTAGTGCACGTCCCGGACCTCGAACCCAGCCCGGTCCCGGGACAGGCCGCCGGGGCCCAGGGCGGACAGACGCCGCTTGTGGGTCAACTCCGCCAGGGGGTTGTTCTGGTCCATAAACTGGGACAGCTGGGAGCTTCCGAAGAACTCCTTCACCGCCGCCGTCACCGGCTTGATGTTGATCAGGGACTGGGGAGAGATATCCTCCTGGTCCTGGGTGGTCATCCGCTCCCGGACCACCCGCTCCATCCGGGACAGGCCGATGCGGTACTGGTTCTGCAGCAGCTCGCCTACGGCCCGGATCCGCCGGTTGCCCAGGTGGTCGATGTCGTCGCTGTTGCCGATGCCCTCGCTTAAGTGCATGCAGTAGTTAATGGAGGCGAAAATGTCCTCCTTGGTAATGTGCTTGGGCACCAGGTCGTGGACGCTGCGGCGCACCGCTTCCTTCAATTCTTCCGGGTCCGTGTACTGCTCCAGCAGGGACATGAGCACCGGGTAAAATACATTTTCCTTTACGCCGGCCTCCCGGGGATCAAAGTCCACGTAGCCGGACATATCTACCATCAGGTTGGAGAGGATCTTAATCTTCCGTTCCTCCCCCTGCAGCCACACATAGGGCACGCCGGCGTTCTGGATCTCCGTGGCCAGCTCCTTGCTTACCACCGTGCCGGCCTCCGCCAGCACCTCGCCGGTGGACAGGTCCACCACGTCCTCCGCCAGGGTATGCCCGGCAATCCGGCGGCTGAAGTGAAGCTTCTTATTAAATTTATAGCGCCCTACCTTGGCCAGGTCGTACCGCCGGGGATCGAAGAACATGCTCTCCAGCAGACTCCGGGCGTTGTCCACGTACAGCGGCTCGCCGGGGCGGATCTTCCGGTACAGCTCCAGCAGGCCGGCGTCCGCGTCCTCCGCCGTATCCTTTCCAAAGCTGGCCATAATCATAGGCTCTTCCCCAAAGAGCTCCACAATCTCCGCGTTGGTCCCAACGCCCAGGGCCCGGACCAGCACGGTTACCGGCACCTTCCGGGTCCGGTCCACCCGCACGTAGAACACGTCGTTGGAGTCGGTCTCGTACTCCAGCCAGGCGCCCCGGTTGGGGATCACCGTGCAGGAATACAGCTTTTTGCCGATCTTATCGTGGCTGACCCCATAGTAAATGCCAGGGGAGCGGACCAGCTGGCTGACAATAACCCGCTCCGCGCCATTGATCACAAAGGAGCCGGTTTCCGTCATCAGGGGCAGGTCGCCCATGAAGATCTCGTGCTCCTTGATTTCGCTGGTTTCTTCGTTGATCAGCCGAACCTTTACTTTCAACGGGGCCGCATAGGTGGCGTCACGCTCTTTGCATTCTTCTATGGAATATTTTACGTCATCCTTGCACAAAGTAAAATCAACAAATTCCAGACTGAGGTGGCCGCTGAAATCGGAAATGGGGGAAATGTCTTCAAAAACCTCTTTCAGCCCCTCATTTAAGAACCACTGATAGGAGTCCTTCTGAATTTCTATGAAATTAGGCATCCCCAGTACTTCTTTCTGTCTTGAGTAACTCATTCTTACGCCTTTTCCGGCTTTAACCGGGCGTATTCTGCAATTTTCCATAGACGATTCACCCCTGTTTTTTTATTCTGAACTGGCACCTTGTGTATGAAAAGGCAGAACTCACCACAATAGTGCACATTTAAGAATATCAAACAAAAGTCAACCTGTCAACGGCTTTTTTTCTATTTTGATCAATTTCGGGGATTTTTTTCCAGCTGGGATTTTCCTCTTTTTCCGCCATTTTTTGCTTGCAAGGCTCTGCCGCCAATGCTATAATCAATTAGAATGCCGTCCGGGACGGCGTACCTCTGTATATATAGGAAGGTGAGGATGTACCTATGTTCTGGAAAATTTTGCTGATCGTTCTTTTGGTCGTTTTGGCTGTTCTGGTAGTCCTGTATTTTGTGGGCCGCCGGCTGCAGAAAAAACAGGCGGACGCCAGCGTACAGCTGGAGGCCATGAAGCAGACCGTTTCTATGCTGATCATCGACAAGAAAATCCTAAAAATCAAGCAGTCCGGCCTGCCCCAGGCGGTCATCGACCAAACGCCCAAATACATGCGCTGGACCAAGATGCCTATTGTAAAAGCCAAAATCGGCCCCAAGATTATGGTGCTGGCCGCGGAGCGCAGCGTGTGGGACGTACTGCCGGTGAAGCAGGAAGTAAAGGTAGAGGTCAGCGGTATCTACATTATGTCCATTAAAAGCGTCCGGGGCGGCAGCATCCAGACGCCGCCTAAGAAGAAAGGCCTCTTTGCCCGGTTCCGCAAAAACAAAGACGGAAAAGGCAGCCAGGGAACCAACAACAAGAAGAAATAAGGCCATACAAAAAGCAGGGAGGCTTCCCTGCTTTTTGTACATACGCCCACGGGGCTTAGAAAAAGAGAAAGAGAGGAAATCCCTATGTTTTGTTCATCCTGCGGGAGAGAAATCCCGGATCACGCGGCATTTTGCACCCACTGCGGGGCGGCCCAGGCCCGGCAGGCAGGAAGCCAGCCCTATCCGCAAGGCGGCAGCCAGCCCTATCCGCAAGCCCAGCAGCCGGTTCCGCCGGCCAGCCAAACGGCCTTTCTGCAGTATATTACGCCCTGCTACCTGCGCAATACCTGCATTGCCCTGGCCGTGCTGGCCGTCCCGCTGGTTTTTGCCGTACCGTTCCTGGGCATCGCCTGCTTGGTTTTCGCCCTTCTGTTCGGCTTGTTCTGGTATCTGAACCGCCGCCAGATCCAAAAGCGGATCGCCTGCGCCCAGGCCAACGGGACGTACGAGGCCATGCTGCGGGAGTTTGCCTCCGCCGCCTCCCTGCTGGACGACCGGATCCGCTACAGCGAACACTTTCTTTTTGGCCGGCACTCCAGCCAGTTTCTCGCCTACTCGGATATTGTCTGGATTTACCGGCACCTTCTGCGGTACTACTTTGTCCCTGTCAGCTCCCAGATTATGGTGGGAAACCGGGACGGCCGGATCCTCTCCTTCTGCAAGCTGAAGCCCAGCAAGAAAAAGGGCGACCAGGAGATCCAGGCCCTGGCGGCCCTGGTTTACAGCAAAAACCCTTCGGTGCTGCTGGGGTTTGACGGGCAGCGGCAGGCGGAATTTAAGAGAAGGACCAAAAAGTAGGCTGGGCCCGCGCTTCAGGGGAGCCATATCCATATGGTTCCTCTTTTTTATCTCCGCAGCCTATTATCTTTTGAGGAGTGGAACATGAACACCAGCGAAAAGCTCTTTCTGGTGCTGGCAGAAGAAAGAA
>CALWEC010000025.1 GCA_944376945.1 uncultured Lachnospiraceae bacterium | reverse complement strand
GGGCCAAGACCTACGTGATCCACAACAACCCGGACGGCACCAACATCAACCGGGACTGCGGCTCCACCCACATTCATGTGCTGCAGGATTTTGTAAAAGAAAACCAGCTAGACGTAGGGTTTGCCTTTGACGGGGACGCGGACCGCTGCATTGCGGTGGACGAGCAAGGCCAGGTGGTGGACGGGGACGCCATTCTCTACGTGTGCGGCAAATATATGCGGGAAAAGGGCCAGCTGGCCAACAATACCATCGTCACCACCATCATGTCCAACTTCGGCCTGTACAAGGCCCTGGAGGAGGAGGGGATTTCCTACGTCAAGACGGCGGTGGGCGATAAGTACGTATACGAAAACATGCTGGAAAACGGCCACCGGCTGGGCGGCGAACAGTCTGGCCATATCATCTTCAGCAAGTACGCCTCCACCGGGGACGGGATTTTGACCTCCCTGAAAATCATGGAAGTAATGCTGGAGGAAAAGCAGCCGCTGAGCAAGCTGCGGGAGAGCCTGAAGGTATACCCCCAGGTGCTGAAAAACGTGCGGGTGCACAGCAAGCCGGACGCCCAGGCGGATCCGGACGTGCAGGCGAAGGTGCTGGAGGTGGCCGAGGCCCTGGGGGAGGACGGCCGGATCCTGGTGCGGGAGAGCGGCACGGAGCCGGTGATCCGGGTGATGGTAGAGGCTTCGGATTACGCCCTGTGCCAGCGGTATGTGGACGCCGTGGCGGAGGTGCTGCGCTACAAAGGCCACGTGGAGGAGTAGGCATGGGGAACTGGAGAAAAAACCTGCGCCAGGTAGAGCCCTATGTGCCGGGGGAACAGCCCCGGAGCCTGGACGTGGTGAAGCTAAATACCAATGAAAACCCGTACCCCCCGGCGCCGGGGGTGCTGGCGGCCCTGGGGGAGCTGGGGCCGGACAGCCTGCGGCGCTACCCGGACCCCACCTGCGGCGTGCTGGTGCGGGAGCTGGCGGCCCGCTACGGGGTGGGGGAGGATCAGGTGTTTGTGGGGGTAGGGTCGGACGATGTGCTGGCCATTGCCTTCCAGACCTTCTTCCATTCCTCCCAGCCCATCCTGTTCCCGGATATTACCTATGCGTTTTACCCGGTCTGGGCCAGCCTGTTTGGTGTTCCTTACCGCACGCTGGCCCTGGACGCGGATTTTCGTATCCGGAAGGAAGATTACTGCCAGCCCAACGGGGGGATTATTTTCCCGAACCCCAACGCCCCTACCTCCATCGGGGAGCCCCGGTCCTTTGTGGAGGAGATCGTGGCCCGCAACCCGGACAGCGTGGTGGTGGTAGACGAGGCCTATGTGGACTTTGGCGGGGAGTCGGCCCTGCCCCTGGTCTCCCAGTACGACAACCTGCTGGTGGTGCAGACCTTTTCCAAGTCCCGCTCCCTGGCAGGGCTGCGGATTGGCTTTTGCATCGGCAGCCCGGAGCTAATCCAGGCGCTGAACGCGGTTAAGTACTCCTTTAATTCCTACACCCTCAACGAGCCGGCGCTGGCCCTGGGGACCGCCGCGCTGCGGGACGAGGCTTATTTCCGGGAGACGGTGGAAAAGATTGTGGCCACCCGGGAGGAAGCAGTGGAGCGCCTGGGCCAGCTGGGCTTTACCGGCCCCCGGCCCCTGGGCAATTTCCTGTTTGTCACCAACCCGGCCCTTTCCGCCTCCCGGCTGTTCCAGGATCTGCGGAAGGCGGGGATCTTTGTGCGCTACTTTGACAAGCCCCGGATCCGGGATTATCTGCGCATTTCGGTGGGGATGCCGGAAGAGATGGAAAAATTATACGATTTCTTGGGAAAATATGCGCAATAAAGGAAAAAACGGCAAAAAAACTTTTGGGCAAAATGAAAAATAGGTCTTGCCAAAAGGCGGCGGATGCGCTATAATGTCTATTGCTTTGAGCAATGGGCTATCGCCAAATGGTAAGGCAACGGACTCTGACTCCGTCATTTCAAGGTTCGAATCCTTGTAGCCCAGTAAGCGGACCCCTTGTAGATTCTTACAAGGGGTTTTCTGATTCTTAGGGGAAACGGATACAGCGGGCAGGCACAAGCCCGGAGGCAGGAGGAGCACATGTACAGCAAGGAAGAACGGATTCGTTTCAGCGAGGTAGGGCCGGACGGGCGGCTGACGCTGCCGGCGCTGGTCAACTATTTCCAGGACTGCAGCACCTTCCACTCGGAGGACGTGGGGGTGGGGCTGCCGTACCTGTCCCAGCGGAACTGCGCGTGGCTGATGAGCTTTTGGCAGGTGTCGGTGGATTCCTATCCCCGGCTGGGGGAGACGGTGCAGGTGGAAACCCGCCCCTATGCCTTCGAGCACTTTTTTGGCCGCCGGAATTTTGCTATGCGGGACGCCCAGGGCCGGATCTTGGCCAAGGCCGACTCCCTGTGGCTGTATTACAACGCGGTCAAAGGGCGGCCGGAGCGGCCGCCCCGGGAGATGGTGGAGGCCTACCAGCTGGACGAGCCGCTGGAGATGGACTATGCCGGTTCCCGGAAAATCCCGCTGCCGGAGCAGATGGAAGAACGCCCGCCTTTCCTGGTGCGGCGGACCGATCTGGATACCAACCGCCATGTGAACAACGGCCAGTACGTGCGGATGGCGGCGGACTTTTTTACGGAGGAGCGGGTGCGGGAGTTCCGCATGGAGTACCGGCAGGCGGCCCATCTGGGGGATAGGGTGTATCCCCGGGTGGGGATCCGGGACGGCTGGGAGATTGTGGCGCTCTGCGGCGCGGAGGGCCAGCCTTACGCGGTGGCGGCGGCCCGGGGCGCCTGGCAGCCGCCGGAAGGAGAATAACATGGAACTGGGAAAGAGACAGCGCCTGCGGATTGTAAAGCAGCGGGAGATAGGCGTCTACCTGGGGGAGCCGGACGGCGGGACACAGGTGCTGCTTCCCCGGAAGGAGGTGCCGGAGGGCGCCCGGATTGGGGATGAGCTGGAGGTGTTTTTGTACCGGGATTCGGAGGACCGGCTGATTGCCACCACCGCGGAGACAGGGCTTACGGTGGGCGGCCTTGCCAAGCTTCCGGTTTCCCAGGTGACGGAGATCGGCGCGTTCCTCCGCTGGGGTCTGGCCAAGGATCTGTTCCTGCCTTTTAAGGAGCAGCGGGGAAAGCTGCGGCCAGGGCAGGAGGTGCTGGTGGCTCTCTATGTGGACAAAAGCGGGCGGCTCTGCGCTACCATGCGGGTGTACGACTACCTGCAGGCCGATTCCCCCTACCGGCGGAACGACCGGGTGACCGGCACCGTCTATCAGATAAAGGAAGGGGTGGGGGCCCTGGTGGCGGTGGACAACCGCTATTTCGGCCTGATCCCGGAGCAGGAGTTGTATACCCGCCTGCGGCCCGGGGATACGGTACAGGCCCGGGTCACCAAGGTGCGGCCGGATGGGAAGCTGGATTTAAGCGGCCGGAAAAAGGCCTACGCCCAGATGGACGAGGACGCGAAGCTGGTTTGGGAGGCCATCCTGGCTTACGGCGGGCGGCTGCCTTTAAACGACCATTCCGATCCGGAGCAGATCAAACGGGAGCTGCAGCTGAGCAAGGCGGCTTTTAAGCGGGCGGTGGGCCACCTTTTGAAGGAAAACAAGATCCGAATTACCGAGAATGGGCTGGAAAAAATCTAAAAAACAGAAAATTTGTTTTAAGCGTTCCGTTTTATGGACAAAATGAAAAGGCCATGATATAATGGCTGCGAAGCGGACGTTATACATGCGCCGTGCGCATCTGCATGTCCGTTTCGTATCCGCCGTCCGGCGGGCTGGATCTGTGAGAAAAGAGGGAAGGCAGAAAATAACAACACAGCATAGAAGGAGAAGATGTATGAAGGATGGACTGCATTTCCTGTTTGGACGGGAAATAGAGGTGATTTACAATCACTACATGAAAACCGATTTCCCTGAGGCGGAGCTGAAACCGCTGGAGACGATCCAGGCCATGACGGAGGCGGGGTATTATGAGCCCTACGGGCTGTATGAGGACGGGGTTCTGCGCGGGTACGCGTTTTTTGTAACGGATGGGGATTACTGCCTGATGGATTATTACGCGGTGCTGCCGGAAAACCGGGGAAGCGGCTTTGGCAGCCGGTTTATGAAGCGGATCCGCCGGCAGTTCCGGGACAAAAAGGGAATTTTCTTTGAGGTGGAACGGCCGGCCGAGGCTCCGGACCTGGAGAAAATGCAGGTGCGGCAGAGGCGGGTGGATTTCTACCTGAAAAATGGGCTGCGGAGTACGGAAATCCGGTCCCGGGTGTTTGGAGTAGGGTTCCAGATCCTGTACCTGCCCTGCCGGGAGGACGCTCCGGATGCGCAGCTGAAGCCGGCGTTAAACGGGCTGTACCACCGGATGTTCCCCATGGAGGTATACCGGCGCCAGGTGCGGTTTGAGGATTCCATCCCTTATAACGAGTAGAAAAGCAGGGAGGCGGTCAGAGTGAAATTTACCAAAATGCACGGCATTGGGAACGATTATGTGTATGTCAACTGCCTGGACGAGGAACTGCCCATAGAGGCGGGCCGTCTGGCAGAGCTGGTCAGTGACCGGCACTTTGGGATTGGTTCGGACGGCCTGATCCTGATTGAGCCTTCGGAGGTAGCGGACTTCCGGATGGATATGTACAACGCGGACGGCTCCCGGGGCATGATGTGCGGCAATGGGATCCGCTGCGTGGCCAAATATGTATACGACCACGGCATGACCAATATGACGACGCTGCGGATAGAAACCCTGGCGGGGGTGAAAACCGTGGAATTGAACGTAAAGGACGGGAAGGTGCGGCTGGTAACGGTGGATATGGGGGTGCCGGTGCTCCTAAGCCACGGCGCCAACCAGACTCTGACACCGGCGGCAGGGGCGGCCCTGTCCCCGGAGCAGATCTGGGAGCCTCTGGAGGTACTGGGGGAGGCCTGGCGGATGATCCCCATTTCCATGGGGAATCCCCATGCGGTGTTTTTCGTAGAGGATGTGGATGGGCTGGACATTCAGAAATACGGCCCTTGGATTGAGAAGCATCCCCGTTTTGTGGATCGGACCAACGTAGAGTTTATCCAGGTTCTGGACCGGGGCTCCCTGCGGATGCGGGTATGGGAGCGGGGGTCCGGGGAGACTATGGCCTGCGGCACCGGCGCCTGCGCGGCGGCGGTGGCGGCGGCGCTGGCAGGGTACGCGGACCCGCAGGCCAGCGTCCGGCTGCTGGGCGGGACCCTGCAGATTTCCTGGGAGGACGAGGACGGCCATGTGGATATGTGCGGCCCGGCCACGGAGGTGTTTACCGGGGAATTTAACGTGTAAAGTTTTGGCATACCGTATAGGGGGGCTTGGCCTGGGAGGCGGCCTCCCTTTTTGGATCCGCGGATCCAAACGTAGGATTTTCTTAAGAAAATCCAGATTGCACTTTTTTGAAAAATCGAGTATGATAAAAAGAGTGATTTTTGGACATCCTGACGACAGAGAGGAATTCTAACATGGACAATCGGGAGGAACGGTACCGGGGGGAGCGCGCCCGGACCCGCCGGGTGTACCCGGAGGAGGAAGCCAGGACGGCCCGGAGGGACGGCGCCCGTGCCGGAGGCGGCCAGAACCAGGGCCAGCACCGGACCAGCCGGGCGGAGCGGGAGCGGCGCCGGCAGGAGCGGAAGAAGCGCAAGAGAAGGAAAATTATCCTGGTAACGGTGGAGGTCATCCTGCTGCTGGTGGTAGCGGTGGGAGCGTTTGCCTACTTTTACGTGCGCAACCTGTGGGATAAGATTGATCACAATACGGAATTTGCCCGGGAGCAGATCCAGACCAACGAAGGCCTGCCGGAAGGCGTGGCCCAGGCAGGGGAAAAGTACACCACCATCCTGCTGTTCGGCGTGGATTCCCGGAACAACACCAACCTGACCGGGCTGGGAGCCCAGGCGGATACGGATATTATCGCCTGCATCAACAACGAGACCCACGAGGTCAAGCTGGTTTCCGTCCTGCGGGATTCCTTCTTTGAGACCACCGAAGGAAAGCATACCAAGCTGACGGATATTTACAGCGCGTACGGGGTCAAGGAAGCCATCCAGACCATCAACCGGAACCTGGATCTGAACATTACCCAGTATGTGACGGTCAACTGGAAGGCGGTGGCGGATACCGTCAACATGATGGACGGCCTGGATCTGGAGCTGTCCGAGGCGGAAGTGGATTCCATCAACTACTATATCTGGGAGGTTATCGACGTCACCGGCATCGACTCGGAGGCGGTGGACGTGGACGATGGCTACGAGTCCAGCCAGGTAAAGGAGGATGGAAACCGGATGTACCATCTGGACGGGGTGCAGGTGCTGACTTACGCCCGTATCCGGAATGTGGGCCATCACGACCTGACCCGGGCGGACCGGCAGCGGACGGTTATCACCGCCATGATGGAGAAGGCCAAGACCTTGAGCCTGGGCGAGCTGACGGATATCTGCGAAACCATCTTCCCCGGCATCTCCACCAACCTATCCTTCAGCGAGGTGGTGGACCTGGTGCTGGACGTGGGCAACTATACCATGGGGGAGACCAGCCGCCTGCCTCAGGAGGGAATGTACGGCAACCAGGAGGATTTGGGGCCTGCCTATGTGTACTACGACTCCTTGATTGACAACAACGCCTGGCTCCATGAGTTCCTGTACGGGATTACGGACTATGAGCCTTCCGCTACGGTGGAAGAGATCAGCGAATACATCTACGAATACTGGGAGGAACATCCGTAAATCGTTCAAGGTTTTTTAATGGTCTTTACACACATTCATCACAAAAGCCTGTTAGACTCAAACCATGGAAAAGGGAAAGAGTTTGACAGGCTTTTCCTTTTTCCGGCAGGATTCGGAACGATTTCCAAAGCCCCGGCAGCGGGGCGGCCGGACGGCGTGGGACACACGCCCAAGAACGGAAAAGGAGTGACAGATATGAGCGAACAGAATCAGAATTTCCAGGAAGAAAATAACGGAACCTACCGCTACTGGAGCGGCGAGAAAACCTATACCTCTGCCGCCGGGAACCCGGCGGGAGGCAGCCAGGCCGAAGGAAGCCGGGCCACCGGCAGCCAGACGGAAGGAGGACAGACTGCCGGCAGCCAGGCCACAGGAAGCCGGGCTACCGGCAGTCAAACCGCAGGCTACCAGGGCAGCGGAAGCCAGGCCGAAGGCCCGGGACAGCCGTATAACGGCCAGTCCTACCAGAACCCGTACCGCAGCGGCGCGGCCTATGGCGGTTCCGCGTCCTACGGCGGCCGTTCTTCCGAGAGCGGGACCGCTTACGGCGGCCCTTCCTACGGGGCAGGCGGACGGCCTCCCAAAAAGCCGAAGAAGCGGATCCCCTGGGGGAAGGTGGTGGGAATCCCGGTGGCCGTGCTCTTGGTCTGCGCGGTAATCGGCGGGGCCGCCTGGGGCATCAGCCGCCTGGCCGCCTCCGGGGAGGAAACCCAGGTGGCGGAGAACACCACCGAAGCGGCCACCCAGAGCGAGCCGGTAGTCCCTACCAGCCAGGTAACGCCCAGCGGGGACGCCTCCGCCAGCGTGGTGGATGTGTCCGATGTGGTGGAGGCCAACATGAGCGCCATGGTGTCCATTACCACCACGGAAGTGTACGATAATTACAATTACTACTATAACTACTTCTTCGGCGGCTCCGGCGGCCAGCAGGAAGTCACCGGCGCCGGTTCCGGCGTGATCATCGGCGACAATGGTTCGGAGCTGTGGATTGTCACCAACAACCATGTGGTATCCGGGGCGGATTCCGTGAAGGTGACCTTTGTGGACGGCTCCACGGTGGACGCCTATGTAAAAGGGGTGGATGAGCAGCACGATGTGGGTATGGTGGGCGTTTCCCTGTCCTCCATGAGCCAGGAAACGGTGGACTCCATCACCAAGGTAACCATGGGGGATTCGGATTCCCTGCGGCTGGGCGAGGGCGTCATTGCCATCGGCAATGCCCTGGGCCTGGGCCAGTCGGTCAGCACCGGCGTGGTCAGCGCCCTGGACCGGGACGTGACCACCAGCAACAGCGCCATGGAAGGGCTGATCCAGACGGACGCGGCCATTAACCCGGGCAACAGCGGCGGCGCGCTGCTGGATATGGAGGGCAACCTGATCGGCATCAACGTGGCCAAGACCGCGGAGACGGATGTGGAAGGCATGGGCTTTGCCATCCCCATCTCCCAGGTCAAGGATATTATCGAGGAGCTGACCACGGAGGAGCCCCGGGAGCAGGTGCCGGAGGATCAGTACCCGTACCTGGGCGTCCAGCTGAAGAACCTGGACAGCAATTTTGCCTCCATGTACGGCATGCCCAGCGGCATCCTGGTGTACGGGGTGGAGGAAGGCAGCCCGGCGGAAGCCGGCGGCATGCACGCCCAGGATATTATCACTGCTTTTGAAGGGCACTCGGTGAGCAATTACGACGACCTGAATGAGCAGCTGGCCTACTACGCAGGAGGCACCACCGTGACCATTACGGTGCAGCGCCTGGAGAACGGCCAGTATGTGGAGCACGAGCTGACGGTGACCCTGGGGCTGAAGTCGGATTACCAAACCCAGGAATAAAAATAGAAGCGTCCCAAAGGGGCTGCGGAAGGGTTGGCAAAACTCCCTTCCGCAGCCCCTTTGGACGCTGAGCGGTTTTTATTCATCCTTTAAAAGTTCCTTCATAATAAAGGCGTAAATGGATTGGTTGGCATCCTGCCAGCGGTCGCACATCAGCTCCGCCTGCTCCTCGCTGGGGACGGCCAGCTCCAGCTTGATGAGGGCGCTTTTGCCCTCCCGAACCTGGCATTCTACCATATAATCCCCGGAGGAGGCCTTGTAATAATCGGCGGTTACGCCCACCTCGTTCCGAAGGCGGATTTTGTTTTCCTTGAGGAACTGGTCCATGTCCGCCGTAATGCCCTCGGAGATGCTGCTGCCAAAGTAGACCAGGGTTTCCTCCCCCTCCCGGGTGATCTCGTACCGGGAGCTGTTGCGGATGGTTTCCTGGGTGATCAGGTGAGCCTCCAGAAGGTCGTTTAGAGCCTCCTGCAGGGTAAAATAGGAGGTGTACTCCTTGTCCAGGAAGAATTCCGACAGCTGGGAATTGGACAGGGGGAATTTGGCCTGCTTCAGCAGGTACAGGATCATCAGCTTATAGAGCGTCAGCGGATCGGTAAGCATGGCAGTCTCCTTCAACGGGTTCTAGGGCTGGGAAGCGGTTCCCTTCCTGCCGGAAGAAAACCGCCCGGGTACATCATAGCAATTTCTGCGGCTGAAATCAAGAAAATTTGAAAAAAACATCTTTACTATTTCCCGTAAGCTGTGCTAAGATACTCTTGTATGTTCTGATATGAATCTGCCAGGCCCCGTTTCGGCGGCTCAAACATATTCTAATGGATTTCCCCCAGCCAGAAAGAAGAAAGATTAGAGGAGTGTGTATGCAGGAATCGTATATGAAAAAATCAATGGCGGAGCTGCGGGAGCTTGCCAGGGAAAAAGGATTAAAGGGCGCCAGCAGCCTTCGGAAGACGGAGCTGATCCAGGCGCTGGAGCAGCTGGAAGGCGCAGGTGAGGAAAAACCGGCCCCTCAGGGGAAAAAGAAACCGGCCGCGCCCCGGAAAGCGGCCCCGTCCAAACGGGACAAGGGGGCGCAGGCGGAAGCGGCGGTAAGGGAAACGATCCCCCTGCGGGAGGCGGAAAGCCGCCCGGAAACCCCGGCCCAGAGGGAAAGCGCGGCTCGTCCGGAAAGCCCGGCTCAGAGGGAAAACCCGGCCCAGCCGGAAAATGCCGAGGGGGCCGTATCCGGCGCGCCGGCCCGGAATACCACGGTGCGGATCAACCGCGGCCGCGCAGGATCGGCAGGCGGAGCCAGCCGGGGGACCCGGCATTTTGAACCCTCTGCCGGCAGCCGGAACCACTACGGCTCCGGCCATGCAGCCCGGCCTGGAAACGGCTACCGGAACCGAAGCGAGGCCGGCCAGCCGCCGCAGAAGGAAAGCGAACCGGCGGAGGCGGCGGAAGTTTCCCGCAGCCGCGTGGAACCGGCGGAGCCGGTGTTTAACGGGGAGGAAGCCCTGCCCCGTCCGGCGGCGGTGGACGACCTGAGCGTGCTGGACAGCGGCGTGGACGCCAACGGCATCCTGGAGGTTATGCAGGACGGCTTCGGTTTTATCCGCTGCGAAAACTATATGCCGGGAGACAACGACATCTATGTGTCCCCTTCCCAGATCCGCCGCTTTAATATGAAGACCGGGGATATTGTCACCGGGGCGATTCGGATCAAGACCGGGCAGGAAAAATTTGCGGCCCTGCTTTATGTAAAAACCATCAACGGGGAGCCGCCTTCGGTGGCGGAAAAGAGAAAGAGCTTCGAGGATCTGACCCCCATTTTCCCCAACTCCCGGATTGTGCTGGAGACGCCGGGAGGGAAGCTTCCCATGCGGATTGTGGATTTGCTCTGCCCCATTGGCAAAGGGCAGCGGGGGATGATCGTCTCCCCGCCGAAAGCAGGAAAAACCACGCTGCTGAAGCAGGTGGCCAAGGCGGTTACCACCAACTATCCGGAGATGCACCTGATTATCCTCCTGATCGACGAGCGCCCGGAGGAAGTGACGGATATGAAGGAGTCCATAGAAGGAGAGAACGTGGAAGTCATCTATTCCACCTTCGACGAGCTTCCGGAGCATCACAAGCGGGTGTCGGAGATGGTGCTGGGCCGGGCCAAGCGGCTGGTGGAGCACGGGAAAGACGTGATTATCCTGCTGGACAGCATCACCCGGCTGGCCAGGGCCTACAACCTGACGGTGACCGCCAGCGGCCGCACCCTTTCCGGCGGCTTGGATCCGGCGGCCCTGTATATGCCCAAGAAATTCTTCGGCGCGGCCCGGAACATGCGGGAGGGCGGCAGCCTGACGGTGCTGGCCACGGCCCTGGTGGACACGGGCAGCCGGATGGACGACGTGGTGTTTGAGGAATTCAAGGGCACCGGCAATATGGAGCTGGTGCTGGACCGGAAGCTTTCGGAAAAACGGATTTTCCCGGCCATCGACCTGCTGAAATCCGGCACCCGCCGGGACGACCTGCTGTTAAGCCGGGAGGAGTACGAGGCGGTCTACACCATCCGGAAGGCCTTAAACGGCATGAAAGCGGAGGAAGCGGCGGAGCACATCCTGGATCTGTTTGCCCGCACCCGGAATAACCGGGAGTTTGTGCAGATGGCCAAGAAAATCCGTCTATAGCTCTTGCATTTCCGTCAGGACTGTGCTATAATGCTTTTTGCTGTTTTGACAGACAGTTTTTTTGAGAACCATTCGGGGCAGGAGCCAACTGCTCCGCCCATTTCAAACAGGATAGAGAGGTGAAGAACATGCAGGAGAATATTCAGCCCAAGTACTATCAGGCCAAGGTGACTTGCAACTGTGGAAACGAGTTTGTAACGGGTTCCACCAAGCCGGAAATCCACGTGGAGGTGTGCTCCAAGTGCCATCCCTACTACACCGGACAGCAGAAAGCGGCGGCGGCCCGCGGCCGGATTGATAAGTTCAACCGCAAATACGGAATCAAGAACAATTAAGGATAGGAGAGGCAAAAGGTTGAGGCTGCGGGGATTCCCCGGGAGCCTCAACCTTTTTTTCAAAGTAGGAGGAAACAGTGGAATGAAGTCATCCGGAATCGGCGGCCAGGCCGTGCTGGAAGGCATTATGATGAAAAACGGCGACCGGTACGCGGTGGCGGTGCGGAAGCCAGACGGGGGGATTGCCTTGGACTGTCAGGAATACCGGGGCATTACCCAGGGAAGGCGCTGGATGGAGCTCCCCTTCCTGCGGGGGATTTTCCGGTTTGTGGAATCCTTGGTCCTGGGCATGCGCTGCCTCAGCTTTTCCGCCAGCTTTTACGAGGAGGAAGAGGAGGACGCCCCGGCGCCGGAAAAAAAATCCTTTTTGGAAAAGCGTCTTTCCCCGGAGCAGCTGGATAAGCTGATGATGGGGGTGGCGGTGGCGGCGGCCCTGGCCCTGTCCATTGGGATCTTTATGGTGCTGCCGGTGGCGGTGGCGGGCCTGCTGCGGCCGGTGATTTCGTCCTCTTTTGGCATAGCCCTGCTGGAGGGGGCGCTGCGGATGGCCATTTTTATCGCCTACGTAGGGCTGATCAGCTTGATGAAGGACATTAAGCGCACCTACATGTACCACGGGGCGGAGCACAAATGCATCAACTGCATTGAGCATGGGCTGCCCTTGACGGTGGAAAACGTGCGTGCCAGCTCCAAGGAGCATAAGCGCTGCGGCACCAGCTTCCTTCTGCTGGTGATGGGAATCAGCATCCTGGTCTTTATGGTCATCCGGGTGGACAACATTTGGCTGCGGATGCTGAGCCGGGTGCTTCTGGTGCCGTTTATTGCCGGGATTGCCTACGAATTTATCCGCCTGGCCGGCAGCAGCGAAAACCCGCTGGTCAATGCCTTAAGCCGGCCGGGGCTGTGGCTCCAGGGCCTGACCACCCGGGAGCCGGAGGACGATATGATCCAGGTGGCCATCCAGGCGGTGGAGGCGGTCTTCGACTGGAAGGCCTACGAGGCGGAAACCTTCGGCCTGCGCTTCCCAGAGGCTGCGGCGGCCAAAGAGGAAGCGGCGGCTGCGGAACATGCGGCTGCCACAGCGGGCGCGATGGCTACAGAGGCGGCGGCAGCTGCGGAGGAAGCGCTGTGACTTGCCGGGAAGCGGTAGAGGCGGCGGCCGGGCGGCTGGCGGCGGCCGGGGTCCCGGATCCTCAGTGGGACGCCCTGTGCCTCTGGGAGCGGGCTTCCGGGCAGAACCGCGCCGCTTATCTGGCCCACCGGGAGGAACCAGCGGAGGCGGCCTGGCAGGAGGCCTTCCGGAAGCTGACGGCCCGGCGGGAAAAGCGGGAGCCGCTGCAGCATATTCTGGAGGAAGCCTGGTTTATGGGGCTGCCTTTTTATGTCAACGGTTCCGTGCTGATCCCCCGGCCGGAGACGGAGCTGCTGGCGGAGCAGGTATTGCAGGATTGCGCCCAGGCCGAGGGCCTGCGGCTGCTGGATATGTGTACGGGCTCCGGCTGTTTGGCGGTAAGCCTGGCAGTGCAGGGGCATTTTGAACAGGTGGCGGCGGCGGATCTTTCCCCGGAGGCGCTGGCCGTGGCGCGGCGGAACGCGGAGCAAAACGGCGCGGCGGTGGAATTTTACCAGGGCGACCTGTTTGCCGGGCTGCCGCAGGGGGCCGTTTACCATGTGCTGGTTTCCAATCCGCCGTATATCCCCAGCAGCCAGCTGGATACGCTGATGCCGGAGGTGCGGGACTATGACCCGCCCATGGCCTTGGACGGGGGAGCGGACGGATTGGTGTTTTACCGCCGTCTGGCCCAGGAGGCCCGGCCGTTCCTGGCGCCTGGCGCCCGGGTGTACTGGGAGATCGGCTGGGACCAGGGGGAAGCGGCGGCCCGGATTTTGACGGAGGCAGGGTACCGGCAGGTGCGGGTATGGCCGGATCTGGCGGGAAAAGACCGAATGGTGACAGGAGAATGGACATGTTAGAGCGTTTGGAAGATATACAGATTCATTATGAGGAATTGCAGGCGGAGCTGGCCTCCCCGGAGGTGACGTCCGATCCCAAGCATTTCCGGAAGCTGATGAAGGAGCAGAACGACCTGCTGCCTTTGGTGGAGGCGTACCAGGCTTACAAAAAGGCCAAGCAGGACGCGGAGGACAGCCTGGCGATCCTGGAAGAGGAAAAGGACGAGGAAATGCGGGAACTGGCCAAGGAGGAGCTGGCGGCGGCCCGTAGGCAGATGGAGGAGCGGGAGCAGGAAATCCGCCTGCTTCTGCTGCCCAAGGATCCCAACGACGATAAGAACGTAATTATGGAAATCCGCGCCGGCGCCGGCGGGGACGAGGCGGCCTTGTTCTCCTCGGAGCTGTACCGGATGTACAGCCGCTACGCGGAGCGGAACCGCTGGAAAACGGAACTGATCAGCGTCAGCGAAAACGGCATCGGCGGCTTTAAAGAAGCGGTGTTTATGATCAGCGGCCACGGCGCCTATTCCAAGCTGAAATATGAAAGCGGCGTCCACCGGGTCCAGCGGGTGCCGGAGACGGAAAGCGGCGGGCGGATCCATACCTCCACCAGCACCGTGGCGGTGATGCCGGAGGCGGAAGAGGTGGACGTGGAGATCGACATGAACGACTGCAAATTCGATGTATTCCGGGCGTCCGGCAACGGCGGCCAGTGCGTGAATACCACCGATTCGGCGGTGCGTCTGACCCACCTGCCAACCGGCATTGTCATCTCCTGCCAGGATGAAAAATCCCAGCTGAAAAATAAAGAGAAGGCCTTGAAGGTGCTCCGCTCCCGGCTGCTGGACCTGGAGCGGCAGAAAAAGCAGGACGCGGAGGCGGCGGAACGCCGGAGCCAGATTGGAACCGGGGACCGCTCGGAAAAAATCCGCACCTATAACTTCCCCCAGGGGCGGGTGACGGAGCACCGGATTAAACTGACCCTCTATAAAATTGATTCAGTGATGGACGGGGATCTGGATGAGATTATCAACAGCTTGATTGCCGCGGATCAGGCGGCCCGGCTGTCCGCCATGCAGGAGTAAGGCAGGCCGCTGCGTCGGTTTTCTGGCGTCGGTTTTCTGGCGGTGTATTTGTCCGGCACCGCTGGGCCAGTTGTCCTGCCGTACGGTTCCGAAGCGGCATCCCTGTCTCGGAACCGTACAGAACTTCATACGAAAGTAAATTCTTGGGCATACATTTAAAAGGCAGGGTATTTCACGCACCCTGCCCCTTCCTTTTACCTTTTATTCGGTTACATCTTATCCGGAGCCTGGAAGCCCAGCAGGTCGATGCAGTCCTCCAGCACTTTTAACGCTAGGCCTAAGAGGGCGATCCAGCCCTGCTGGCGGGCGGCGTCTTCCTCGCCCAGGATTTTGGTTTCGTGGTAGAACTTATTAAAGGCATTGGAAACCTCGTACACATACTGGCACAGCCGGTGCGGCGCCTGTTCCGCGCAGGCGGCGGCAATGCTGTCGTTGGCCCGCGCCAAAAGCAGCTGCAGGTCCTTCTCGCTGGGGCTTTGCGCCTCCCGGAGGGTATGGCTCTCCGCGCCGCCTTCCGCTTGGTAGCGAGCCAGGATCGATTTGATCCGCACCATGGTGTACAGGATATAGGGGCCGGTATTTCCCTCGAAGGAGGTAAACCGCTCCACATCAAACACATAGTCCTTGGTGGCCTGGTTGGACAGATCCCCGTATTTCAGGGCGGCCAGCCCAATGACCTGGGAGATGGCTTCCGCCTCCTCCTGGGAGATTTCCCGGTTTTCCAGGATCCGCTGGCAGACCGCCTGGTTGATGTCGGAAATCAAGTGTTCCAGCCGCATTACGCCGCCTTCCCGGGTCTTAAAAGGCTTTCCGTCTTTGCCGTTCATGGTGCCGAAGCCTAAAAAGGTCAGCTTGGTTTCCGGGCGGATGATGCCGGCCTTCCGGGCCGTGCGGAATACCTGGGTAAAGTGCAGGGACTGGCGCTTGTCCACCACGTACAGAACCTCGTCCGGGTGGTACAGCTTTTCCCGCTCCACCAGCGTGGCCAGGTCGGTGGTGGCGTAGAGGGAGGCCCCGTCGGATTTTTGGACAATGCAGGGGGGGATTTCTTTGGTATCCGTCTCCTCCTGGACGTCCACCACCAGCGCCCCCTGGCTTTCGTGCAGCAGCCCCTGGTCCTTCATGCTTTGGATCATGGCCGGGATATAGGGCTGGGCATCGCTCTCGCCCTTCCACACATCGAAGGATACCTGGAGCCGGGCGTAGTTCTTCTTCAGATCCGCGATGGACACGGACAAAATATGGCGGAACAGGGCCTGGTAGCCAGGCTGTCCCTGCTGCAGCCGGACGGTAGCGTTGTGGGCCGCCTGGGCAAACTCCGGGTCCTCCTTGGAGCGGGCGCTGGCCGTGGGATAGATCTCCTCCAGATCCGAGATGGTAAAAGGCGGATCCTGCGGGTAGGGCCCGGAGAAGGATTCGTCAAAATAGGGCAGTTCCGGATGGCGCCGCCGGGTTTCCTCGATAATCAGGCCCATCTGCAGCCCCCAGTCCCCCAGGTGCACATCGCCTATGACGGTATAGCCGTTGTACCGGTAGAGGCGTTTCAGGCTTTCGCCGATGATGGCGGCCCGCAGATGCCCTACATGGAGGGGCTTGGCCACATTGGGGCCGCCGTAGTCGATGACCACGGTTTTGCCGTCCCCCACAGGCTGGCAGCCCAAGCGCTCCTGCCCCTGCATCTGGTTCAGGTAACCGGCCAGGAAGCTTTCGGAAAGCTTTAGGTTCAGGAAGCCGGGATTTACCGCGGAAACCTCCGCAAACAGCGGATTTCCCTGGAGTTGGTCCGCTACAGCGGAGGCAATCTGGATGGGGGCCTTGTGGTAGGTCTTGGCAGCCGCCATGGCGCCGTTGCACTGGTATTCGCACAGGTCCGGCCGGTTGGAAAGCGTGACCTTGGCAAAGCGGGTCTCGTATCCGCTGGCTTCAAAGGCCTTTTCCATGGCCTCGGTAATTTGCTCTAAAATGGTGTTCATACGTTCCTCTGACTTTCGTGAAAAAGGCTGCCCGCGCCGGCGGACGGCCCTAATATTTTGTGCCTGGAAACCAGTTTAGTACAAACAAAGGGAAAAAGCAAGCCTTTCCCTTCTGGAATTTTTGTGTATAATAGAAGGGGAGGAAAGTCGGATGATACGTGTTTTTATCTGTCCCCACTGCGGGAAGGTGCGGGTGGTTTCCAAATTTTTGGAGGCCCAGTGCTACGACTGTGGGACGGCCATGGAGACTTGCCGGATCCCCTACGTAGACTGGGTGGAACTGGGAGAGGCGGAACGGGAACAGATCCGCCTGGAATATTGGAAAAAGCAGCAATAGCGTTTGGTGATTGGATCACAGACAAAAGGGGAAACCTATGGTACACTAAGGTCACAAGAGAACCCTAGGACTCAATTCATAATAGGAGGTAAAAAAATGGCGGTTTTAACCATTACCAAGGACAATTTTCAGAAGGAAGTGCTGGAGAGCCAGAAAAAGGTGCTGGTAGATTTTTGGGCATCCTGGTGCGGCCCCTGCCGGATGCTTTCCCCTCTGGTGGATCAGGTGGCGGAAGAGCGCAGCGACATTGTGGTGGGCAAGGTGAATGTAGACGAGCAGCCGGAGCTGGCGGCCCAGTTCCGGGTGATGAGCATTCCTACGCTGCTTGTATTCCAGAACGGGCAGGCGGTTAAGCAGTCCGTGGGGGCGGTCCCCAAGGAGCAGGTTCTGGCCCTGTTAGACTGACCGGCAGGACGCGCCGGAAACCGGCGGGGCGGCCCGGAAGATCCCGCTTGACAAATGCCGGAAAATAGAAGATGATAAAGGACAAGTGGAACATTAGCGTGTGCCTTTTTCTAGGCGGCGGCCGCGAGTCGCGGCTGCGAAACAGCAATTTCAAAGATTCACTGCGTTCACGTGAAAACCGCTCCGCTGTAGAGATACAGCCGGCCCACTGCGTGGGCGACCCTACAGCTGCGCGGTATTCCGATTCCCAAAGTTTTGTTCCACGGCGTCGCGGGAAGGGAGGAGGTTAGCCATGATTGTATACAGGGAACTTTCCTCCCTGGCGGCGGATCTGGGGTTTTCCGCCCAAGCCCTCTATAGCCTCAGCAATCACATGGAAAAGCATTACCGTCTGGCGGAGCTTCCCAAGCCCAATGGGGAGCTTCGCCGGCTTTGGGTTCCGGACTCTTTTTTGATGGCGGTGCAGCGGAGCATCCTTCGGACGCTGCTGGTCTGGGAGGAGGTTTCCCCCTATGCCACGGCCTACCGCTTCGGCGGCAGCCCCCAGGCCAACGCCCGGCCCCATGTGGGCCAGCCCCAGCTGCTGAAGCTGGACATCCGGAAATTTTTTGACCATCTGTACTACCCCCTGGTAAAAGAAAAGGCGTTTCCGTCCGAGCGCTATTCGGAGCCCAACCGGATCCTGCTGACCCTGCTGTGTACGGTGCGGGATGGGCTGCCCCAGGGCGCGCCTACCTCCCCGGCGATTTCCAACCTGATTTTAAAGGACTTCGACAACCGGCTGGGCGCATGGTGCGGAAGGCGGGGGATTATCTATACCCGCTACTGCGATGACATGGCTTTTTCCGGCTCTTTTGACGCGGAAGAAGTGGTAAAGCGGGTGCGGGAGGAACTGCGGCCCCTGGGGTTGTTTTTAAATGAGCGGAAAACCGTGCGGCGGGGAAAGGGGCAGCGGATGCAGGTGACGGGCCTGGTGGTGAACCAACGGCTGTCGGTGCCGGCATCCTACCGGAGGAAGCTGCGGCAGGAACTCTATTACTGCCGGAAGTACGGCGTCCGGGAGCATGGGGCGCGGACCGGATTTCCCGGCGGCGGAGAGCAGGAACGATCAGGATTTCCCGGCGGTGGAGGACAGGAACGGACGGGATTTTCCGGCGGTGGAGGACAGGAACAGGCCGGATTTCCCGGCGGCGGAGAGCGGGCGCGGGCGGAGCTTTCCTCCGGGGAGGCGGCGTACCTGCGGCGGCTTCTGGGTCAGGTGCGGTATGTGCTTTCTGTGGATCCGGACAACCGGGAAATGAAGGAGTACGCGGCGTGGCTGGAGGAAGCGCTGCGGGGGAGGTGAGCGTATGGCGCTGTACGCGCTGGGCGACCTGCATTTAAGTTTTCAGGCCCACAAGCCGATGGACGCCTTTGGCCGGGTGTGGAAGCACCATGAGCGGAAGATCGAAACCTATGTGAACAAGGTGGTGAAGCCGGAGGATACCCTGGTCCTTACCGGGGATCATTCCTGGGGGCGGCGTCTGGAGGAATGCCGGGAGGATTTGGCGTTTATCGAAGGGCTGCCAGGCCGGAAGATCCTGCTGCGAGGCAACCACGATATGTTTTGGGACGCCAAAAAGACGGAAGCCTTAAACAGAGAGTTCCAGGGCTGCCTCTTTTTCTTACAGAACAATTTTGCCGTCTATCAGGATTACGCGCTGGTGGGAACCAAGGGCTATACCTTTGAAGGTCCCTTCTATTTGGATCCCTGGGGCCGGATTGCAGGCTGGGACGAGGAGCGGGAGAAGCACGCCCAAAAGCTGGTGGAGCGGGAGCTGGGCCGCCTGCGGGAATCCTTCCGCCAGGCGGAGGCCGCCGGTTTCCGGAAGTTTGTGATGTTCCTTCACTACCCGCCTACGAATGTCTTGGAGGAGGAATCCCCCTTTACCCGGATGGCGGAGGAATATGGCGCGGAAGCGGTAATCTACTCCCACTGCCACGGGGAAAGCCGGTTTGGGGACAGCATCCGCGGGGTGTTTCACGGCATACGGTATCAGCTGGTGTCCGGGGATTATTTGAATTTCCGCCCGGCACAGGTGCTGCCGTAGGGATGTCTCCCGCAGGCGGATTCCTGCGAAAATCTCCGATGGATCCAAAATTTTCTTGACAACCTGGGGAAAACATAGTATTCTGGCCTAAGATTTTGTCCGGCCTGGAAGGGACTATACATTTTTCTGTTTCTGAGACAAACAGAGAAGGGTATAGTCTTTTTTGATGGCCCAAAAGCCGCGTCAGGAGGAAGCTATGAACCAAAACGAGATGAAAGAAAAACCGATCTTCCCGCTGGTACTGTCCATGTCCTATCCCATGGTGCTGTCCATGCTGGTCAATTCCCTGTACAACATTGTGGACAGCTATTTTGTGGCCAAAATCAGCGAGGACGCCATGACGGCCCTTTCCCTGGTATACCCGCTCCAGAACCTGGTCAACGCGGTGGGGGTGGGCTTTGGCATCGGCGTCAATGCGGCGGTGGCCTACTTCCTGGGAGCGGAAAATCCCCGCGCCGCCAACCAGGCGGTATCCCAGGGGATTGTGCTGAACTTCCTGCACGGGATCCTGCTGACCATCGGCTGCCTGGCGGGGATGCCGTTTTTCCTGGGGCTCTTTACCGAGGACGCCCAGGTGGTCTCCTACGGCCTGCGCTATTCCAACATTGTGTTCCTGTTTTCCACGGTGATCACGGTGGAGGTGTCCTACGAAAAAATATTTCAGGCGGTGGGAAGGATGAAGGTTTCCATGGTCAGTATGCTGGCCGGATGCGTGCTGAATATTATCCTGGACCCGGTGTTTATTTTTGGCTGGGGCTTTATCCCGGCCATGGGCATAGAGGGGGCCGCCTTGGCCACAGGCCTGGGACAGGTGCTGACGCTGGGGATCTACCTGGCCCTGTTTGCCCGCGGCGGCCTGCCGGTTTCCTTCCGCCTGGATCGGGAGCACCTGCGGGGCGGCGTGTACCGCCGCCTGTATTTGGTGGGGATCCCGGCCACCCTGAACATGGCCCTGCCCTCCCTGTTGGTAACGGCCCTCAACGGGATTTTGGCCGTCTATTCCCAGGTTTACGTGCTGATTTTGGGGATTTATTATAAGCTTCAGACCTTTATCTATCTGACGGCCAACGGGATTGTCCAGGGCATCCGGCCCCTGGTAGGCTTCAACTACGGGGCCGGGGAGCCGGAGCGGGTGCGGCAGATTCACCGGTGCGCCCTGGGGCTGGGCCTGGGGATTATGCTGGCAGGCACCCTGGCCTGCCTGGCGGCCCCGGAGGCGCTGATCGGCCTGTTCTCCGACAATCCTCAGACCTGGCAGGAAGGGGGACGGGCCCTGCGGATTATCAGCGCTGGGTTTGTGGTCTCCGCCGTCTCGGTGATGACCAGCGGAACCCTGGAGGGCTTGGGAAAGGGCCTGCCCTCCCTTTGGATTTCTTTGATCCGCTACCTGGCCATTATCCCCATTGCCTTCGGCCTCAGCCGCCTGCTGGAAGCGGCAGGGGTCTGGCACGCCTTCTGGGTGACGGAACTTTTGGCCGCCGGCGTTTCCGTTGGGCTGTACCGGCGGTGCCTTACTAAGTAGGGGGCAGGGACGGTTCACTCTCGCTTTCGACTGCAGGCCGATCGTAAACATGATGATAGAGATAGTCCAATAGGATCCGAACCCGGTCCCCTGGATTCTCCAGACGCAGGTTTGTCAGAGCCTGGATCTTATCCAGACGGTACAGCAGGGAGTTGCGGTGGATAAAAAGCTGCCGGGCTGTCTCGGCGGTATTTTGCTCCAGCAAAATATATTGGTATAGGGTATTTTCCAGATCCGTATGATTTTCCATGTCATAATGGCGCAGGATATCCATACCCGGGTGACAAAACATAGGGGCCGGAAGGATTTCAGAGAGCTTTTGGCAGAGATAAGGGAGAGCGACTTCTCCGTATTCTGCCATGGGGCTTTTGGCCTGGCTTTGCGCAAAGTCAAGGGCGACCAGGGCCTGTTGGTAGTAGACGTTCAGGGATTCAAAGCCGTGGTCTCCCTCAAAGAGCTGGCTGCAACCGGCTGCGCCTTCAAAATCCCGCAGGATTCGCAGGACCATCTTCTGGATTTCTCTGCGCCGTCCGCTACGATCGGACAGCTGGCTGGCATTTAGGATGACGGCGATCTTATTCTGATAGGGAAACGCTTTGCAAGGATACATTTTTTCCAAAACCTGGATCTTCAGTCCGTCAATAGCCGCTTCTCCCCTATGTGCCATGGGGCTTTGAAAGACAATCAGCGTATAGAGATCGCTGGTCGTCCAGGATAAACGCCGGAATACCTCAGGCAGAACCTTCCGATCCGCACTGTCAGAACCCTCGATCAGATCAATAAAATAATTGTCATAATATCTTCCAAGGGTGGGCATATAGGTACTGTCCGCCTCTACCTGTTGATTCAGCAGGTTTCCAAAAAATTCCGCCAGTTCTTTTTCGTATGCGCTGATCTTGTTGTACACGCCAATGATGAAAAAATGACCGATGATCCCCTGGCTGGAAAAAATGGTCTTGCTGACATAAGGAAAATTAAAAGGGCTGGCCTCCTCTATGTAAGCATGCTGGATGTGGTTCATTTTTTCCAGTTTTCCAGATTCCGCCAACTTGAGGATCGTATCCATAGGAACGTGATGCTGGCTGCACATAAACTTCCAGATCACGGATAGTTCGGCTACATCCAGGGAATAGCTGATTGCCTGTATGCGGAAGCTGGCATCGGCCAGATACCAGGGATTGGAGGTGACCTGAGATAACAGGCCGCACAGTTCATCCAACGGTTTCTTTTCGATCACTGCATTCTGCACTTGCTGGCTCCAGCCTTGGAAAAAGAAAAAAATGGAGCTGATCTCAGAAAAAAGAGGGAGCGCTTCTCGGACTTCCCTGATCCACAGTACTTCTGCCGCTGTTGGAGGAGGAGCCAATGAATCTGTCCAGACGATCCCACAGCCTGCCAGTGAAAGCTTCTCAGCCAGGTTTTCCGGTTTGCCATGGGGAAAAAAGTAAAGGATATCTGGCTGATGGGGGCTGCCAGGGGCAAGAAGATTCAACTGCCGGTAAGAAAGAGGGGCTTTTCCGGTTCTCCGAATCTCTGTGCGGGTATTCGGCAGACAGGCTTGGAGAAATTCCAGTGTTAGCTGCATGTCGTCATCCTCCTGATTGTTTTTGTGCATTTTATACAAAATACAGGTCTGCTATCTGTAGCATAGTGCACCGTGCTTTTTCGCCGGAATATGGTTATAATACAGATAAACAAAATACTGTATGCGTACAGCGGACATATACAGTATAGGGAATGGACAGCCGGTTTTCAATGAAAACTTGTGCGCTGTGTATAATTCTATCGTCAGGAGGCAAAACCATGGCAATGACACCAAGAGAAAATATGTTGGCTACGCTCCGTCATCAGTCCCATGACCGGGTTCCGAACTATCTGACCGATGTGGTAAACGGGGGGTTTGGATTTGGAAATGGTCCGGCCTTCGAAAAAGGACCGGAGGGGGGAGGCCCAGATGGCTTTGGCGTTAATTGGGTCTGCCCGGCAACTGGAGGCGGAGCGCCGATTCCGGAACCGGGAAAGTTTCAACTGGATTCGGAAACAATCGTGGACTGGAAAAAGATCGTTCAGTTTCCGGATGTGAATTCCTGTGACTGGGAGGCGCAGGCCAAAATGGAACTCTCCAGAGGAAACCGGGAACTTCAGGTGGTGGATTTTGGCAGCGGAAACGGCCCCTTTGAACGGATGGCAGCTCTTATGGGGTTTGAGGAAGCATTGATGTCCATTGCGCTGGAGCCGGAAGCATCGGCTGATCTTCTGAATGCCATCGCAGATTATAAGATACAGGTGATCGAGAAAGCGCATGAATTCTATCATCCGGATCTGTTTACCAACTATGACGATATTGCTACCGAACAGTGCCTGTTCATGTCCCTGGAGGCTTATCGTAAGATCCTTAGACCGGTACATAAAAAGATATATGATGCGGCTCGGGCTTATGACATGATCCCGGTGCAGCACACCTGCGGAAAAGCGGAAGTACTGGTGGAAGACATGATAGAGATTGGCGTGCAGGCGTGGACTTCCGTGCAGCCAACCAATGATATTGAGAAAATCCTGCAGACGTATGGAGATCGTTTCTGTATTATTGGTGGCTATGATACCAACGGACTGCCAGGCCGGCCAGATGCGGATCAGGAGGTGGTCAAACAAGAAGTGGTTCGGGATTTTACCGTGTATGGGAAATATCCTAGTTATATTTTCTTTGGATTCCTTCTGGAGAATTCTCTGGATCCGAACCAGAGAAAGAAGAGGCTTCAGCCCTTGATTGAAGCTTCTCTGGAATTTCAATAAGACCGGGAACTTGATTCTCGACCGGGGATGGGAAAGGCTGCCAGTGCTTTCCCATTCTTTTTTCTTCCCTTTGTTTCGTTCTTTTCCCTTCCGGACTGCTCAGCCGCCGTTGATTTTGTCTCGGGTTTATTGTATGATGGACGGGTATACACAGGAGGAAGAAAGTTTGAAGAACATTATTTTAATCGGCATGCCTGGCTGCGGCAAGAGTACGGTGGGCGTGGTGCTGGCCAAAAAGCTGGGCTACGCCTTCATTGACTCGGACCTGCGGATCCAGGATCGGGAAAAACGCCTGCTCCATGAGATCATTGAGCAGGAAGGGCTGGACCGGTTCAATGCCATTGAGGAGGAGGTCAACGCATCCCTGGAGGCGGACCGGGCGGTGATTGCCACCGGAGGCAGCGTTGTGTACGGTCCCCGGGCCATGCGGCATCTGTCCGGCATGGGCACCATCGTCTATCTGAAGCTGCCTTACCGGGAGATTAAAAGGCGCCTGGGGGACCTGCACCAGCGGGGGGTCTCTTTCCGGGAGGGCCAGACCCTCTGGGATCTGTACCAGGAACGGGTGCCGTTATATGAGCGCTACGCGGATGTGATCATCAACGCCAGAGGGCTCCCTCTGCGGAAAGTGGTGGAAAAAATTAAGGAGGCATGTGGAAAATGAGTGGTTTGACAGACCGCCGTCCCCTGTTGGACGGAAGAGAGATTCCGGTGTTTGGCTTTGGCTGCTACAATTCCTTTGGGGAGGAGATGACGAAGGCAGTGGCCGCGGCGGTGGAGACCGGCTACCGGTACATTGACTCGGCGGCCCGCTATGCCAACGAAGATGCGGTGGGAGCCGCCCTGCGGCAGTTTGCCGGCATGCGGGAGGAGCTGTTTGTGCTGACCAAGGTGTGGGTTACTGCCCTGGACGAGGCGGAGGAGTCGGTGAAGCATTCCATGGACCAGCTGGGGGTCGAGTATCTGGATGCCGTGCTGATCCACTGGCCGGGCACCGATGCGGCCAGAAGGCTTCGGGCCTATGAGGCGCTGCTGAAGCTGCGGGACCGGCAGCTGATCCGCACGGTGGGCGTATCCAATTTTCAGTGGAATCAGATAGAAGAAATCCAGAGAGAGTTCGGCGCTTATCCGGCCATCAATGAGCTGGAGATTCAGCCCGCCTACCAGCAGACGGAGCTGCAGGACCAGTGCGGGGCCCAGGGCATTGTGCGGATTGCCTACAGCCCCATTGGACGGGGCCGTTACCAGGAGGATCCGGTGGTGCGGGCCATTGGGCAAAAATATGGAAAGACGCCCAGCCAGGTGGTGCTGCGCTGGCACCTGCAGCGGGGGACCGTGCCCATTCCCAAGTCCAGCCATCCGGAGCGGATCCGGGAAAACGCGGCGGTCTTTGACTTCCAGCTGGAGCCGGAGGAGATGGAGCGGATGAACCGGCTGGAAACCGGCGTCCGGGCCGGGCTGGACCCGCTGACCTTTAACGGCTGAGGGGCCGGGGGTTGCGGATTTCCATCAAATCGCCGGGACGGCTGGTGCGGGTAAAGCCGCATTTTTCATAAAAATCGTGGGCGTGGGTGGTAATCAGCATCCACTGGTATACGTCCGCCAGCTCCGGGTGGTGTAAAAAATAGGAAACCATGGCCTCCCCAATGCCGGAGGACCGGAGGGGTTCCTCCACAATCACGTCCATCAGATAGGCGAAGCGGGTTTTATCGGAGAGAATCCGGGCGTAGCCCACCTGGGCGCCGTCCTGGGAGCGCGCGCCGATAACCAGGGTGGAATTTTCTGCCCCTTTCCGGACTTCCTCCAGGGAGATGCCGGGGCTCCAGTGGGTGGCTGCCAGCATGGAGGTGACTTTGGGAAAATCAATGGCCTCTAGGCCTTCTCGGATGGTAAACATAGGTGTGTGACTCCTTTCCCAGAGATTCTAGCATAGATTGGAAAAAAAGCAAGGTAAAATTGCGGGAGAGGCCGTTCTGTGTTAAAATAAAAAAGGTTACCGGGGAAAACGGTACGTATCGCATGGAGGGGGAAGAAAATGGAAAACAAACTGTATACGCGAATCAAACAGCTGGTGGAGTACGGGATCCGCACCGGGCTTACGGACGAGCGGGAGAGACGGTATACCACCAACCTGCTGCTGGATCTGCTGCGGGAGCCGGAGTACCAGGATCCGGGCCCGGTGGAGGAGGCGGAGCTGGAGGACATTTTGGCGGACCTGCTGGAGGTGGCGGCGGCCCGGGGGCTGCTGGAGCACAACTCAACGGTGTACCGGGACTTGTTTGACACCCGGCTGATGAACTGCCTGATGCCCCGGCCCACCCAGGTGACGGACCATTTCTGGCAGCTGTACCGGGAGTCCCCCCAGAAGGCCACCGATTATTTTTACAAGTTAAGCCAGGATTCAGACTATATCCGCCGCTACCGGGTGCGGAAGGACATCCGCTGGAAGGCAGAGAGCCCGTATGGCCAGCTGGATATTTCCATCAACCTGTCCAAGCCGGAGAAGGATCCCAAGGCCATTGCGGCGGCCAAGCTGGCCAAGCCGGCCGGCTATCCCAAGTGCCTGCTGTGCCGGGAGTGCGAAGGCTACGCAGGGCGGGTGGATTTCCCGGCCCGGGAAAACCACCGGCTGATCCCGGTGGAGGTCAACGGGAGCGTCTGGTGGTTCCAGTACTCCCCCTACGTTTATTATAACGAACACTGCATCCTGCTGTGCGGGGAGCATGTGCCCATGAAGATTGAAGGGGACACCTTCCGCCGCCTGCTGGATTTTGTGGGCCAGTTCCCCCACTATTTCATCGGCTCCAACGCGGATCTTCCCATTGTGGGCGGCTCCATCCTGACCCACGACCATTTCCAGGGCGGGCGCTATGAGTTTGCCATGGAGCGGGCCGGCCTGGAGGAAACCTTCCAGGTGGAGGGCTTCCCGGAGGTGGAGGCCGGTATCGTACACTGGCCCATGTCCGTAATCCGGCTCCGTTCCCGGAGCCGGGAGCGGCTGGTGGCGCTGGCGGAGCACATTTTGGAGCGGTGGAGAGGCTACACGGACCAGGAGGCCCAGATCCTGGCGGAGACGTACGGGGAGCCTCACAACACCATTACGCCCATTGCCCGGATGCGGGAGGAGCGGTGGGAGCTGGATCTGGTGCTGCGCAACAACCGGACGACCCCGGAGCACCCGCTGGGGCTGTACCACCCGCACCAGGAGCTGCACCACATCAAAAAGGAAAACATCGGCCTCATCGAGGTGATGGGGCTGGCGGTGCTGCCGGCCCGCCTGAAGGACGAGCTGGACGCCCTGGGCCAGGCCTTGGTGGAGGGCCGGGACGTCCGCGGGGAGGAAGCCTTGGCGAAGCACGGGGACTGGGCGGAGGAGCTGCGGCAGAAATACGGCTCCTTTGACCGGGAGACCGTAGGGGAGATCCTGCGGAAGGAGACGGGCGCGGTGTTCTGCCGGGTGCTGGAGGACGCCGGTGTGTACAAGTGCACGCCGGAGGGCCGGGAGGCCTTCCGCCGTTTCCTGAAAACCCTTTAAACCCGCGCCGCCGGCGGCGCGGAGAGGAGAGACATGTCCAGTAAAGCGCATATCCTGATTATCGAGGATGAAAAAAGCATCTGCAATTTTATCAAGGCGGCCCTTCAGGTGCAGGAGTACCGGGTCAGCGTGGCCCACACGGCGGCGGAGGGGCTTTCGGTGATTACCTCCCGCTGCCCGGATCTGGTGCTGCTGGATCTGGGGCTTCCGGATAGGGACGGCAGCCAGGTCATCCGGCAGGTCCGGCAGTGGTCCAGCCTGCCGGTTTTGGTGATCTCCGCCCGGACCCAGGAGACGGAGAAGGTGCGGATGCTGGATCTGGGCGCGGACGATTACATCACCAAGCCATTCGGCACCGAGGAGCTTTTGGCCCGGATCCGCACCGCCCTGCGGCACAGCAGCCAGCCGCTGCGGCCAGGAAGCGGCAGCTGCTACCGGGCCGGGGATTTGTGCATCGACTTTTACCGCCGCGTAGTCACGCTGGAGGGGCGGGAAATCCACCTGACGGCGGTGGAGTACAAGCTGCTCTCCCTGCTGGCCCGCAGCGCGGGACGGGTGGTGACCCACGATGCCATTATGACCCAGGTCTGGGGCCCATACATGGAGGAAAACAACCGGATCCTGCGGGTCAACATGGCCAATATCCGGCGGAAGATCGAAAAGAACCCGGCGGAGCCCCAGTATATTTTTACCGAGATCGGCATTGGCTACCGGATGCGGGAGGAGGCCTCCGGGGAGGAAAACCCGGGACTTTCAGGAGGCGGCCAGTAGGAAGAGAGGCTTGGGAAACGCGGAAGACGCTTCCCAAGCCTCTCTTGTTCGCCCGCCATGGGCGGGCCTCAACGGCGCGACGTCCCCGCCTAGAAGGTTTCCGGCGGCCTGGCCTGCAGATATTGATATAGGTAGAGGAGCAGTTCCCCTGGCGAAGGCTTCTCTGGAAGCCGGCGTCCGGCCACATGCTCCAGCAGCTCCCGGTCCCCGTACTGCCAGCAGTCCTCGGCGGCCCGGGCCAGGCTGCGGGCCACGGAGGAGGCGGCGCAGTGGTTCCGCTGGGCAATGGGCAGGTACAGGTCCGACATCAGCCGGCGTTCCGGGAAGGAATCCATTTGAAGAAGCAGCACGGCGGCTTGAGCCAGCTGGCGGCAGCCGGCGCTGGAAGGGCGCCCGGTCAGGCGGCCCATCAGACGGTAGATTTCTAGGTACTTCATAGAACACTCTCCTAATTCTGTTTGTTTTAGCCATGACAACCATAGGATAAAACAAATTGTTATAGGGGAAAATAGACAGAATTAGACAGAAACCGGCGGGATTCCCGGGAAAAAAGTTGCCGTTTCGGCAAAACCGGGGAGACGGATCCCGTCGATTCCTGCGAAAGAAACCGCTTGCATAATTTCCCCGGTCCCGTATAATAGAGAATACCGGAGGAACACCTGCCAAAGGGCGGGGCACAGGCTTTACGGAGGAAGTACATGATTAACTTTGAGGAAGAATTGAGCAAGTTTAAGCCCAGCAAGGAGATCGAGCAGGCGGAGGACGTGATTGTCAATATGAATCTGCGGGATATGACGGATATTATGGTGGCCATCCTGCGGGAAAAGGAGCAGCAGTAAATGAAATGCTACAAATGCGGAAGCGTGCTGGGCTCCGGCCGTCTCTGCCTGCGCTGCGGCGCGGACGTGACGGTATACAAAAAGATTGTGCGCCTTTCCAACAGCTATTACAACGCCGGCCTGGAAAAAGCCCGGGGGCGGGATCTGACCGGGGCGGCGGAGGCGCTTTGCCGGAGCCTTCAGTTTGACAAACGGAACACCCAGGCCCGCAATCTTCTGGGTCTGGTCTACTACGAGCTGGGGGAGATTGTGGAGGCCCTAAGCCAGTGGGTGGTCAGCAAGAACCTGCAGCCGGAGGACAACCCGGCGGACGGCTACCTGGAGCAGGTACAGGGGGAAAAGGCGGAGCTGGAGCGGATGAACCAGGCGGTAAAAAAGTTCAACCAGGCCCTGGACTACGCCAAACACGACAGCGAGGACCTGGCGGCCATCCAGCTGCGGGGGGTAATCGGCCAGTACCCCCGGTATCTGAAGGCCTACCAGCTGCTGGCGCTGCTGTACATCCACCAGGGAGAGTATTCCAAGGCCAACCGGATTTTAAAGCGGGCCCTTCAGCTGGACAAGGGCAACACCCTCTGCCAGAAATACCAGCGGGAGATCCGCGGCAAGCTGAGCAAGCCCAAGAAGCAGGTGACCTTCCAGGAGCAGCAGATGGCCCAGCAGGCGGCGGAGGACGTGATCGTTCCCACCTACCGGGAGCGGCCCCGGGTACTGCAGCTGCTGCTGGGGCTTATCACCGGCGTGGTGATCTGCGGCTGCGCGTATCTTTTCCTGATTGCCCCTACACAGGAGCGGGCGGTCAGCACCCGCTGGAACCAGACGGCCATTTCCTACAACGAGCAGATTGAGCAGCGGGACACGGAGATCAGCGGCCTCAACGAAACGGTGGCAGAGCTGCAGAAGGAAATGGAAACCATGCAGACCCAGATGGATCAGTTTACCGGGGAAAACGGCACCATCACCAACTACGACCGGCTGCTGGAGGCGGTCCATTACTACCAGGAGTCGGATTGGGCCAACCTGGCCACCGCCTTTACGGCCATCCAGCGGGAGCAGGTGGAGTCCGCCGCCTTTGGCACGGTCTACGATTTCCTGAAGAACTTTATCGAAAGCGGCGGTATGGTGGACAACATTTTCCAGAGCGGGCTGGAGCTGTTTAACGCCTACCAGTACCCGGAGGCCCGGGCGGTGTTTGAGTCCTGCCTGGGGCTGGATCCCCAGTACGACGCGGCCATTTACTACATTGCCATGTGCTACGAGGCGTCCGGGGACGATGAGAGCGCGGCCCAGTATTTCCAGCGGATTGTGGACGAGTTCCCGGAGAGCCAATACTATTCCCGGGCCAACTCCCGGGTCTCCTAAGCCGCAGGGACAGGCCTTTTCCCAAAAACCAGAGAAAACCAAAACCGGAAGAAAAAGAAGAGACATACAGCAGAGAAATCTGAGGTATGTCTTTTTCTTTGTTTTTATGGAGGAGATGGATATGGAATATGAACTGATTGGGCAGAACCTGGTGATCCACCTGCCGGAGGAACTGGACCACCACAGCTGCCAAACCCTGCCCCAGGACACGGAGCAGTGCCTGGAGCGGTACCGCGTCACCCGGATTGTGCTGGATTTTTCCGGGGTAAGCTTTATGGACAGCACCGGCATCGGCCTGCTTTTGGGCCGTTACAAGCGGATGCGGGAGCTGGGAGGGGACGTGGCCCTGTACGGGGCCGGCCGCCGGATCCGCAAGCTGATCCGCATGTCCGGGATGGAAAAGCTGGCCCAGGTCTGCGAGACGGAAGCGGACGCCCTGAAGCGATAGGAAGGAGAGGAAGAGACATGAGAGAAGAGCAGAGCGAAAAAATGACCCTGACCATGGAAAGCCATTCCCGCAACGAGGCCTTTGCCCGGGCGGTGGTGGCCGCCTTCGCCGCCCGGCTGGATCCCACCCTGGAGGAATTGGAGGACATCCGCACCGCCGTCTCCGAGGCGGTGACCAACGCGGTGGTCCACGGGTACCGGGAGCAGCCCGGGGAAATCCGGCTGGAGGCGGAGATCCAGGGGCGCACCCTGCGGCTGGCCATCCAGGACTGGGGCGTGGGGATCGCGGATGTGGAGAAGGCCCGGGAGCCTTTGTTTACCACCTGTCCCCAGGGGGAGCGCTCCGGTATGGGGTTCTCCTTTATGGAAGCCTTTATGGACCGGCTGCAGGTATCCTCCTTCCCTGGCAAAGGAACCCGGGTGGAGATGGAAAAGCGGCTGGGCGCGGGGGAAGGCTATGGAGAGGGATGAAAACCGGCGGCTGCTGGGGCAGGCGGCGGCCGGGGACCGTCTGGCCCGGGAGCAGCTGGTGACGGACAACCTGGGGCTGGTCTGGAGCATTGCGCGGCGGTTTGACCGGCGGGGGTACGACCTGGAGGATCTGGCCCAGATCGGCTGTATCGGCCTGCTGAAGGCCATCGACAAATTTGACCTAAGCTTTCAGGTCCGGTTTTCCACCTACGCGGTGCCGATTATCACCGGGGAGATCAAGCGCTTCCTCCGGGACGACGGGATGATCAAGGTCAGCCGCTCCCTCAAGGAGACGGCGGCCCGGGCCCGCCTGGCCGCGGAGCAGCTGGGCAGCCGCCTGGGCCGGGATCCCACCCTGGGGGAGATCTCCCAGGAGCTGGGGGGGGGGGCGGAGGAGCTGGCGGCGGCCCTGGAGTCCGGAGCCGAGGTGGGCTCCCTGTATCAGACCATCTACCAGGGCGAGGGCAGCGAAATCCAGCTTTTGGACCGGCTGGCGGAGCCTTCGGATTTCCAGGAGCCGCTGCTGGACCGGATGGACCTGGAGGAGGCTTTGGCCGGGCTGGAGGAGAAGGAGCGGACGCTGATTTCCCTCCGCTATTTTCAGGACAAGACCCAGACCCAGGCGGCGGAGGCGCTGGGAATCTCCCAGGTGCAGGTGTCCCGGCTGGAGAAAAAGATCCTGCGCAAGCTGCGGCTGAAACTGTAAAAATCCGGGGATACTAGGGAAAAGGCAGGGGAAGCGGAAGCAAGCTTCCCAAGGCCCGAAAAAGCAAGGAGGCAGGTCCATGAAGAGACGAAGGTTCTGGAGGATGGCGGCGGTTTTGCTGCTTTTGGTTCTGCTGGCAGCCGGCTGCTGGTTCCTGGGACGGGAGCGGCAGGAGGCCTTTGCCGGCGCCACGCTGGTTTGGAGGTGGGAGACGTGCCCGGCGGAAACGAACTGTATGTAAAGCTGAAGGAGAAGGCCTCGGTGCGGGAGCGGACCATCCGGCTGGGGCACGCGGCGGAGATCTGGTGCGCCCGCCCGGCGGAACGGCAGCGGTGGCAGCGGCTGCCGCTGGCCCAGGTACCCCCAGGAGGAAAGCACCGCTACGTTTTTTCCGCCCTGGAGGTGCTGGCCAAAATCCGGGCGGAGGATCCCCAGGTGGCGGTGACCCTCCTGGGCGCCGGGGACGTGGTGGTGGACTGCCGGAAAAAACCGGACAAGCACACCTGGCTGGTGCATCTGAAAACCGCCGCCGTGTGCCTGATTACCTTTGTGGGGGCGGCCTTTGCCATTATGACCTTTAACAGCGACGTGGACGTGGGAACCATCTTCCGCAGCCTGTACCAGCTTTGCACCGGGGAACCCTCCAATGGCCGGACGATGCTGGAGGCGGGATACTCCCTGGGGCTGTTCCTGGGGATTGTGATTTTCTTTAACCATGTGTCAAAACTGCGGGTCACCGACGACCCTACGCCTTTGGAGGTGCAGATGCGCAAATACGAGCAGGATGTGAATACCGCCATCGTGCAGAATGAGGGAAGGCAGGAGGATGGGGTAGATAAAAGCTAGATAAAAACTAGATGGCAGGGTTGTACAAAAAATAGGAAAGAGAAATAGATTTTCATTGCGTTTTTCACCAACCTTCGATATAATAAGAACAAAGTGGGTGCGGTATCCCATGAGAGGAGGTTAAGAAATGCTGACAGCAAAAGACAATCTTAGAGAAGTGGTAAAGGGCGGAAACCCGGAGCGCTTTGTAAACCAGTACGAGGCCATCCAGCTTCTGTTCAACCCCTTCTCCCGTCACAACCCGGCCCCGTCCAAGGGCATGGAAAACGTGGTCAACGCCTGGGGCGTAACCAATTCCTATCCGGCCAATACCCCTGGCCCGTTCCCGGTGCATACCCCCAGCACCATTGTGGTAAAGGACATTGAGCACTGGCGCGATTATGTCCATGCCCCGTCCGTAAAGTTCCCTCAGGAGGAGTGGGATCAGTTTAAGGAAATGTACGACGCGGTGGACGGCACCAAGGCTTTTAAGGCCACCTTTGTAGCCCCCGGCCTGTTTGAGCAGACCCACCATCTGTGCTCCATCAGCGAGGCGCTGGTAAACTATCTGGAGAGCCCGGATGAGATGCACGACCTGATCAAATATCTGACCGAGTGGGAGCTGGAGCTGGCAGAGGGCATCTGCTCCAACCTGCATCCGGACGCCATTTTCCATCACGACGACTGGGGCAGCGAGCGCAGCACCTTCCTGAGCCCGGATCTGTTCGCGGAGTTCTTTGTGGAGCCTTATAAGCAGATCTACGGCTACTACCATGACCATGGCGTAGAGTTGGTGTTCCATCACAACGACAGCTACAGCGCCACCCTGGTGCCTTCCATGATCGAGATGGGCATCGACGTATGGCAGGGCTGCATGGCCTCCAACAACATCCCGGAGCTGGTGAAGAAGTACGGCGGCAAGATCAGCTTCATGGGCGGCATCGACAACAAGATGGTAGACTTTGAAGGCTGGACCCGGGAGGATTGCCGGAAGGCGGCGGTGGACGCCATGGAAGCCTGCGGCAACAAGTACTACATCCCTTGCATCACCCAGGGGGGACCGGGCTCTGTATTCCCCGGCACCTACCGGACCCTGATCGAGGAGATCGACCAGTACAACGCGGATCACTTTGGACTGAACAAAGAGGAGATTGTGGCCAACCGCCTGCCTCTGCAGATTATGTTCGGAAAAGAGTAATTGAGAACCGGAAAAGCCATACTATCCCTAGAAAGGATGGTGTGGCTTTTTGTTTTGGGAAAAATTCCTGCTGGGCCTAGGCGGCCTGGCGGCCGGGGCGGTAACCGCCGCCGGCGTGTTCGCCTTTATCACAGCCATTGGCCTGGTGCAGCGGCTGGCGGCCAAGACCGGGACGGCCCACCGGATCTCCTGGTATGAGGATTGTTTTGTGCTGGGCGGCACGTGGGGCAACCTGATTTCCCTGTACCCGTCGCCTTTGCCGGGGGGGACGGCCCTCTGCGCGGTCCTGGGCCTTTCCTACGGCGTGTTTGTCGGCTGCCTGATCATGTCCCTGGCAGAGACATTGGACGCCTTCCCGGTGCTGTGCCGCCGGCTGCGCCTCTCCCGGGGCATGGGCCTTTTGGTGCTTAGCCTGGCCCTGGGCAAATGCCTGGGATCGGCCGCCTACTTTTTCTGGGGAATTGGAGGGGGTGGACCGGCATAAAAACCATAAAAAACGTAAAAAAAGCGTAAAAAAAACTGGCCATTTTGCATTTTTCCACTACAAAAGGAAATAAATTATGGTATAATGTCCGCAGAGCGGACATTATACCCGCGCCGGCGCGGGTTCGAGCAGAGCGAGAACAAAATTCCTGGCCGCGCCGTGCGCATGGACATAGCATGTGCTTCGCACATGGTATCATGACTGCGAAGCAGGAATGATACCCGCGCCGGCGCGGGTCCGAGCAAATACACGGCTTTTTCGGAGCTTTCTTCCTAAAAAGCCGAACGGACGCCTGGGCGCACGGCTTTTTCCGCCATTCTTGCTGAAAAAGCTGTTGAGCTGCGGCGAACTGCCCAAGGCCAAGCCGTCCAAGGGGACCCACGCGGGGAACGCCGCAATATCCCAGGCGGGGAACGCCGCAATACCCCAGGCGGGGAGCGCCGCCAAATCCCACGTGGGGAGCGCCGCAACTATCTTATGTGTGAAATATGACAATTTTCTTGTTCAATAGAACAGTTTTAAGAAATAGAAAAGCAGACGGGGAGGAACAGAAACCCATGGACTTGCGCAGCTATACGGAACAGCTTTGGCGCTATTACGCCACGGAGGAGTGGTCGGAAAATTCCGCCGCCTTTCTGGAGGCGCTGGATGAGGAATTGGTGGTCATCGGGACCGGGAAGCATGAATTTTACCAATCTCTCCAAGATTTCCGGGAGTCCTTAAAAAAAGAAGAAAGAGAGCGGAGCGAAATCCGGTTTTCCATTGCGTCCATCGATTCCCAGGAATTGGCATGTTCGGAGGACATCCGCTTGATCTATGGAACCTTACATCTGGTGGGGATTGTAGAAAACACGCCGGCGGTGGTGGATATGGACTGCCGTTATTCGGTGCTGTTCCGCCGGAATCCGGAAGGCCAGTGGAAGATCCTTCATGTGCACCAGTCCCTGCCCAACCAGGAGCAGCATGAAGGGGAGTATTATCCCAAAACCCTGGTAGGGCAGGTGCGGGAGGCGGAAAGCCGGGCCCGTCAGATGGAGGCCCTGGCCAAAACCGATCAGCTGACCGGGCTTTTGAACCATCAGAGCTTTTACGACGCCTGCGCCCAGCTGGCCGGGGAGTCGGAGGTCTTCTGGTGTATGGCCATTGATTTGGATAACTTTAAGCAGATCAACGACCGCTACGGCCATCTAGAGGGGGACCGGGTACTGCGGGACACCGCGCGGATCCTTCAGGAAGCTTCCCAGGGACGGGGCCTGGCCGGGCGGATCGGCGGAGATGAGTTTGCCATGTTCTTTACCGGGATTGGGCAGGAGGCGGAGGCAAAAGCCATTGCCCAGGAAGTGCTGGAGCGGGCCCGCCGGGCCCGGGAGCCCTTCCCCGGGCTTTCCATCGGCGTGGCCGGAGGCCGGAAGGGGCAGCGGAGCCGGGATATTTTCCGGCGGGCGGATCAGATGCTCTATGAGGTGAAGCGAAGCGGCAAGAATGCCTACCGGATGGCGCCGGCGGCCTGCAGCAGCAGATAGGCGGCGCCTAGAAGCCAGCTGGAGACGGTGCCGTAGAGGATCACCGGCCCGGCGATGGTAAAGATTTTGCAGCCGGTGCCGAACACCAGCCCTTCCTTCTGATACTCAATGGCCGGCGCCGCCACCGAGTTGGCAAAGCCGGTGATGGGCACCAGCGCCCCGGCGCCGCCGAACTTGACCAGGGAGGGAAACAGGTTCAGGCCGGTAAGCAGGACGCTGGCCAAAATCAGGCACACGGAAGTCCAGGCGGAGGCCTCCTCCCGGCTTACGCCCAGGGCCAGAAAGGCCTGGGTCAGCCCCTGGCCCAGGGCGCAGATGGCCCCTCCTACCAGGAACGCCCGCAGCACGTTTCGGGGAGAGCAGTGGGTGGGGGTCACCTGCCGGATGTATTGGCTGTATTCTTGTTCGTTCATAAAAGCAAGCCTCCTTTGCGGATAGTATGCGCGGATTCCGTCTGTTTTAGACGGAATCTTTTTTGTTTTCCCGGCGGAATTTTTGAAAGTTTTCCCGGGAAATTTTAGTCGTCTGTGAGGCGGCCGCCTGGTTGACAAGCCGGAAAAGAATGGATATGATGGAAGAGGAATAGCTGTACAGATGTCTGAACAGCGGTCTAAACAGGAGGAAAATGCAAATGGAACAGGCGTTTCATGTGAACAACCGGAAGCGGTTGTACGAGTCTCTGGAGGACGGCACGCTGGTGCTGGTATTTTCCGGCAAGGCGGTCCGGAAAACCCAGGATGAGGACTACCCTTTTTACGCGGACCGGAATTTTGTCTACCTGACCGGCATTGAGCGGGAGGGCCTGATCCTGATGGCGGAGAAGGAAGGCGGGGAGGTCCGGGAGACCATGTTTATCCTGCCGCCGGACGCCCATGCGGAGCGCTGGAACGGAAGCCGGATCAAAGCCGCGGAGGTGTTTGAGAAGGCGGGGATCCAGGACTGCCGCTATGTGGAGGGCTTCCCCGGCGAGCTGCACCGGCGGATGCTGACCGGGCGCTTCCACACCATTGCCATGGACTTTTATAAATGCCAGCCTACGGATCGGGATCCGGAATCCTACCGGGCGGCCCGGCAGATCCGGAAGGATTACCCGGCGGTCCGGCTGGCGGATCTTTCCCGCCGGCTGAAGCAGCTGCGGGCCATCAAGGCCCCCTGCGAGATTGAGGCCATCCGGGAAGCGGCCAAGATCACCAAGGCGGGGATTACCGCGATGATGCGGGCCTCCCGCCCCGGCCTCTACGAGTACCAGCTGAAGGCGGAGTTCGACTATGCCCTGGCCCAGCACGGCTGCCTGGCCCCGGCCTTCCCCAGCATTGTCTCCGCGGGGCAGAACAACTTCTGCATCCACTACTACGACTACACCGGCAAGGTCCACGACGGGGACATGATCCTGGCGGACGTGGGAGCCAAGTACGACAACCTGTTCAACGACGTTTCCCGGGGCTGGCCGGCCAACGGGAAATTCAGTGAAAAGCAGCGCCAGCTGTACGAGTGCGCCTACCGCACCTCCCAGCACATGTTTTCCATCATCAAGCCGGGGATGCCCATGCCGGATGTGGACCGGCTGGCCCGGGAGTACGACTACGAGCAGCTGAAGGATCTGGGGCTGTGCCATTCCTACGATGAGGTGGGCAAATACATCTGGCACGGCGGCGCCCACCATGTAGGGTACGACGTCCACGACCTGGTGGAGGCGGCCACGGTGCAGCCGGGCATGGTGTTCTGCGTGGACATCGGCATTTACTGCGAAGAGTGGGGCATTGGCTTCCGCCTGGAGGACAACTGCCTGGTAACGGAGGACGGCTGCGAAAACCTGACGGTGGCCATCCCCCGGACCATCGAGGACATAGAAGCAACCATAAGGGGGTAAGAAAATGGAAAAGCTGTATGGTGAGATGCAGAAAAACGGCTGGCAGAGCTTCCTGGTCAGCCTGCCGGTCAACGTCAAGTACGTCAGCGGCTACACAGGGGCGGACTCCTTCCTGCTGCTGACCCAGGGCAAGAAGTATTTTATCACGGATCCCCGCTATACGGAGCAGGCGTCCATGGAGTGCCCGGACTACACCATTTTTGAGTGGCGTCCCTACGGCAGCCTGGGCAAGGCCCTGGCGGTTTTGGCGGAGCAGGAGCACCTGAAGAACATGGCCTTTGAGGCGGGGCACATTACTGCGGCCCAGTACCAGAGCTTCCAGCAGGAAATGAAAGGGACGGAGCTGGTGGCGACCCAGGGCGTGGTGGAGGCCTTCCGGGCGGTGAAATCCCCGGAGGAAATCTACTGCCTGCGGGTGGCCTGCGACATTGCCAGCCGGGCCTTTGAGCGGATTATCCAGGACATCCGGGTAGGCGTGACGGAGAAGGAACTGGCAGCTCGCCTGAGCCTGTACATGGTGATGGAGGGGGCGGACACCCAGCCCTACGGGAATATCCTGATCTCCGGCGCCCGCACCTCCCTGCTCCACGGCATCCCTTCGGAGAAGGCCATCGAGTACGGGGATCTGGTGCTGATGGATTACGGCTGCCAGTACCACGGCTACCTGTCCGATATGACCCGCACCGTGGTGGTGGGCAAGGCCACGCCCAAGCAGAAGGAGGTGTACCGGCTGGAGCAGCAGATGGTCCAGGCCATGGAGGACTACCTGAAGGACGGCGCTTCCGCCTCCGAGGCGTATGCCCGGGGCGCCCAGGTGATCGAGGGGACGGAGTATTTCCCTTATCACTACAACGGCGTGGGCCACGGCGTAGGCATGTTTGTCCACGAGGTGCCGTTTATGGGGCCGACCTCCCAGGACGTGATCCGGGAGAACAACGTGATCACCGTGGAGCCGGGCATCTACATCCCCGGCTGGGGCGGCGTCCGGATCGAGGACCAGGTGCGGATTACCAAGGACGGCATCGAAAACCTGATTCCGGCCACCAAGGAGCTGATCGAGCTGTAAGGCGGCAAACAGACGTTTAGAAGAGGGGCTGCGCAGATGCGCAGCCCCCTTTTTGTCCCTATACAGGGCTCATGTGGTTTTCCTTTATGGCTCAGGCGTTGGGATTTTCCACGCCAGGCTCGCTCATGTAAAGGTTATAGTTGATCTGGTCGCCTTCCAGCCGGATGCCGGGGCCCTCCGGATTTTCCGGATCGAAGTCGTAGTCGTTGGCCGCCGCCCAGTTATACCACTTGGCTTCCGGATACTCCTCGGTCATCTCGTCGGTGAAGGAGCAGCCCCACTTCAGAATGTCGTCGTCGGTGGACTCCGCCTCTACCTCGGTGCCGTCGGTGTAGGTCAGGCCTGTGTCGCCGTTGTAGTAGACCATCTTCATCAGCTCATAGCCCTTAGGGTCGTACCGATACAGCTCCTCCCGGGTGTTGATGGGGGAGAGGGTGCCGTCCCAGGTGCCGCTGGCAGACTCCCGCATGGTGCCGTGCCAAATGTTGCTGAGGGTGGCGAAGTACTCGGTACTGTTGCTGCCGGCGTAGGTGTCCTCCGGCCACCGGTTGGAGCCGTCGCTGCCGTCGCTGCGCTCATAGCCCCGGTTCTCGTAGGTGGACTCGATGGCCTCGTAGATC
>CALWEC010000024.1 GCA_944376945.1 uncultured Lachnospiraceae bacterium | reverse complement strand
TTCCGGTACAGGGAGAACAAAAAGGCCAGGCGTTCCTCCTCCCCGGAAAATTCCCTTCCGTACAGCCGGTCCACCGCCGCGTCCAGACGGGCGTGGGCCTGCCAGAACTCCTCCGGCATGGACTCCGCCCCATACAGGGCCGCCCCCCATTCCGGCAGCAGCCGCCGCTGCGCCTCCAGCAGGAGCCGCGCCTCCTGCCGCACCTCCGCCGTCTGCCGGTTCTCCGCCGCCAAGCCGTTTTCCACCTCCGGGAAGGGGAAATTGTTGTAGACCACCGTGGCGGAATACCGGTAGTCGCTTTTCAGCCGGCCGGATACCCCCCGGACCCAGGCCATGTGCATGGCCGAATTCAGGATCCCAAACAGCACCAGGGAGGCGTCCGGCACCAGGAACACCGCGTCGCTGGCCACCACCTCCGCCGGCAGGAAATCCATGGGGATATAAGGCCGCCGCTCCGAGGAAACCCGGGGCACCAGGATGTACCGCCCTTCCTCCGGCTGCCGGATCTCCCCAAACCGCTCCGGGCTTTCCGCCAGCTTCCGGGTGGCCTCCCGGGGGCTGACCCGGCGGAACCGGGCCACCGCCTCCACCCGCTGCCGGATCTCCGGCATAGGGGCGTAGGCCTCCGGCTCCACCCCCTTCAGCCACAGGCAGTACCGCTCCTGCCCTTCGATAAACTCCACCGAGCCGCAGAACCGGCGGATCCAGGGGGCCGCCTCCGGCCAGGCGGTCCGGATGGCGTCCGCCTCCTCCGGGGACAGGAGCAGATGGCCGCCGTCGTTGGCCATGCTGCCAAACACCATGGGCGGCACCGGGCACAGCGGCTCCCGGCGGCTTTTTAAAAACACCTCCGGCGCCGCGGCCAGGTAGGCGTTGATGCAGGGGACTACCTGGCAGGCTTCCCCCTGGAAGATCCGCTTAGGCTCTTTCCCCTTCCGCTCCCGGGAGGAAAAGCCCAGGATCACGCAGTGGACCTTGGCCTGCCCCCGGGCCTCGTTGTTCCACACAAAGGAGCGGCGGGCAAAGTCCAGCTCCATGCCAAAGCCGTGGGACAGGCAGTCCCACAGCAGGCCCGCCTGCTCCCCCTGGGCAATGCTGTTGGTGGACACAAAGGCCGCCTGAATCTCCGTGCCCGCCATATAAGCCGCCGCCTTCCGGTACCAGGCGGTCACATAGTCCATATTCCCGGCGGCCCGCATCCCCGCGAACACCCGGCGCAGATCCTGCTTCTGCTCCCGGTTCATAAGCCGGGCCCCTACAAACGGCGGATTCCCGATGATATAGGGCTGCTTTTCCTTGGGAACCACCTGCTCCCAATCCAGCTCCAGGGCGTTCCCCTGGACAATCCGGGCGGAGCTTACCAGAGGGATCCGGGCGTAATACAGGCCAAAGAAATCCGCCGCCTCCCGGTTCATCTGGTGGTCCGTCAGCCACATGCCTACCCGGGCGATCTGGGCCTGGAACGGCTCGTACTCGATGCCGTAAAACTGCCCCACGTCCACCCGGCAGAACATCCCCACATCCAGCACCCGCTGGGTGGTATCGTACAGCTCCCGGATCACTGAAAGCTCCAGGCGGCGCAGCTCCCGGTAGGCCACAATCAGGAAGTTCCCGCAGCCGCAGGCCGGGTCAAAAAAGCATAGCTCCTGCAGCTTTTGATGAAACCGCTGGAGCTTCCGCCGGCTGCCCCGGCAAGCTTCCCGCTCCCGCCACAGCCCATCCAAAAACAGGGGGCGGATCAGGTTTTCGATATTCTCCTCGGAGGTATAGTAGGTCCCCCATTCCCGGCGTTTTTCCTGATCCATAATCTCCTGGAACATGGCTCCAAAGATGGCCGGGGAAATGGAACGCCACCGCACCTGCAGGCAGTCTGCCAAAAGGCCAGCGAAGCTTCCGTCAAAAGGATACTCCGGCAGCGCTTCCGAAAACAGCTTTCCGTCCACATAGGGGAAGCGGGCCAAGGCCGGATCCTCCTTCTCCCTCTGCTCTTCCGGGGTGTCCAGCACCCGGAACAGATCCGCCAGGCGGCCGGAAAGGTCGCTGCCGTCCAGGCGGGAAGCCCCCAGATAAGCGGGAAAAAGCCCTTCCGGGAAGATCCCCGCGTCGCTGGCGAACAGGCAGAACAGAAGACGCACCAGGTAAACCTCCAGCTCGTGCTCCCGGTATCCGTATGTCTCCAGGCATTCCAGCAGCGCCGTCATCCGCCGCATGGCATGGAGGTTGACCTCCAGATTCTCCGATTTTGTCGCGTCCATCTTTTCCTCCGTTTTCTCCCGCCCCAGCCCGGCCTGGGCCCGGGCGGCGCTTTTCCGCCTCAAAGCAGCCAGGCCGCCGCCAAAAGCAGCGCCGCCAGGAACACCAGGTTCCAGGCCGTAAAAGTCAGCAGGTACCGTTTCCGGTCCGCCTCGGAAAACGCGCCGTAGATCTTATAGGAAATCAGGCTGGCCATGGAGGCGATCAGCGTCCCCAGGCCGCCCATGTTGGTGCCGGCCACCAGGGCCGCCCCGTTTCCCGTAAAAGGAGCCAGCAGGGCCGCCGCCGGCACGTTGCTCAGCGCCTGGCTGGCCAGGACCCCCACCAGCATCTCCCGCCCGTCCATCCAGCTTTTCAGAAGCTCCGAAACCGCCGGGATCCGGGCCAGGTTCC
>CALWEC010000023.1 GCA_944376945.1 uncultured Lachnospiraceae bacterium | reverse complement strand
GTGTTTCCAGGGGGATTACCGCCGTGCCGTCCTTCCGGCGCACCCCCAGCCGGGCCGCCCCGGCTCCCTGAAACGCTACCAGTCTCATCTTCATCCCCTCTTTTTCGCGTATTTGCCGCCTAGGACGCGGCATCCGATTCCCCTGCCAGGGAACTCCTCCTTTACTATGCGCCATTTTCCCGGAAAAAGCAAGCCCCATTTTACTCTGAAAGCCCGGCCGCAAAGCATAGGCGGCCGGGCTGCTTGCAGCCCAGGCCGTCCATGCTTTCGCGGCGCTACCCTGTATGAGCAAGAAGGCCAGCAGGCCGGATTGCGAATACAGGTAGGATTGCGAGAGTGCGCAGCACGGAGCAATCCGAGGGCTTTCAGACGTAATGCTGCCCGCGTCTGCGGGCGGACAAAAGCCCGGCCGCAAAGCATAGGCGGCCCGGGCTGCTTGCAGCCCAGGCCGTCCATGCTTTCGCGGCGCTACCCTGTATGAGCAAGAAGGCCGTCAGGCCGGATTGCGAATACAGGGTAGGATTGCGGGAGTGCGCAAGCACGGAGCAATCCGAGGGCTTTCAGACGTAATGCTGCCCGCGTCCGCGGGCGGAAAAGCCCGGCCGCAGGCGAATTTCTCTCTAAAACCCTAGAACACACTAAGCCCCAGTCGATGGCTCAGCTGCTCCAGCAGGCGGATCCCCGCCAGGCTGTTGCCTTTTACATCCAGGGCCGGCGAATAGATGCCGATCCCCATCCGGCCGGGGCAGACCGCCATAATCCCGCCGCCTACGCCGCTTTTGGCCGGAAGGCCCACCTTCACCGCAAAATCCCCAGAGCCATCGTACATGCCGCAGGTCATTAAAATGGCGTTTACATAGCGGGCGTACCGCTCCGGAAACACCGGCTTTCCGGAGCCCGGCGCACGGCCGTGGCTGGCAAACAGGCAGCCGATCCGGGCCAGGTCCCGGCAGCTGACCCCAATGGAGCAGGCCTGGAAGTAGCAGTCCAACACATCCTCCACCTCCTCGCACAGCAGGCCGTGGCTTTTCAGCAGGTAGGCCATGGCCCGGTTGCGGCTGCCGTTCTTTTTTTCGGATTCGTAGACCGCCTGGATCACCGCCAAATCCGGATTGTCCGCCAGCTGCCGGGTAAAGTCCAGCAGCCGGCGGAAGCGCTCCGCGCTGTTTTCGCCCCGGATCCGGGTGCTGAGAAGGATAGCCCCCATGTTCACCATAGGATTCAAATGCTCGCTGAGCAGTTCCTGCTCCGCGTCGTTGATGGCGTCGAAGGGCTTTCCCGTGGCTTCCACCCCAATCTGGGCCCGCACCGCCTCCTCCCCGTTGTCCAGCAGGGCCAGCAGGAGCAAAATGGGCTTTACAATGCTCTGCATGGTAAAAACCCGCTGGAAGTCTCCGGCCGCCTGCTCCTCCCCGTCCTGAGAGAGAAGGCAGATCCCCAGTTCTCTTGGATCTGCCTTGGAAAGCTCCGGAATATAATCCGCCACCCGCCCCTGCCGGGCAAAGGGACGGTTTTCCTCCACCAGCTGTTCTAAAAGGGCTTTCATACGGCGTCCCCGCTGTGCCGCTCCAGCCACTTGGCCGCGCCGGCGGCATAGGCGGCGGCCCCGGCCATCAGCGCCTCCTCCCGGAACCGGATTTTCGGGTGGTGCAGGCTCACCCCGCAGCCGTCCTCCGCTGTGCCCCCGCCTACCACAAAGAAGGCGGAGGGTACCTGCGCGGCCACCTCGGAAAAATCCTCGGAACCGCTCATCCGGGCCTCCCGGAAAAACATGGGGAGCCCTTCCTCCTTCCAGCCGCAGGCCACCGACTCCACCGTCTCCTTGTCCATCTGCAGCGCGCAGGTGGAACTGAGGACCAACAGGCAGGCTTTCCCCTGGAAGGCCTCCGCCGTGCAGGCGCATACCGTCTGAATCCGTTCCAGGAGGCGGGCCCGCAGCCCTTCATTGAAGGTGCGCAGGGTCCCTTCCAGCAGGACGGAGGAGGGAATAATGTTGGCCGCCTCCCCGCCCAAAAACTTGCCGAAGGTAAGCACCACCGTCTCCTCCGGGTCCGTCTCCCGGCTGATCAGCTCCTGTAGGGCCAGGTGGATGTGGGCGCCAATGTTGATGGGATCCACCGCCGCCTGGGGATGGGCCCCATGGCCGCCTTTCCCCTCGATCCGAATCACCAGGTGATCACTGGAGGCGGAAACCACGCCGGTGGCGTACCCGCCCACCCCCGCCGGGATCCCGGGGATCATGTGGGCGCCCATGGCCGCGTCTACCGGGGGATTTTCCAGGATGCCTGCTTCCACCATGGTTTTAGCCCCCTGCAGCACCTCCTCCCCTGGCTGGAACATGAATTTTACCGTTCCCTTCAGCTCTGCCTCCCGTTCCTTTAGCATCTGGGCCGCGCCCAGCAGCATGGCGGTGTGCATGTCGTGGCCGCAGGTGTGGGCGCAGTCCCGCTGGGAAGCAAACGGCAGCCCGCTTTCCTCCCGCATGGGCAGCGCGTCCATGTCCGCCCGGAGCAGGAAAACTTTCCCCCCTTCCGGCCCCTGGGTCTGGGCCGTCACCCCCTGCCCCAGCCGCCGGGGCTCGTACCCCATCTGGGCCAGGCGCTCCATCACGTAGCCGGTGGTCTCCGGCAGATCCATCCCCACCTCCGGGTGCTGGTGCAGGAACCGGCGGTCCCGCACCATCTGCTCATACAGCTCCTGCGCTCTCTGTAAGTATCCCATTTTTACTCCTTTCCGCTGTCTGCCGCGGCTGCCGCAGCTGCCTCTGTCTCCTGCCGGGCGTTTTCCGGACTGGCGGTTCCGCGCAGGTGCTGTACCCGTATCCATCCCTTCCGGTACAGGAACCGGGCGCACACCATACAGAGGGGAATGCAGGCCAGGATGGCAATCCCCCGGTTCACCGGCGTCACCAGCACATGGACCAGCAGCACCAGCAGCCCCGGAAGGGCCACAATCTTCAGCTTGCCCCGGATCACCGTGCCGCCGGCCTTGCTGGTCATCTGGCTGAGAAACAGGCACCCGTACAGGGCGGGCAGCATATAGCCGCTGGCCGTCTGCACCGGTTCGCTCTCCAGGATCGGCTGCAGCGGCACCAGCAGCAGGACGCCTGCCACCAGGATCAGGGTGGTGACAATGGAGGAAACCGCCACCGCCACCGTAGCCACCGCGTCCCCAGCGTCGGAATTCTGCTCCACGTCCGCCATCTCCAGGGCGTTCAGCGCGCAGGGCAGCTTCAGGTTGGAGATGTTCCCGGTGATAAAGGTAATATAGGAAGCGGAACCCAGCATCGGCACGTAGGTGATCACCTCCGAGATGGAGGTGGGCACGTACATGGCCAGCAGGCCGCTGCCGAACAGCAGCAGATCCAGGATGGTCGGGAACATGTGGTACGCCGCGCACATCACCGCCGGGATCCCCAGCATACAGAGGATGGCCAGAATACTCCCGATACGGCCGGTACGGTGGATCGAGCGGATGTAATCTTTCTGTTTCATTTGCCGCGCCTCCTTCTACAGAATCTGTTCCAGCAGCACCGAAGCCGCCATGCTGACAATCAGCGAGATGGACATGACAAAGCTCCGCATCCAGGAAAGGTGGAACCGGTTGATGCACCAGGCGCACAGGGCGGCCACGCCGGCGCTGATCAAAAAGGTCAGGGCGTACACCGTCCCAGAGACAAACATCAGCGGGACAAAGGCCGCCACAATCCCCAGGAAGAAACAGGCATTGACAATGGAGCCCCAATCCCCCCGCTTGGTCTTCAGGTTCTTCATGCCCTTCTGGATTTTTTCCACCGCGAACAGGTTCACCAGGATCCCCGCCAGGATGCAGATGCTCATGACAAACATCACCGCGCCGAAGACGCTGTAGTCTGCCTGGGCCGCCATCTCCCCTACCGAGCCGTAGCCCATACCGTCCGCCACCATGTCCGCCGCCATCAGCTCATAGCTTACGGAGCCTACCACGGACAGGCGGTACCAGGCCTTGATCAGAAAGACCGCTGAAAGCCCTATAATGTACAGAATCCCTCCTGCCACCAGAACGTACAGAAGAGGGGAATTGGCCACGTCAAAATAGCTCATTGCTCTCCTACCTTGTCAGATTGTTTTTCTTCAATCCAGCCGCTGTCTTGTACAAAATATACTAACACGCTTTTTTCTGACTGAAAAATATTTTATAGGTTTACTTTCTATATCAAAAAAAAAAAAAAAAAAAAAACGGTGCATCCCACCGGAGGTT
>CALWEC010000022.1 GCA_944376945.1 uncultured Lachnospiraceae bacterium | reverse complement strand
ATTTTCGGGTTGCTGATGTATTCCACTACCGCCCAGGCGATGCTCAGACCGTCAAAGGTGCTGGTGCCCCGGCCGATCTCGTCCAAAATCAGCAGGCTGTTTTTGGTGGCGTTCCGCAGGATGTTGGCCACCTCCGTCATCTCCACCATAAAGGTGCTCTGGCCCGAGGCCAGGTCGTCCGAGGCCCCCACCCGGGTAAAGATCCGGTCGCAGATGCCAATGTTGGCCGCGTCCGCCGGCACGAAGGAGCCGGTCTGGGCCATCAGCACAATCAGGGCCGTCTGGCGCATATAGGTGGATTTTCCGGCCATGTTGGGGCCGGTGATGATGGAAATCCGGTTGCTGTGGTTGTCCAGATACACATCGTTGGCGATAAACAGGTCGTCCCGCAGCATCTGCTCCACCACCGGGTGCCGGCCGTTTTTGATGTCGATGACGCCCTTTTCGTTGATGGAGGGCCGCACGTAGCGGTTCTTGTAGGCCACCGCCGCCAGGGAGGCCAGCACGTCGATCTCCGCCACCGCCTTGGCCGTGTCCTGGATCCGCACCACCTGGGCCGCCGCCTGGTCCCGGACCTGACAGAACAGGTCGTACTCCAGCACAAACAGCTTGTCCTCCGCCCCTAGAATCACGTCCTCCAGCTCCTTGAGCCGGGGCGTAGTGTACCGCTCCGCGTTGGTCAGCGTCTGCTTGCGGATGTAGTCCTCCGGCACCAGGTTCTTAAAGGAGTTGGTCACCTCCAGGTAGTAGCCGAAGACCTTGTTGAATTTGACCCGCAGGTTTTTGATGCCGGTGCGCTCCCGCTCCTCCTGCTCCAGCTGGGCCAGCCAGGTCTTGCCGTCGGTCTTGGCCTGGCGCAGCTGATCCGCCTGCTCGGAAAAGCCCTCCCGGATCATGCCGCCCTCCCGGATGGTCACCGGCGGATCCTCCACGATGGCCCGATCCAGCAGGTCCGCCAAATCCTCCAGAGAATCCATCTGCTCCACCAGCTCCCGCAGCAGCGGGGCCTTCACGTCCTTTAACAGGGTCTGGATGTGGGGCAGCATCCGCAGGGAGTTTTTAAAGGCCACCAGATCCCGGGGATTGGCGGAGCGGTAGGAAATCCGCCCGATGAGCCGCTCCAGGTCGTAGATGGGGTTTAGGTACTCCCGCAGCTCCTCCCGGAGGATCATATCGTCAAACAGCTCCTCCACCGCGTCCTGGCGGCGGAGGATTTCCTTCCGGTCGATGAGGGGCTGCTCCAGCCAGCTCCGCAGGAGCCGGGCGCCCATGGCCGTCTTGGTCTTATCCAGAACCCCCAGCAGGGATCCCCGCTTCTGTTTCTCCCGGAGGGTTTCCATCAGCTCCAGGTTTCGGCGGGTGGAGGTGTCCAGCATCATAAACCGGCCCGGCTGGTAGGGCTGGATCCGGGTGATGTGGACCAGGCTGTTTTTCTGGGTGTCCAGCAGATACCGGAGCATGGCCCCGGCGGCCACCGTCCCGGCCCCGTAGTCCCCGATGCCCAGGCCGGACAGATCCGCCACCTGAAAGTGGTCCTTCAGGGCCTGGCGGCAGCTGTCGTCCTGGAAGTGGGCGTTGTCTAAGGGCGTCATGGCGATCCGCAGCCGCCCCTTTAAATCCTCCACGTCCACGCCGCTCATAAAGAAGGCCTCGTTGCAGAGGATTTCCGCCGGCAGAAATTTGTGGATTTCATCCAGCATCATCCGCACCGAGTCCACTTCGGTCACAAAAAAATCGCCGGTACTCACGTCGGAGGTGGCGACGCCGAACAGCTTGTCCAGATAGACCACGCACATCAGATAGTGGTTGCGGGTCTCGTCCAGGGCCTGGGCGCTGACGTTGGTGCCGGGGGTGACGATCCGCACCACCTCCCGCTTTACCAGGCCCTTGGCAAGCTTCGGGTCCTCCATCTGCTCCGCGATGGCCACCTTATACCCCTTCTCCACCAGCCGGTTCAGGTAGGTTTCCACCGCGTGGTGAGGCACCCCGCACATGGGCGCCCGCTCCGGCAGGCCGCAGTCCTTGCCGGTGAGAGTCAGCTCCAGCTCCTTGGAGACCGTCAGGGCGTCCTCGAAAAACATCTCGTAGAAATCCCCCAGCCGGTAGAACAGGATACAGTCCGGGTTCTGGGCCTTGGTTTCCAGATAGTGCTGCATCATTGGTGAAAGCATCTACTCTTCCATCCTTCCCATATAGTAAAAGCCCTTGGCCTCGGTAAGGCGCACCGGCACCAGCCGGCCGATGAGGGAAGCGTCCCCCGGAAAGTGGACCATCCGGTTGTTGCTGAGGCGGCCGGTAACCAGGGCCGGGTCGTGATCGTCCAAGCCCTCCACCAGAGCCTCCTGCCGGGTGCCCGTATCCTTCCCGCACAGCTCCCCGGCAATCCGCTGAACCTCCGCCAGGAGCCGCTCCAGCCGGTCCTGGGCCACCTCCGGCGGCACCTGGTTTTCCATGGCCGCCGCCGGAGTGCCGGTGCGCTTGGAATAGAGAAAGGTAAAGGCGCTGTCGTACCGGACCCGGCGCACCACGTCCAGGGTCTCCTGGAAATCCTCCTCCGTCTCCCCGGGGAAGCCTACGATGATGTCCGTGGTCAGGGCGATGCCCGGCACCGCCTCCTGGATCCGCGCGGCCAAATCCAGATACTGCTCCTTGGTATAGCGCCGGTTCATCTGCCGCAGAATCCGGGTGCTGCCGGACTGGAGGGGCAGGTGCAGGTGGCGGCAGATCTTTTGGGATTTGGCCATCACTTGGATCAGCTCCTCCGACAAGTCCTTGGGATGGGAGGTCATAAAGCGGATCCGCCGGATGCCCGGGACTTCCTCCACCCGCTCCAAAAGCTGGGCGAAGGAAAGGGGATGGGCCAGGGTTTTCCCGTAGGAGTTGACGTTCTGGCCCAAGAGCATCACCTCCTGGACCCCGTCCGCCGCCAGGCGCTCGATCTCCCGGAGGATGTCCTCCGGCTCCCGGCTCCGCTCCCGGCCCCGGACGTAGGGGACGATGCAGTAGCTGCAGAAGTTATTGCAGCCGAACATAATATTGACCCCGGATTTAAAAGGGTATTTCCGCACCGCCGGCAGATCCTCCACCACCTGGTCCGTGCCCTGCCAGATGTCCAGTACCGGCCGCTCCCCGGTGAGCCGCCGGTACAAAAGCTCCGCCAGCTGGAACACGTTGTGGGTGCCGAAAAGCAGATCCACAAACCGGTAGCTGGTCTGGATCTTTTTTACCACCGTCTCCTCCTGCATCATGCAGCCGCAGAGGGCGATGATCTTTTCCGGGTTCTGTTTTTTCATGCTGTTTAAGACGCCCAGGCGGCCGTACACCCTCAGGTTGGCGTTTTCCCGGACGGTGCAGGTGTTGTAGAGGACCAAATCCGCCTCCTCGCTGTCCGTCTCCTGAAAACCGGCCTCCTCCAGGATGCCCTGCAGCTTTTCCGCGTCCTTGGCGTTCATCTGGCAGCCAAAATTGACCACGCACGCCGTCGGTACGTGGCCGGTCTCCCGCGCTCTCTGTTCCACCAGGATGCGGCACTGTTCCATAAAATACCGCTGCCGCTCCGGTTCCGTGTCCGGGGCCTCGGCGAACACCTCCTGGCGGAGGGTAGGGTTCCACTCTGTCATTTCCGTTTCTCTTGCCTTTCTGTTCCGGGTTCCCGTTGGTTTTCCGTCCAAGATTATAGCACGGAATCCCCGGGATTGGCAACCGATTTCAAAAACGCGATCCCCATCAGATCCGGACCATTGTGGGCCCCCACCAAGGTGCCGATCTGGGTCAGCGGCAGTTCCCGATCCAGGGAAAAGCCCACCGCGCCCAGGGCTTCCCCAAAGGCGTGAAGCAGTTCCTCCCCGTCCTCCCGGGAGAGGCCAAAGCCCACCTGCAGCTGGTATTCCTCCAGGCGTCCAGCAGACTTCCGCAGGAAGGAGGCAGCCTGCCGGGCCAGCTCCGCCAGGGATTTTTTCCGCTTCCGGGTGATGGCGCTTAAGGAGATGGCGCCGTTTCGGAACAGGATCACCGGCTTGATGCCCAGGCTCACCGCCGCCAGCTTCACCAGCCCGCCAATCCGGCCGCCCTTGTTCAGATAGGAAAGGTCGCCGATGGTGAAAAAGGCGCCTCCCTCTCCCTTGGAAGCCTCCAGGATGGACGCCGTCTCCGCAAGGCTTTTTCCCCTCTCCCGCAGCCGCACCGCCTCCCGGACCAAAAGGCCCTGGAACAGGGTCAGGGCCTGGGTGTCCACCACCGCGATTTCCGCCTCCGGGTATTCCTCCCGGACCTCCTCCGCCGCCAGCCGGGCGGAATTAAAGGAGCCGCTCATGGTGGAGGCCATGCACAGGCACAAAATCCCCTCTCCCGCAGCCGCCAGAGGCCGGAATACCTTGGCGTAATCCTCGATCCCCGGCAAGGAGGTTTTGGGAAAATCCCCCGGGTTGTCCCGCATCCGCTGATAAAAATCGTGATAGGTAAAATCGTAGAAATCCCGCCGGTATACCCCGTCCCCAAAGGCCACATACAGAGGGATAATGCCGATTCCGTGCTCCTGGCAGTAGTCCTTCGGCAGATCGCAGCAGCTGTCGCTTAGAATATGAAAGCCTGTCCGTTCCATCTCAAACATCCTTCCTGTGTATGCCCGCGCCGCGCTTTGGCAGCGCGTTTGTTTTGAATCTGGTATTCAAAACCGGCAGATCTGGTTCTCGTTTCCTTCTTCTATTATACGCTGCCCCACAGGATTTTCAAGGGTTTTCCTAGAGCCGCATCTTATCCCGGTGGAACAGGCTCTTTCACCGGCCAAATATGCCGCCAGTATTTCAGGTTTAGGGCGCAGAGAAAAGGGATGGCGGCCACATCCGACAGAAAATACCGAAAACCGGGGTTGGAGGACGGAATCCACCCCGGCAGAAAGAAAATGGAAATCATCAGCCCCGCCCCCAAAGCCACCTGCGGCCCTTCCATCCGGCGCCGTTTGACCATGTCCAGGGAGGTGCGAAACACCAGCAGCAGCCCTGCCGCCAGAATGGCCAGCCAGTATGCCGGCAGATCCGCATACAGGCCGGAGGAATACCCATCCCAGCCGGCGTTGACCAGGATCATACCAAAAAACCGCCCCACCAGCATCCGGGCGTTTTTCTTCCGCGCCTTCTCCCTTTCTTCCGGAAGGGACTGCCGGGGTTCCGGAGAGGGCTCCTCCGCTTCCGCTCCGGTCAGCTGGGAAAGGGAAACCTCCAGCAGTTCCGCCAGTGAAACCAGGTTGGCGGCGCTGGGGCGGCTCTTTCCCGTCTCCCACTTGGCCACCGCCTGGCGGCTGATCCCCAGTTGATCCGCCACGTATTCCTGGGACAAGCCCAGGGCGGTGCGCCGGTCTTTGATTCGTTCTCCCAGTGTCATAGAATCGCTCCTTTCCCGGAAACCTCGGATACCGTTATCTTACCCGAAAACATCTTTTCCGGCCAGCAACGATTCCGCAACCGGAGGGAAACCATGCCGTCATCCCGGTGTTTTTTCCCGAGGGGCGCTTTTATTTCAGGAAGCCTTCCTCCGTCACCACCCGGTCCATGCGGCGGTCCGTGTCCTCCGCCGGTACCTGGGGCAGCACCTGGCAGGCAAAGGCCAGCCCCCAGACGGTGAGATGGGGATGGTCCGCCAGATACCGGTCGTAGAAGCCGCCGCCGTAGCCTACCCGGCGGCCGGTCCGGTCAAAGGCCACCCCGG
>CALWEC010000021.1 GCA_944376945.1 uncultured Lachnospiraceae bacterium | reverse complement strand
AGGTGGCAAACCCTAGGGCGTGAAGCCGCCGGAACAGCGCCACGGCCTCCGGGACCGCCGGGGCCCCGTGGGGCACCAGGGTGTTGTCGATATCAAACAAGATGCCCCGGAAGCCCCGGCGGCGCAGCCCCTCATAGTCCAGGGTGTAGGCGGAGGGCCGCTGTTCCCGAGGGTACAATCTCTCCAGCATTAGTTTTTCCTTTTGGCCACCTTTTCAATCTCCCGCAGGAAGGTGTCCACATCCTTAAATTCTTTGTATACTGAGGCAAAGCGGACGTACGCCACATCGTCCAGGTTCTGAAGATGCTCCATGACCAGCTCCCCGATGGCGCTGCTGGGCACCTCCTTTTCCTCCCGGCCCATAATCTCGTTTTCGATCTCATCGATCATCCCATTGATCTCCGACACCGGGATCGGGCGCTTGTGGCAGGACCGTAGAATCCCCTCCTCCAGCTTGGAGCGGTCGTAGGGCTCCCGCCGGTCGTCCTTTTTGACCACCATGAGGGGAATGGTCTCCACCTTTTCATAGGTAGTAAACCGTTTTCCGCACACCTCGCACTGACGGCGGCGGCGGATGGAATTTTCCGCCGGGCGGGAGTCAATCACTTTCGTATCCGCAGCGCTGCAGAACGGGCACTTCATAAGGTTCCTCCTTGTGTTTGGCTAAGATTCTTGCTCGCGGAAGAAAATACTGGTTTTCCTTCCGCTGGGCCAGCTTTTGGGTAAAGGCTTCCGCAAAGGAACGGTACTCCTCCGTATCCATGTTTTTGGCTCCGGCCGGGCAGCGCCGGATGCAGCGGAAGCAGGAAATACATTTCTCCCCGTCAATCTGGGACGGATCCACCGGGTCGATGGCCTGCTCCGGACATTCCCGGGCGCACAGGCCGCAGCGGGTGCACGCATCGGAAGTAAGGGGACGGAAACGTCCGCCGGAACCGCCTTCCCGGTACGGGTAATTCCCCGGCACCTCCACCGCCTCCAGGGAGCCTTTTTCCAGGGCCGCCTTCACCTGAAGGGCAAACGCCTCGTCCTGCGCCACGTCCGCCGCCTCCGGCCGTCCCACCTGGATCGAGCCATAGGTGTGCTGCCCTACCAGGGCCGCCGCGGCCACCGGCACAAAGCCCAGGGCCTCCACCAGGTCCTTCAATTCCAGAAGGGCGTCGTCAAAATCCCGGTTGCCGTAGGTAACCGTCACAATACAGGGGGTTTTATGTCCCACAAACTGCTGGAACCGCTCCACCGCCCCCCGGTACAGGCGGCCGCCGTACACCGGCGCCCCAAACACCACCAGGGAATCCTTGGGAAAGCTGGTGCGCTCCGGGACGGTCCCCGCCACGGTAACATCGATCTCCTTGGCCGCCGGGTCGATGGCCCGGGCAATGGCTGCCGCGCCGGTTTTGGACGTTCCGGTAGGGGAAAAGTAAATGGCTTCCACACTGATAGGTTTCATAATTGCATCCCTCCTATTCCAGTTCCATTATACGCATCGTTTGCCAAAAATTCAAGTTCTCCGGCCCTATAAACCGACAAAATACAGCCGGATCCCCCTTTTAGTCAAATTTTGACGGCCAGCCAGGCCAACAGGGCCGCCTGCAAAAGAAGAAGGGCCGGGAAGCCCAGCCGGAATTTCCAGTGCCGGGTCTTATGGCGGAACACCGCCATCCCCGCCAGGCCGCCTAAGCTTCCGCCCAGCCCTGCCAGCAGGAACAGGGTCCGCTCCGGGATCCGCCACCGGCCGCGCTTGGCCTTCCACTTGTCCAAACCCATGGCGCCAAAGGCCAGCAGGTTCAGGGCCGTCAGCCAGACGGCCAGCGCCGGCCTCAGCATACCGCCTCCCAGATCAGCAGCAGGGCGCCCTCCCGCACTGCCACCCGGCTGGGGACGCCGGTAAATTCGTTGCTGACGCCCAGGGGATTCTCCTTGGTCATCCGGAAATCGGACAGCCGGTATTTAAGCCCTTCCTCGGTGACGCCCTCCGCCGCGTCCCCCAGGCAGAAAACCGAAAGATAGCCTTCCATTCCCGCCGGGAAGCGCTGCTCCCCATTCCGGATCACCCACATCCGGGCCCCGCAGCCCACCAATTCCGCCTGCAGGCCCCGGGCCGCCATCTCCGTCATCAGCTGCAGGTTGGCGATGGTATGGGAAAGCCGGCCGCCGGTGCCGCCGTACAGCCGGAACCGCCGGTACCCCCGGCGGACGCCCTCCTCCACCGCCGCCATGGTGTCCGTATTGTCCTTTTCCGGCGTCAGGGCAATCACCTCCGGCGCCTCCGGCCGGAAGCCCAGGGAATCAAAATCCCCGATGGCCACGTCCACCCGGATCCCCCGGGCCTGGCAGTGGCGGTAGCCGCCGTCCCCGGCGATCACCAGATCTTCCGGCCCCGGTTCCACCGGGCCGTCTCCAAACTCTCCCGCTCCAATGATATAACAGATGCCCATAGAAATCGTCTCCTCCCCCTTTTCGCCACAATACCGGCTTTCTTTCCGCATGGCAGCAGCGGGGCCGGTCTATGCGGAAAACCCCGGCGGATGGGCTTCCATCCCCGGGGCTTTCTCTCTGGATCCGCCGGTTCTCCGGCCAATCCGCTTTTAATTGCTCATCCGGATGTCCTGCACATTCCGCACTACATTGTGGCGGATGGGCTTCCATTCGATCTTCCGCACCAGGGCCACCACCGAGATGGGCAGGTAGGTGTACATAAAGATCGGGAAGGTAAACAGGTACAGGATCTTCTTATAATTCTTACAGTGGATATGCTTCCACTCTGTGGCCACCGTCAAAGCGCCCATGGCCATCAGCATGGCGTAGGACTGGACCAGGTACATGCCCACCCGGTTCATCAGCGGCTGCATTTCCCGGACGGTGTACACATCCCCGGTCAGGCCCACCAGGATCAGCAGCAGGCCCAGCGGCAGCAGCACTGCGCTGAACAGCATGCCCGGCGCCAGGGTCAACAGCATATCGTAGGCGGAGAAGCACCCTTGGGCCACCTTCTTCACCAGGCGGCCGCCGTAGCGGAAGAACACCTGGTAGAAGCCCTTGGACCAGCGGAGACGCTGGTTCCAGGAATCCCGGAAGGTGGTGGGCTGCTCGTCGTAGAGCACCGCGTCCTTATTGTACCCGATGATCTCGCCGCTCAGGATGGTGTCCGTGGAGAACTCAATGTCCTCCGTCAGCAGGTGATGCTTCCAGCCGCCGTTTTTGCGGAAAATTTCCGTGCTTACCAGGAAGCCGGTGCCAGACACAAAGCAGCTGGTCCCCAGGGTCATACGGGCCTGGTTCAAATAGCGGGCTTCCCGCAGGAACCACAGGGCGTACCCGGCAGAGATCCAGTTGGAATCATAGTTTTTGGAATTCCGGTAGCTGGTGATGGCCCGATAGCCATCGTCAAAGGTATCGTTCATGTGGGCTACGTAATTTTCGTCCAGCACGTTGTCCGCGTCAAAGACAAAGTAGCCTTCGCAGCGCTCCAGGGTGTAATCCCGGTCAATGTGGTGGAGCAGTTCGTCCAGGGCGTAGCCCTTGCCTACCTTCTGGGTGTTAAACCGCTCGTACACCACCGCCCCGGCCTCCCGGGCCACCTGGGCCGTCTGGTCGGTGCAGTTGTCCGCCACCACAAAGATGTCAATCAATTCCTTCGGATAATTCTGCTGCCGAATGCTCCGGATCAACTGGCCGATGACCATCTCCTCGTTCCGGGCCGAAATCAGCACGCCAAAATGGTGCTGCTTCCGGGCCTTATGTACCCGCGGCTTCCGCAGCAGGGAAACCACAATGTAAGCCATTTGGTAAAAGTAAAACGCGAAAAAAGCCCAACCAAGCAGTTCAATCGCCTTTTCCAAAACGCTGACCATAAAAAATCCTCCCTTTAATTCTGTCTTATCATAGCAACGGGAAATTAAGAACCCCACTTGTATTTCCTTAAGAATTTATGAATTAAATGTTACAAAGCCTTTTCATAAACTTGCTGTGAATTTTATATAATTTGCATAAAGTTTTATATAATCCTATTGACAAGTTTTGCATCCGTGCTATACTGATGCCTGAAAGGAGGCGAGACCGTGAACAAAAGTGTGTACAGCCTGGTGCTGATGGACGATGTGGTCCAGGCCGTGGACGACCTGGCCCGGCGCTTGGGAACCAGCCGCTCCCACCTGATCAATCAAATTTTGGCGGAGCACGTTTCCCTGTCCACGCCGGAAAAGCGGATGAAAGACATCTTCTCGTCCCTGGAGGAGCTGATGGACGAAACCTTCCAGATCCAGCCCCAGCCGGCGGCCAGCATGCTTTCCATCCGCAGCCCGCTGCGCTATAAATACAAGCCAACCATCCGCTACAGCCTGGAGCTTTACACCGCTCCCCAGGACGCGGTGGGACGCCTGAAGGTTTCCCTCCGCACCCAGAACGCCCAGCTGCTCCAGTCCTTAACGGACTTTTTCCAGATCTGGGCGGCCCTGGAAAACCACTACCTGCGGCGGTACTTCCCCCAGGGGATCCGCTGGCAGGCGGCGGACGGGAAATTCAGCCGGGAGCTGATGTTTCCCCCCGGCCGGGATGAAATCTCCAGCGAAGAGCTGGGAAATACCATCGCGTCCTATATCCAGATGCTGGACGCGGTGATGAAAACCTATTTTGCCGCCCTGGACAGCCCTGCCGCTGCCGCGGTCCAGGCGGAGGAAGCTTACCGGCAGCGTTTAAATAAAGAGAGAATTCTTTGAGAGAACAAGAGGAGGTGTGGATATGAATCCCGAAAAGTTCACACAAAAATCGTTGGAAGCTTTGCAGGAAGCCCAGAGCCTGGCCATCCGCCAGCAGAATTCCGCCTTGGAACAGGCCCATCTGCTGTCGGCCCTGCTGACCCAGGAAAACGGGCTGATCCCGCAGATTTTTACCAAGATGACCGTAGACCCCCGGGCCCTTTTAAACCGGGTGGATCAGGTGATCGCCGGCTACCCGAAGGTATCCGGGAATGTGCAGCAGTACCTGTCCCAGCCTCTGAACCAGGCCCTGGTGGAGGCGGAAACCCAGGCCAAAAAGATGCAGGACGAATATGTGTCTGTGGAGCATCTGGTCCTGGCCCTGCTGGAGATGCCGGATAAGGATCTGAAAGAAATCTTCCGCTCCTTCAGCATCAGCAAAAAAGAGTATATGGACGCGGTGCTGGCCATCCGGGGCAGCGCCAAGGTGACCAGCCAGAACCCGGAGGAAACCTACAACGTGCTGGATAAGTACGGCCAGGATCTGACGGAGCTGGCCCGCAACAGCAAGCTGGATCCGGTCATCGGCCGGGACAGCGAGATCCGGAACGTAATCCGGATCCTCTCCCGGAAAACCAAAAACAACCCGGTGCTCATCGGCGAGCCCGGCGTAGGCAAAACTGCCATCGCCGAAGGCCTGGCCCTGCGGATTGTGGCCGGGGACGTGCCGGACAACCTGAAGGAGCGGAAGCTCTTCTCCCTGGACATGGGAGCCTTGGTGGCCGGCGCCAAATACCGGGGCGAGTTTGAGGAGCGGCTGAAGGCGGTGCTGGAGGAGATCAAAAAAAGCGAAGGACAGATCCTCCTCTTTATCGACGAGCTGCACACCATCGTAGGGGCGGGCAAGTCCGACGGCGCCATGGACGCCGGTAATCTTCTAAAGCCCATGCTGGCCCGGGGCGAGCTTCACTGCATCGGCGCCACCACCCTCAACGAGTACCGGCAGTACATCGAAAAGGACGCGGCCCTGGAGCGGCGGTTCCAGCCGGTGATGGTGGAGGAGCCTACGGTGGAGGACACCATCTCTATTCTCCGGGGCTTAAAGGAGCGGTACGAGGTGTTCCACGGGGTCAAGATTACGGACCAGGCCCTGATTGCCGCCGCTACCCTCTCCAACCGGTATATTTCCGACCGTTTCCTGCCGGATAAGGCCATCGACCTGGTGGACGAGGCCTGCGCCATGATCCGCACGGAGATGGATTCCATGCCCACGGAGCTGGACGAGATCTCCCGGAAGATCATGCAGCACGAGATCGAGGAAGCTGCCTTAAAGAAGGAAACCGACAAGCTGG
>CALWEC010000020.1 GCA_944376945.1 uncultured Lachnospiraceae bacterium | reverse complement strand
ACAATAAGGATAGGAAAACTCGATATTCGAGAATAGAAAAGCTTGATCCGGGAGGTGAGCCCTATGCCACGGGAAAAATTTCAGACGCTGACCGAGCAGATGTTTTACACCCTGCTGTGCCTGCGGGAGGAATGCTGCGGCATGGACATCCTGGACCGGGTTCCGGCCATGACCGGCCAGCGGGTGCGCATTGGTTCCGGCACCCTGTACACGCTGCTGGAGCAGTTCCTGGAGGCGGATATGATCCGGGAGACCGGCAGCCAAGGCCGCAAGCGCCGCTATGTCCTCACCCCCAAGGGGGAGGAGCGGCTGGCGGAGGAATACCGGCGGCTGTGCGCCCAAATCCAGGACTATCGGCGTTTCTTTCTGGCGCAGGAAAGCATAGCCGCAGAAGGGAGGGAGCTCTATGAAAAAGACGTACCGCCTGTACCCCTTTGCCTTTTTTGACCGGGACGGGATAACGGCCCGCCTGGAAGGGATGGCCCGGAAGGGATGGCTGCTGGAATGCGCCACGCCCCTCTGGATCTACCGGAGGGCGGAACCGGCGGAGGTCCGCTACGCCGTCTGCTACACGCCGCAGGTTTCGGAAAACGACCCGGAGCCGCCGGAGGGACAGCAGGAATTCCGGGAGTTCTGCGCCCACACCGGCTGGGAGTACGTCTGCTCCGGCGCGCAGATGCAGATTTTCCGGAACTTCCAGGAGGATCCCACCCCCATTGAGACCGACCCGCGGCTGGAGGTGGCGTCCATCCACGCCTCCTACCGAAAACAGCGGCTGGGCCTGCACCTTTTGCAGATCCTCCTGGCTCTCCGGAGCCTGGATCTCCTGTTTTCCCAACCCCGCTCCCCTCTGGCCCGCCCCGGCAGCCTGCTGTCGTGTGTTTTCTGGCTGGCCGTCCTGTTCCTCAACGCCGGCCAGTTCCTGCTCTACTGGGCCTGGCGGCGGCGGGCGCTGGCCATCGCGGAAGCCGGCGTCTTTCTCAGTACCCCGCCGTATGGCCGGCCCCTGCGGCTGCTGAACCAAAACCTGCTGCCCTTTGCCCTCCTGTATATCCTGCTGTCGCTGGCCCAGCTGGCCCACTACCGCCTTCTCACCACCCTGCTCCTGGCCCTGGGGCTTCTGGTCCTGCTGGCGGCCATCCTGTTCCTCTTCCACTTTTGCCGCACCCATGGAGCCTCCCGCCTTTTTACCCGGAACGCCGTCCTGACCGCGTTTGCCGTCGCCGTCGTCCTTCTGGCCTGGTACGTCTATTGCTTTCCCACCTAAGGATCCTGCCGGAAGATTCTGCCTAAGGATCCCGCCCAAGGATCTCCAGCCGCCGATGGAAAAAACTTGCGAGAAAGGATAGCCACCTACCCGGTTCTATGTTAAAATAGAGACGGATGCCGGTGGCTTTTTTCCGTCTGCCGGATCCCACTATCTGAGAGAAAAGAGGGAAAGGACCAATGACCATTTCCACACTTTTGCAAAGCCTGCATGCAGGCCAGTTTGACGCGCAGCTGACCCGGCTGGGATGCCTGGCGCCCCGGGATCTTCCGGCCGCCCGCCGCCGCGCCGCGGAGGCGGTGGCCGGGTTCCAGCAAACCTTCGGAAAAACGGACTCCGATTCCGCAGAGCTGTTTTCCGCCCCTGGCCGCACGGAAATCTGCGGCAACCACACGGACCATCAGCACGGACGGGTGCTGGCGGCGGCCGTCAACCTGGACTTTTTGGCCTGCGCCGCCCCCAATTCGGACGGCGTCATCCGCTTCCTGTCCAAGGGCTGGCCTATGACGGTGGTGGACCTGAAGGATCTGGAGCCTCAGGAGGAGGAGAGGGAAACCACCGCCTCCCTGATCCGGGGCATGGCGGCCCAGGCGGCAGCCAAGGGCTACGCCGTCTCCGGCTTTGACGCCTACGCCCTGTCGGACGTGCTGCCCGGCTCCGGGCTGTCCTCGTCCGCCGCCTGCGAGATCCTGCTGGGCGTTATTCTCAACCACCTGTTCTGCGGGGACAGCTTCCACGCCGTAGCCATCGCCCAGATGGGCCAGGTGGCGGAAAACGTCTATTTTGGGAAGCCCAGCGGCCTGATGGACCAGATGGCCTCCTCCGTAGGCGGGGCCGTGGCCATCGACTTTGCGGATCCCAAACATCCGCAGGTCCAGCCGGTACAGGTGGATCTGGCGGCCCAGGGCTATGCCCTCTGCATTATCGATTCCGGCGCCAGTCACGCGGACCTGACCGCGGAGTACGCCTCCATCCCCAGCGAGATGAAGGCGGCGGCGGCTTTCTTTGGCAAGGAGCATCTGCAGCAGGTGCGGGAGGAGCAGATCCTGGAAAATCTGCCGGCCCTGCGGAAGGCGGCCGGGGACCGGGCGGTGCTGCGGGCCCTCCACTTTTTTGCCGACGACCGTCGGGTAGCCCAGGAGACGGAGGCCTTAAAGGAAGGGCGCTTTGAGGATTTCCTGACGCTGGTGCGGGAATCCGGTTTTTCCTCCTGGACCATGCTTCAGAACGTGGCGGTAACCGGCGCGGTGGCCCAGCAGGAGGTGGCGGTGGCCCTGGCGGTGGCCCAGCGGCTGCTGAAGGGCCGGGGTGCCTGCCGGGTCCACGGCGGCGGCTTTGCCGGGACCATCCAGGCCTTTGTGCCCCTGGATATGCTGGCGGAATTTTGCGCCGGGGTGGAGAAGGCCCTGCAGCCTGGCTGCTGCCATGTGCTGTCCATCCGCCCGGTAGGCGGAGCCGTCCTGTATGTCTGATGGGATCCTGACATAACCGCAAACGCCGCCCAGCGCGGCAGAGAAAGGAGCATTGATATGGCGATTCTGGTATTGGGCGGAGCCGGATACATCGGCTCCCACACCGTTTACGAACTGATTGACGCCGGCCGGGACGTGGTAGTAGCCGACAACCTGCAGACCGGCTTCCGGGCCGCGGTCCACCCCAAGGCCCGCTTCTATCAGCTGGACATCCGCAGCCGGGAGGCCCTGGACACCCTGTTCCAGGCGGAATCCATCGAGGGGGTCATCCACTTTGCCGCCTCCTCCCAGGTAGGGGAATCCATGTCCAACCCGCTGAAATACTACGACAACAACCTGTACGGCACCATGGTGCTGCTCCAGGCCATGATGGCCCACGGGGTGGATAAGATTGTCTTTTCCTCCACCGCCGCCACCTACGGGGAGCCGGAGCGGGTGCCCATCCTGGAAACCGACCGGACCAACCCGACCAACTGCTACGGCGAGACCAAGCTTTCCATGGAGCATATGATGCGCTGGGTTTCCCAGGCCCACGGCCTCCGCTATGTGGCGCTGCGCTATTTCAACGCCTGCGGGGCCCATCCCTCCGGCGCCATCGGGGAAGCCCACAACCCGGAGACCCACCTGATTCCCCTGATCCTGCAGGTGCCCAACGGCCAGCGGGAGGCTATCTCCCTCTTTGGGGACGACTATCCCACCAAGGACGGCACCTGCGTCCGGGACTACATCCACGTCACCGACCTGGCCCAGGCCCACATCCTGGCGCTGGACTACCTGCTGGCCGGCGGGGAGAACAATGTGTTCAACCTGGGCAACGGCGTTGGCTTTACGGTAAAGGAAGTGGTGGAGACCGCCCGGGAGGTGACCGGGCATCCCATTCCCGCCGTCGTCCCCCCCCGCCGGGCCGGCGATCCGGCCCAGCTGATTGCCTCTTCCCAGAAGGCTATGGAGGTGCTGGGCTGGAAGCCCCGGTACAACGATCTGCACACCATTGTCGCTTCCGCCTGGGCCTGGCATAAGAGCCATCCCCACGGCTTTGAGGAGGCAGATCCCGCCTCCTCCCGGTAAGGAGGAAGGGCGTATGGCGGAACTTTTTTCTGTCCCCTTTGGCTGCACGGCAGACGGCCGCCCGGTGGAGCTTTGGACCCTCCGGGCCGGGGCCTGCCAGGCGCAGGTCCTGACCTACGGCGGCATTCTCCGCTCCTTCCAGGTCCCGGCCCCGGAGGGAAGCCGGGATCTGGTGCTGGGCTGTGAGACCCTGGAGGAATACGAAAAGCAAGACAAGTACCTGGGGGCCCTGCTGGGGCGGGTGGCCAACCGTATTGGCCAAGCCTCCTTTGACCTGGAGGGCGTCCACTATCCCCTGGCCGCCAACAACGGCCCCAACTGCCTCCACGGCGGACGGCAGGGCTTCAACCAAGCCGTGTGGAAGGCCACGGCCAGGGAGGGGGGAGCCCTGGAGCTGACCCTGGTCAGCCCGGACGGGGAGGAAGGCTTTCCCGGTACCCTGGAAGCTGCCGTAACCTACCGGCTGACGGAAGACGGCGGCCTGACGCTGGAATACCGGGCAGCCAGCAGCCGGACAACCTTATGCAGCCTAGCCAACCACAGCTATTTCAACCTGCTGGGCCATGCTGCCGGTACCCTGGCCGGGCAGCAGATCCAGGTTTTCTCCGATGCTTTTCTGGAAAACGATGCAGATGGACTGCCCACCGGCCGGCTTCTGCCGGTGGCGGGAACGCCCTTTGACCTGCGGCAGCCTACGGATTTCCTGGAGGGGCTTTCCGGCTCCCACCCGCAGCTGACGCTGGGGAAGGGGTATGACCACAACTACGTGCTGCGGCAGGATCCCTGCGGCCCGCTGAAGCTCTGCGCCCGGGCCACCGGCGGCGGCCTGTCGCTGGAGTTCTGGACCACACAGCCGGGCCACCAGCTGTATACCGCCAACTTCCTTGATTACTGATCCGGCGACCACCGAGATCTACACTCCCCCCCTACACGCCGCTCTTCCGATCTCGTACCCTGGCCGGACGCGG
>CALWEC010000019.1 GCA_944376945.1 uncultured Lachnospiraceae bacterium | reverse complement strand
GTGGGAAGGAGGTGCCCTTCTGGAACATGGAGGCGGTGAAGAACACAAAGGACAGCTTCACAAACTCCGATGGCTGCAGGGCAAAGGACCCGATGCGAATCCGCAGCTGGGCGCCATACTCCGTATCCCCCACGGCCCACACCAAAAGCAGCAGGGCCACGCCCACAATGGCGTAAAGCCAGGCCCAGCGGCTCAGGGCTTTCAGCCTGCTGATAATCACCGGGATAAACAGGGTGAGGGCCGCCGCGGCCATGCCGATGACAAACTGCTTCTCCGCCAATCCCACGTCCAGCCGGGTCAGCACCATCAGGCCGATGGAAAACAGGAACACCAGGTTGCTTAAAAGCACCCGGGAACTCTGGGGGTAGATGGTTTTAAACAGGATAAAATACACCAGGAAAAACAGCACCTGGATGCCGTAGAAAATCAGCATCTGGATTTCCATGGTTTTCAGATAGATAATCAGATACCCCAGAAACTGCAGCAGGAACACCAGGAAAACCTGTTTCCGGCAGACGCGGTTCTGCCAGCGGACGTCCTGCTTGCGCAGCACATAAAAATTCAGAATGGTGTAGAGTACCATGATGATCAGCATCAGGTACTTGGAAACATCGGTTACCAGATTGACCATTTACTCCACTCCTCGCGTAAAATGCCCGCGGGTATACAGCCGGGGCGGCTCCCCGCTGCCGGCCAGGCAATGGGCCAAGATCCGGCTTGGCTGGCCCGGCTCCTCCCAGGTAAAATGAAAGCGCACCCGGTCCCACCGGGCCTCCGGCTTGTCCCAGAGCCACAGGGGGACGCTGTTGTAAATCACATTGCAGCAGAAGCGGCACCGGTTCTCCGCCCGGAACACCATGCCCTTCCGGTCCCGCAGCGGCCGGAAGGCGTACTCCCCCTTCCCCTTGGCGCAGGCTCCGGTCTCCGTCTGGGTGGGGCACTGGGCCGAAACCATCACCGGCAGGCAGCCGTACACCACCAGTTCCGTATCCTCCCGCCCCCGCTCCGCCAGTTCCCGGGCGTTCAGCTCGTAGGGGGCCGTCAGTTCCTCCGCTCCCAGCCCCTTTAGGACCTGGGCCGCCTCCCGGTTCCAGCTGTAGAGGCCCGCGTCAAACACCCGACGGCCTGGCAGCCCCTCCGCCTCCAGGAACCCGGCCTGATCCAGGGTGCGCACCAGCCAGCCGTCCGCCCCGGCCTCCGCCAGGGCCGCCCGGTTTTCCTTAAAATACGCGGCGGTCTCCCGCCGGAACAGATAGGGAAAGGCCAGATACGCCTCCTTCCCCGCCTCCCGGCAGCGGGCCGCCGCCTCCGGCAGCCGCCGCCAATCCATTCGCTCCAGCGGCAGATACAGCCGGTTTACCTCCGGGACCCGCAGCAGCTCCGCCTCGTGGGCCGGGTTTTCATAAAGTACGCTGATATGCACGGATACATGCCTCCTGTATGGCTTCCACCGCCCGGCGGCGCAGATCGTTTAAAGCGCCCATGGGCAGGAACACTCCTGGTTCCAGCTCCACCTCCAGGGACTCCCAGCGGAAGCCGGTGCCGCCCAGCTTGTTCAGCTGCCGGCGCACCGTCTCCTCGTCCAGAGGGCGATTCTGGGCCTCCGACGCCGCCTCCCCGGCGGCCTGGGCCCGGTGCTTCCCCCAGGACACCTCTATTGTAGCAGGATTCCCCTTAGAAATTTTTACTTTTCCCTTAATCTTTTCCCAAATTTCCCCGCTTAGATACCGGCGGTCCACCGATTCCTCCAGAAAAGCCTCCTCCACCTCCCGGCGCTCCGGCTTTTCCCCGGGGAAGATCATATCCGCCCCGTTGTGCCGGCGGAAATAGCCTTCCGTAAAGCCGCCCCGGTCAAACAGCTGGCGCAGCAGCCGCAGATCCGCCGGGTCTGCCTGCCAATCCTTCCCGCCTTCCCGCTGGTACCGGTCCACGTATTTCCGGTAGACGCTGACCACGCCTGCGGTATACCGGGGGCTTTTCATACGGCCTTCGATTTTCAGGGAGGTCACCCCAGCCTCCAAAATCCGCGGCAAAACCGGCAGGGCGCACAGATCCTTCAGGTTTAACAGCCGCTTCCCGTTGTAGGGAAGGCGGCAGGGCTGGGCGCACCGCCCCCGGTTGCCGCTGCGCCCGCCGATCAGGCTGCTCATCAGGCACTGGCCGGACCAGCAGTAGCACAGGGCTCCGTGGACAAAGGCCTCCAGCTCCATCCCGGTGTGCCGCCGGATCTCCCGGATTTCCTCCAGGGAAAGCTCCCGGGGCAGGATCAGGCGGCCGACGCCCAGCCGCTCCGCCAGGGCCGCGCCCCAGGGGCCGGAAACCGCCATCTGGGTGCTGGCATGGATTTCCAGGCCGGGAAAATGTTTCCGTATAAAAGAAAGAACGCCATAATCCTGTACGATTACGGCATCCAGCCCCTGCCGGTACAGGGGCGCCAGATATTCCCAAAGCTCCTCCTCCAGCTCCCTTTCCTTCAGGAGGGTGTTGACGGTCAAATACAGCCGCCTTCCGTGGAGGTGCACAAAATCAATGGCCTTCCGCAGCCCGTCCCCGTCCGGGTTTTCCGCGTAGGCCCGGGCGCCGAACCGGGGGCCGCCCATGTAAACCGCGTCCGCCCCGGCCCGCACCGCCGCCTCCATGCTTTCCCAGGAGCCGGCCGGGGCCAATACCTCAATCTTCCCCATGGTTTTTCTCATACTTCATCTGGTTGGTCACCAGCTCATGCTTCAGGCTGTAGATTTCCTTTTCCAGCAGCTCCACCTTGGCCTCCAGGGACGCCGCCTTCTTCCTGGCCTTAAAATAGTCGTCCGCCAGGTTCAGCTGCACCATCACGTTCTGGTAGTCCGCCGGCTGGCGCAGGAACCCCCGCATCCGCCTAAGCTCGCTTTGTTTGCTGTTTACGTAGCTGGCGATCCGCTGAAGATACTCCTCATCCTCATAGCCGCCCAGCGTATATATTTTTCCGGCAATGGTCACTTCCGTAAAATTCTTCTCCGCCATCGGTGAAAGCCTCCCTGTTTCCTTCTGCGCCTTCTGGAGACAATTATAAGGCCTTCCCGGGGAAAATACAAGCATTAGTTGCCGCCGGTTAAAAAGGCCGTCCCAAGCCCAAGATGTTGATACGCCTTGGCCGTGGCCACCCGCCCCCGGGGGGTGCGGTTCAGGAACCCGTTCTGGATCAGATAGGGTTCGCACACGTCCTCCAGGGTCCCTACATCCTCCCCCAAAGCCGCCGCCAGGGTCTCCAGCCCCACCGGCCCTCCGGAAAAATTCTCGATAATCATGGTCAGCACCGCCCGGTCCATGGCGTCCAGGCCCAGCGGGTCCACCTCCAGCAGGTCCAGGGTTTCCCGGGCCACCTGGCCGGTAATGCCGCCGCCGTAGCGCACCTGGGCAAAATCCCGCACCCGCTTCAGGAAGCGGTTGGCCAGCCGGGGCGTCCCCCGGGAGCGGCGGGCAATCTCCAACGCCCCCTCCTCCTCAATCTCCACCCGCAGCACCCGGGCGGAACGGAGCACGATGGTTTTTAACTCCTCCGGGGTATAGAACTCCAGCCGGTGGATGACCCCAAACCGGTCCCGCAGCGGCGCCGTCAGCATACCGGCCCGGGTGGTGGCCCCCACCAGGGTAAAGTGAGGCAGTTCCAGCCGGATGGACCGGGCCGTGGCCCCCTTGCCGATGACAATGTCGATGGCAAAGTCCTCCATGGCCGGGTACAGTACCTCCTCCACCTGCCGGGTCAGCCGGTGGATCTCATCCACAAACAGCACGTCCCCCTCCTGCAGGTTGTTGAGGATGGCCGCCATCTCCCCCGGCTTTTCGATGGCTGGGCCGGAGGTAATCTTCAGGTTGACCCCCATCTCGTTGGCGATAATGCCGGCCAGGGTGGTTTTCCCCAGCCCCGGAGGTCCGTAGAACAGCACATGGTCCAGGGTCTCCCCCCGGGCCTTGGCCGCCTCCATGTACACCCGCAGGGTTTCCCGGGCTTTGGCCTGGCCGATATACTCCTCCAGCCGCTGGGGCCGCAGGCTGTTTTCGATTTTCTGGTCTTCCTCCGTAAATTCCGTGGTGATCAATCGCCGGTCCATAGTCCTCCTTTACCGCAGCGCCATCCGCCGCAGCGCCTGCTTCAGCAGTTCTTCCACCGTCATGCCCTCCGCGCCGGGCACCTCCCGCACCGCCCGCAGGGCCTCGGACTGGGAGTAGCCAAGGGCCGCCAAGGCCTGGGCCGCCTCGCCTGCCGCGTCCTCCGCCGCCGCGCCGGGGGCCGCCGCCCGGACATGCTCCTGCTGTTTTTCCAGGGCGTCCTCCAGGCTGAATTTGTCCTTCAGTTCCAGAATCACCTTCTGGGAGGTTTTCTTTCCCAGCCCCGGGGCCAGGGAAAGGGTCTTTACGTCCTCGCTGAGCACCGCGAACCGTAGCTCGTCCGGCGTCAGCACGGAAAGGATGTTCAGCGCCCCCTTGGGGCCGATGCCGCTGACCGAAAGCAGCAGCCGGAACACCTCCAGGTCGTCCCGGGTCAGGAAGCCGAACAGGCCCACCCCATCCTCCCGGACCTGCAGATGGGTATAAATTTTAACCAGGCTTCCCAAAGCCGGAAGCTGGGGCAGCACCGAGGCCGGCACCCGGATGGCGTAGCCCATCCCTCCGGCCTCCACCACAATGCCGTCCTCCGACAGCTCCGTCAGTTCCCCTTTGATATAGGCAAGCATCGTATTCCCTCCCGGACATTCTGGGTTTTATCATAGCATGGTTTCCCGGAAAAAGCAAAGAAAACCCTCCCTCCCGGGGCCAGGGCCCGTTCCGTGCTTCCGGAACGGATCCTGCGGGAAGGAGGGTCCTGTCTTTTTTACCGTCCATTAGCCATGGATCTGCTTGGCAACTTCCTCCGCGAAGTTTTCTTCCTTCTTCTGCATGCCCTCGCCGGTCTCGAAGCGCACAAACTTCTTGACGGCCACGGAAGTACCCACTTCCTTGGACACCTGCTGCAGGTACTTGCCCACGGTCAGCTCGCTGTCCTTGACGTACTGCTGATCCAGCAGGCAGAACTCCTTCAGCTCCTTGTTCAGGCGGCCCAGGATCATCTTGTCGATGATGTTGTCCGGCTTATCCGGCATCTCGTTCTTGGCCTGAACCTTCAGGATCTCCTTCTCCTTCTCGATGAAGTCGTCGGATACCTCGTCCCGGCTTACATACTGAGGCTTCAGAGCCGCAATCTGCATGGCCACGTTCTTCAGGGCTTCCTTCACCGCGTCGTTGACTACGGCCGTCTCCGCCTCCACCAGCACGCCGATCCGGCCGCCGCCGTGGATATAGGCAACCACGCAGCCATTCTGGTTCTCCAGCTGCTGGAACCGGCGGATGCTCAGCTTCTCGCCGATGATGGCGATGCGGCTGGACAGCTCCTGCTCCACGGTCTTGGAGGGATCCAGGGCCCAAGGCTCCGCCAGGAACTCCTCAATATTGGAAGCTTTGGTCTTCATGGCCTGGTCCGCCACTTGGGCCACATAGCCCTGGAAATCCGCGTTCTTCGCCACAAAGTCCGTCTCGCTGTTTACCTCTACGATAACGCCCTTCTTGTCGTTCTCCACCAGAGCCGTTACCAGGCCTTCCGCCGCGATCCGGCCCGCCTTCTTGGCAGCCGCGGCCAGTCCCTTTTCACGCAGGAACTCTACCGCCTTGTCCATATCGCCGTCGGTGTTGCTCAGGGCTTTCTTGCAGTCCATCATACCTGCGCCGGTCATCTCGCGCAGTTCTTTTACCATTGCAGCCGTAATCGTAGCCATTACTCATTCTCCTCCGCTTCGGTTGTCGCTTCCGCTTCCTCTACAAACTCTTCGCTCTCGGCTTCCAGCTGGCCATCCGCCATCTGCTCGCCCTGGCTTCCCTCGATCACCGCGTCCGCCATCTTGGAGACAATCAGCTTCACGGCGCGGATGGCGTCGTCGTTGCCGGGGATCACATAATCCAGCTCCTCCGGATCGCAGTTGGTGTCGGCGATGCCGATCAGCGGGATGCCCAGCGCATGGGCTTCCTGCACGCAGATGCGCTCCTTCTTGGGATCCACAATGAAGATGGCGTCGGGCATTCTCTTCATATTCTTAATGCCGCCCAGGTTCTTCTCCAGCTTCTCCCACTCTTTCTTCAGGGCGATGACTTCCTTCTTGGGCAGCACGTCAAAGGTGCCGTCCTCGGACATCTTCTCGATGGCTCTCAGACGGGCGATCCGGCTCTGGATGGTCTTAAAGTTGGTCAGCATACCGCCCAGCCATCTCTGGTTTACATAGTACATGCCGCAGCGCTCCGCCTCCGACTGGATGGCGTCCTGGGCCTGCTTTTTGGTACCCACAAACAGGATGGTGCCGCCTTCCTTCACCATGTTTACAATGGCGTTGTAGGCTTCGTCCACCTTCACCACCGATTTCTGCAGGTCAATGATGTAGATCCCGTTTCTCTCGGTGTAGATGTAGGGGGCCATTTTGGGGTTCCATCTCCGGGTCTGATGACCGAAGTGCACGCCAGCTTCCAGCAGCTGCTTCATAGAAATTACGCTCATGTCTCTTTCCTCCGTTTGGTTTTTCTTCCGCATGCTTCGTTCCCGGGCCACCTTCCGGCACCGACCCAGGGATCCACACACGTGTTTTTTGAGCCAGAAAAGTATAGCACAAATCCGCCGCCACCGCAAGCCCTTTTCCGGATTTTTCTGTCCAAAATCCCGCCAAAAGCCCCGGGCGTCTGCCCGGGGCCATATTTTTTCTTTTGCCTATTTCTGCTCTTTCAGGGCGTTCAGCTCATCGATAATCAGCTCGTTTTGAATCTTGATGTACGTCCCCTTCATACCGGAGGAACGGGACTCGATGACGCCGGCGCTTTCCAGCTTCCGCAGGGCGTTTACAATCACCGAACGGGTAATGCCTACCCGGTCCGCCACCTTGCTGGCCACCAGGATCCCCTCGTTGCCCTTCAGCTCCTCGAAAATATGCTGCACCGCGTCCAGCTCGCTGGCGGACAGGGTGCTGATAGCCGATTTGACAATCTGCAGCTTCCGGATTTCCTCCGCGCTCTCCTCGTTCAGGGACCGGAGCATTTCCAGGCCGACCACCGCGTTGCCGTACTCTGCCAGGATGATGTCGTCAATTTCGTAAGGAACTCCCTTCTTGTAGACAAACAGGGTGCCCAGCCGCTCCCCCGCAATGTCGATGGGGGTCACGATGACGCTGTACTCCTTGGAGGCTTCGCCCTCGAAGCCCAGGGTTTCCAGATGAACGTTCTCCTTGGTAGATAAAATGTTCAGAAGACGCTCATTCAGCTGCTCATCAATAAACTGGCCAATCTGTACCGCATTCCAGGCCTTGTCATTCTCGTCTTTCCGATACTCGCCCAGTCCCAAGATCTTGCCCTTTTTGCTGATCACCAGGATGTTGGACTCCAGGGCGTCACTCAGAACGTGGCAGATATCACTGAAAACGAATACTTTGGAAGTGTTATTGTGGAGCAGTTTGTTGATTTTTCTCGTTTTGTCCAGTAGTTGTACGCTCACTATTCTGCCTCCTATGGGAAAATTCAAGTATACGTTTACAGCTTACACCATTCTTTGGAATTATGCAAGAGTTTTTTGGCAATTTTCCATTTTTTTTAGATTAAAATAACGCTTTTATTCTTTTTCTGATTTGTCCGGGGCAGGTTTCTGCCATGTCATATAATCGCATTCCGGATTCCGCTCGCAGCCGTAATACCGGCGGCCTTTTTTGGTCTTGCGGATCACCAGCTCCGCGCCGCACTTGGGGCAGGGGACGCCGATTTTTTCCAGGTAAGGCTTAGTGTTCCGGCACTCCGGGAAACCGGGGCAGGCCAGGAATTTCCCATGGGGCCCGTATTTGATCACCATGCGGCGGCCGCAGTGCTCGCAGATGACATCCGTCTCCTCGTCCGCCACCTGCACTTTCTCCAGCTCCTGTTCCGCCGCATCCACCTCTTTTTTCAGTTCCGGGTAAAAACCGGAGACCACATCCCGCCAGGACTCCTCTCCCTCGGCCACCCGGTCCAGCTCCCCTTCCATTTTGGCGGTAAAGCCTTCGTCTACAATATTCGGGAAAGAGCGCTGCATGATCCCGTTGACCACCTCGCCCAATTCCGTCACGTACAGGTTCCGGTTCTCCTTGGTCACATAATGGCGGCCCAGAAGGGTGGTAATGGTCGGCGCGTAGGTGCTGGGCCGGCCGATGCCGCACTCCTCCATAGCCCGCACCAGGCTGGCCTCCGTATAGTGGGCCGGCGGCTGGGTAAAGTGCTGCTTAGGCTCAAAGGAATCCAGGGTAAGCACCGAATCCTTGGAAAGCTTCTGGATTAGGCTGTGCTTTTCCAGCCTTTCCCCTCCTTCCTCCTGGTACACGGAAAGGAAACCGTCAAAGGTCTGGATGTTGGCGGAAGCGGTAAAGCAATGGGCGCCTGCCAGGATCTTGATGGCGGTATTCTCATACCGGGCGTCCTGCATACGGCTGGCCGCAAACCGCCGCCAGATCAGCTGGTACAGGCGGAACTGTTCCCGGCTCAGGGAATCCTTCAGGCTGGAGGGCGTCCGCCGGATGTCGGTGGGACGGATGGCCTCGTGGGCGTCCTGGATCTTCCCCTTCTGCTTCCCGGCCGCCGCGCCGCCGGCCACGTATTCCTTCCCATACTGCTCCTCAATATACGCCCGGGCCGACGCGTCCGCCTCCTCCGCGATCCGGGTGGAATCGGTACGCAGATAGGTAATCACACCGATGGTCCCGCTGCCCTTGACCTCCACTCCTTCGTACAGCTGCTGGGCGATGCGCATGGTTTTCTGGGTGGAAAAGTTCAGGGTTTTGGAGGCCTCCTGCTGCAAGGTGCTGGTGGTAAACGGCAGCGGCGCCTTCCGGGAACGGGGCGTGGTCTTAATTTCCTGGATCCCAAAGGGCTCCTTTCCTGCTTCCTCCATCAGCGCCTGGGTCTCCTCCTGGCTGGAAAGAGGCTTCCGGCCGCTGTAGCGGGCTGTCAGCTTGGCTTTTTCCCCCTGGATCTTCAGATGGGCGTCCAAGGTCCAGTATTCCTCCGGCTGGAAGGCGTTGATCTCCTCCTCCCGCTGGCAGATCATGCTCAAGGCCGCCGACTGGACCCGGCCGGCGGACAAGCCCCGCTTTACCTTTTTCCACAGCAGGGGGCTGATGGTGTAGCCCACCATCCGGTCCAGCATCCGCCGGGTCTGCTGGGCGTCCACCAGGTCCATGTCCAGCTCCCGGGGGGATTTTAGGGAATCCTTCACCGCGTTCTTGGTGATTTCATTAAAGCTGATCCGGCGCACCGTCTTCCCTTCCAGGCGCAGGGCTTCCTGCAGATGCCAGGCGATGGCCTCCCCCTCCCGGTCCGGGTCGGTAGCCAGATAGATTTTGTCCGCTTTTTTCGCCTTTTTCCGCAGGTTGGCCAGCACATCCCCTTTTCCGCGGATGGTAATGTACTTGGGATCGTAGTTGTGCTCTACGTCGATCCCCAGCTGGCTTTTGGGCAGATCCCGCACATGGCCTCCGGAGGCTTCCACCTCGTAGCTGGAGCCAAGAAATTTTTTAATGGTCTTCACCTTGGCCGGTGACTCCACAATAATCAGATTTTGTGCCACGCTGACTAACTCCTTACTTGCTGTTTTTGGCTGAAACGACATCACTATACAACATTTGCCTCAAAAAGGCAAGCCTCTTTGCCGCGAAAAGGCCTGCCCCTCCCAAAGAAATTGGGAAAGGCAGGCCTTTTTTGCCTGCCGCGCGGTGCGCGGCGGAGGGATAAGCCCCGGCAAGGGCCGCTTTAGTGATGGAACAGGCGGACGCCGGTCAGGGCCATGGCCACGCCGTAGCGGTCGCAGGTCTCAATCACATTGTCGTCCCGGATGGAACCGCCGGCCTGGGCCACGTAGCGGACGCCGCTGCGGACCGCCCGCTCAATGTTGTCACCGAAGGGGAAGAAGGCGTCCGAACCCAGGGAAACGTCCGTCAGATGGGTCAGCCACTCCTTTTTCTCTTCCGCCGTAAGGGGCTCCGGCCGCTCCGTAAACACCTGCTGCCAGGCGCCGTCCCGCAGCACATCGTCGGAAAATTCGGAGATGTACACGTCAATGGCATTGTCCCGGTCCGGACGGCGGATGTCCTTTTTAAAAGGAAGGTTCAACACCTTGGGATTCTGGCGCAGGAACCAGACGTCCGCCTTATTCCCGGCCAGTCTGGTGCAGTGTACCCGGGACTGCTGGCCTGCGCCGATGCCGATGGCCTGGCCGTCCTTGGCGTAGCACACCGAGTTGGACTGGGTATATTTCAGCGTGATCAGGGAGATCAGCAGATCCCGAACCGCCGCCTCCGGGATTTCCTTGTTCTGGGTGGGGATGTTCTGCAGCAGGCTGGCGTCCAGCTTAATGTTGTTGTGCCCCTGCTCCAGGGTAATGCCAAAAATATCCTTGGTCTCAATGGCCGCCGGCTCGTACGCCGGATCCATGGCCAGCACCAGGTAATTTCCCTTTCTCTTTTTCTTCAGAATCTCCAGGGCCTCCGGGCTGTAGGAGGGGGCAATCACGCCGTCGGAAACCTCCCGGCTCAGGTACAGGGCCGTGGCCGCGTCGCACTCATCGGACAGAGCGGCAAAATCCCCGTAGGAGGACATCCGGTCCGCGCCCCGGGCTCGGATGTAGGCCGTGGCCATGGGAGTCAGCTCCACCCCTTCCACAAAGTAAATCTGCTGCAGGGTCTCGCTCAGCGGGACCGCCACCGCCGCGCCCGCCGGGCTTACATGCTTAAAGGAAGCCGCCGCCGGCAGGCCCGTGGCCTCCCGCAGCTCCCGCACCAGCTGCCAGCTGTTCAGGGCGTCCATCAGGTTGATGTAGCCCGGCTTTCCATTCAGCACCTGGAAGGGCAGTTCTCCCTCCTTCATGAAAACCCGCGCCGGTTTCTGATTGGGGTTGCATCCATACTTCAAAGCCATCTCGTTCATGAAAGTATCCTCCTTTTGTTCATAAATAAATAAGAAAAGAGCCCACAGCCCAGGAATCTATGCCCAGACGGTCGGCTCTACTCTGCTGCGGTTCATGTGGTCCATTCCACTTCCGTCAGTCCCACAGCAATTTCAAAATACCACACTTTTCCCGGCTTGTCAACCGGTTTCCCGCGGAAAGCCGGCCGGAATTCCCGCCGGATTCCGCCGTCAGCGCGGGAGCCGCAGATACCGGCCCGCCCCCACCTGGCGCACCAGCCCCCGCATCTCCAGGCGCAGCAGGATCATCAGGGCGGCGCTTACCGGCTGGCCGCTTTCCTGGCAGATCCAATCCAGGCCGCAGGGCTCCGTGCCCAGACAGCGCCAGATGGACTGCTCCTCCGCGGACAGCTCCGGCGCGGTTTTTTTCTTTTTTCCGGTCCGGATGCCCAGGGCTTCCAGGATGTCCTCCGGCTCCGCCACAATCCCCGCTCCCTGGCGGATCAGGCGGTTGCAGCCCTGGCTCATAGGATCCCCCATCCGCCCCGGCACCGCCAGCACGTCTTTCCCCTGCTCCAAGGCCCAATCGGCGGTAATCAGGGAGCCGCTTTTTCTTCCTGCTTCCACCACAACCACCACATCCGCCAGGCCGCAGATAATCCGGTTGCGCAGGGGGAAATGGTAGGGCAGGGGCGGGGAGCCGGTCGCATACTCGGAGACCAGGCCGCCCCGGGCCTCCAACTCCCGGTACAGGGTCCGGTGGGAGGCCGGGTAACAGACGTCCACGCCGGTCCCCAGCACCGCGCAGCTGTAGCCGCTGGCCTGAAGGGCCCCCCGCTGGGCCGCTCCGTCCACCCCCAGGGCCAGGCCGCTGATCACATGGACGCCCTTCCCTGCCAGGAAGCGGCCCAATTCCTCCGCCTGCAGGCGGCCGTACTCCGTACATTTCCGGGAGCCCACCAAGGCCGCCGCCGTCCCTTCCGGCGGCAGGCGGCCCTTTACAAACAGGAAAAACGGGCCGTCCTTCCACCGCCGCAGCCGGGCCGGGAAATCCGGGCAGCTCCGGGTCACAAAGCGGATGCCCTGCCGCTCCAGCTGCTCCAGCTCCGCGGCCAGCCGCTCCGGCTCCCGCCGCCCCCGCTGCGCCTCTTCCTGCTGAAGCGGCGTTACCGGAAGTTCCCGGGCGTTCCACACCGCTTCCAGGGAACCCAGCCGGTCCAGCGCCTGGCCGATGGTCTTCCCGCTCCAGGACGGCAGGGACGCCAGCCAATACCACATTTCCCTCTCCGTCATCCTACCGCATCTCCTTTCCGCATGTGTCCCAGCCTCGGTAGCCAGCCGCCTCCCCCAGGTGCCGCTCCCGGATTTCCGGCTCCCCCTCCAGATCCGCCAGGGTCCGGGCCACCCGCAGGATCCGGTGATAGGCCCGGGCGCTGAGGCCCAGCCGCTGAAACGCCTGCTCCATCAGCGCCGTTTCCTTAGGCCCCAGGCGGCAGAACTGTTCCAGCAGCGCCCCGGCCATCTGGGAATTAAAATAGATGCCGGTGCCGGAAAACCGCTCCCGCTGCCGCTGCCAGGCCGCCTCCACCCGCCGCCGGATGGCCGCCGAAGGCTCCCCTGCCGGGCCGCTCTGCATGTCCTGGTACGCCACCGGCGCCGCTTCCACGCACAGATCCATCCGGTCCAGCAGCGGGCGGCTGACCCGGCCCTGGTAGCGGCGCACCTCCGCTTCGCTGCACTGGCAGCGGCTCCGGTCCGGGTAATAGCCGCAGCGGCAGGGATTCATGGCGGCGGCCACCATACAGTCTGCTGGAAATGTATACGCTCCGTGTACACGGGAAATGTGCACCTGCCGGTCCTCCAATGGCTGCCGCAGCACCTCCAGGGCATTCTGGGAAAATTCCGGCAGCTCGTCCAAAAACAGCACGCCCCGGTGGGCCAGGGAAATCTCCCCCGGCCGGGGGATCCGCCCGCCTCCCACCAGGGCTTGGGCCGAGCAGGTATGGTGGGGGGAACGGAAGGGCCGTGCCGCCAGCAGCGGCGTGTCCGCCGGCAGCAGCCCGCAGACGCTGTAAATCTGGGTAACCTCCAGGCTTTCCTGACGGGTCAGCGGCGGCAGGATGGTAGGCAGCCGCCGGGCGATCATGGTTTTTCCGGCCCCCGGCGGGCCTACCAGCAGCAGGTTGTGCATGCCCGCGGCCGCCACCTCCGCCGCCCGCCGCAGGGCCGCCTGCCCCTTTACCTCCGCAAAATCCACCGGGTACGAGGGGGAAGGCTCCGACTGGCGGCCGCGCGCCCCGGGCAGTCCCTTCCAGAAGCCAGGCCTCCGCACCTGTTCCACCGCTTCCGAAAGGCAGCGGACCCCTACCACCGCAATCCCTTCCACCAGGGAGCCCTCCCTCTGGTTCTCCTGGGGCACCAGGCAGGCGGAAAGCCCTGCCTGGCGGGCCGCCAGCACCATGGACAGGATCCCCGGCACCGGCCGCACGCCGCCGTCCAGCCCCAGCTCTCCCATCACCGCCAGCCCATCCAGGCAGCCAGGAGGCAGGCAGCCGTAGGCCTCCAGGATCCCCAGCGCCACCGCCAGGTCAAAGGCGGTCCCTTCCTTGCGGACGTCCGCCGGGGACAGATTCACCGTAATCCGCCGGGGCGCCAAGGCAAACCCGGCGTTGCGCAGGGACGTCCGCACCCGTTCCCTGGCCTCCTTTACCTCGGAGGACAGAAACCCCACCATGGAAAATTCCGGCAGCCCTAGGGATACGTCGGCCTCCACCGAGACCAAAAGGCCCTGGATCCCCCGCACTGCCACGCTATTGACTTTTGTGTACAAAGGCTTCCTCCTTGAACTTTTCCCGGAAACCCGGAAAAGGGTTTCCCGGACGCGGATCCGCGTCAGAACAACCGATGGATTCGATAAGAAAAGTGTACCATGCCCCATGGCCCCTGTAAAGAGGAATTTGCCCCGGCCGGAAAAAACTGGCCGAAAAAAGCGCAAAATCCCCGGTCAAATTCCATCTTTACATCGAACAAACGTACTGATATACTAGAGAAAAACACAGGGAAAGGAGGCGGCGGCATGCCGGATACGGTGATCTTTCATGTGGACGTCAATTCCGCCTTCCTCAGCTGGAAGGCGGTTCATCAGCTGCGGGAGCAAGGCTCCCTGGTGGATCTGCGGGAGATCCCCTCCGCCGTAGGCGGGGACGAGGACAGCCGCCATGGGATTGTCCTGGCCAAGTCCCTGCCCGCCAAAAAATTTGGCGTGCGCACCGGGGAGCCCCTGGCCCAGGCCCGGCGCAAATGCCCTCAGCTGGTGGTGGTGCCGCCGGATTTCCCCCTGTATGTCCGCTTCTCCCAGGCTTTTCTGGACGTGCTGCGGCGGTTTGCCCCGGTGGTGGAGCCGGTGTCCATCGACGAGGCCTTCTGCGATATGACCGGCACCGGCCTGCTGTACGGCCCGCCGGTCCCCTTTGCCCACCGGCTGAAGGACACCATCCGGGAGGAACTGGGCTTTACCGTCAACGTAGGGGTTTCCTGCAACAAGCTGCTGGCCAAGATGGCCTCGGACTTTGAAAAGCCGGACCGGGTCCACACCCTGTTCCCGGAGGAAATCCCGGAAAAGATGTGGCCTCTGCCGGTGGAGGAGCTGTTCCTGGTGGGAGCCTCCGCCGCCCGGAAGCTGCGTTCCCTGGGAATCCAGACCATCGGGGATTTGGCCCAGGCGGACCCGGAACTGCTGCGGGCCCATCTAAAAAAGCACGGGGAAACCATCTGGCGCTATGCCAACGGCCTGGGGGACACGGTGGTGCGGCCGGAGCCGGAGGACGCCAAGTGCTGCGGCAACTCCACCACCCTCTCCCACGACGTCACCGACGCCAGGGAAGCCAGGCAGATCCTTCTGTCCCTGACGGAGACTGTGGCCGCCCGGCTGCGGGCGGAAGGGAAGCAGGCCTCCCGGATCGCGGTGGCCATCCGCTCCGCCGATTTTGCCAACGTCTCCCACCAGACCACCTTGGACAGCCCCACGGACGTGACGGAAGAAATCTACCGCACCGTCTGCCAGCTTTTCGACCAGCTGTGGGACCAAAGCCCCATCCGGCTTCTCAGCGTCCAGACCTCCCAGCTCACCACCGGGGAGCCCCGGCAGCTGAACCTGTTTGAGGATCCCCGGCGCCGGGAAAAGCTGGAGAAGCTGGACAACGCCATGGACTCCATCCGCAGCCGCTTTGGGGAAAGCGCCGTCAAACGGGCCTGCTTCCTGGACGGAAGCCCCTCTATGACCGGCGGCCTCAACGCCGCCAAGCGCCAGCAGAAGCAGGGGCCAGGCCGGAAGAAGTAGCGCAAAGGGGAGGCCCCTGCCTTTACGCCTGGGCCGCCCCTCACAAAAAGCCTGGCACGGTTTCCGCTTACCGTGCCAGGCTTTTTCGATTCTTGTATCCGCCGCTCCCGGGCTTTAGAAGGTCAGGGCCTCCACAAAGGGAGCCAGGTATTCCTCCACCGGTACCGCTGTGGGCTCGATGTCAAACTCCATCTCCAGCAGGGCGACGCCGGTATCGATCCAGGCATAGAGATCCTGGCTGTCCATACCGTAGACCGTGTACGTCACGTTCCGGTAGTACACCTGTACGCCGGCCACCGTGGTGGTCTGCAGATCCGTCACCTGGATATTGGTGTAATTCTCCGCGTCCTCCTGCATATACTCCACCCAGCTGTCCACATCCGCCGCCATCTCTTCCACGGTCCACAGCTCCTTGTCAAACAGGGAGTAGGTGACGCTGTCCCAATCCTCGGTATCCAGCCGCACCATATTCTCCGTGCCGTAGCCGCAGGTAAAGCCGGCCGGGATCGTGCTGGTGATGGTCAGGCCGCCGCTGTAGCTGGTCAGGGTAAACTGGCCCGCCGCGTTGATGGCCGCCGCTCCGGCCTCGTAGTCCGGAATCTCCTCGCCTCCCGCCTCGGTAGGATCCGCCGCCTCGGTAGGATCCGCGGCAACGGTAGGCTCTGCCGCCTCGGTAGGATTCAGAATTTCCGTGGGATCCACCGGGTTCAGCAGGTTGGAGCCCGTCTCGGTCTCCGGCTCCTCCGCGCCGCCGGCCGCCGCCAGGGCTTCCTCCGGGATTTCAATCTCGTCCACGGAATCGTAAGCCATATCCGTAATCTCTACCTGCAGGGTAGCTTCCAGGCCCGCCAGCTCCGTGTCCTCCAGCACCTTGGTCAGGGAATCGCCCAGATCCATCTCCAGGCCCAGCGGCACACGCTCTTCCGCGTCCACGTACCACACCAGGCTCATGGTCAGCTGGCTAAAGTCCACCCCCGTCTGCTCCTCCAGGGCGTCCAGATCCACGTCCTCCAGGGATTCGCCGGCCGCCTCCTGGCCAATGGCAATCAGGTCCTCCGCGGAGATCTCCGCCGTCAGCACATAGGCCTCGGCGCCGCCGAACTCCTCCTTGTCCTCCTCCAGGGTCCACTCCAGGCTGTCGTCCATCAGATCGTCCAGGGCCCCGCTTACCGTGTCCTCCGCCGCATCCGTCTCACTGTAGCTCCAGGTCCCGTCCTGGGCCACATAGGCCTTGGTCACGCCGTCCTCTTCCACGGTGTAGGTTTCCACGGTCATGGTCTGGGTCTGTCCCATAAGGGAAACCTCCAGTTCCATGTCCACGTAGCTGACGCCATCCTTCACGGCCTGCAGATCGCCCTCCAGGGTCAGGCCCAGTTCCAAACCCTCGCTGTCCTCTCCCATGGAAACGCCGGCCAGGGATTCCAGCAATTCCGCCGGAATCACCGCGCTGGCGTCCACCTTCATAGAGGCCTCCATGGATTCGGCGTCCTCCGCGTTCTTCCGGGCTTCCTCCACCAAACTTTCCACCGTAACTTCCTCTTCCTTCCCGCAGGCGGCCAGGCTAACCGTGGCCAGCGCCAGCGTCAGGAGAAGCGCCAAACCTTTTTTGAAGCTCTTCATATTTCTTTGCTCCCCTTTTTTATGATTGATGATAGTGGCTCAGGAAATCCGCCAGACGGCCAGTGGCCACCTTCAGTTCGTCCACCCGCGGCAGGTAGACGATCCGGAAATGATCCGGCTGCGGCCAGTTAAAGCCGGTGCCCTGGACAATCAGCACTTTTTTCTCCCGCAGGAAATCCAGCGCAAATTTCTCGTCGTCCAGAATCCCAAACCGCTGCACATCCAACTTAGGAAATATATAAAACGCCGCTTTGGGCTTTTTCGCCGAAACCCCGGGGATTTCGTTAAGCGCCTGGGTAATGTACTCCCGCTGCTCGTAGATCCGGCCGCCCGGCAGCAGCAGCTCATCCACGCTCTGGTAGCCGCCCAGGGCCGTCTGCACAATCAGCTGGGCCGGCACATTGGCGCACAGCCGCATGGAAGCCAGCATGTTCAGCCCTTCTATGTATCCCTTGGCGTAGGATTTATCCCCGGACAGGCACATCCAGCCGCTGCGGAACCCGGCGATCCGGTGGGACTTGGACAGGCCGTTCATGGTCACGCAGAACAGGTCCGGCGCCAGGGAGGCGATGGATACATGCTTTTCCCCGTCCATAACCAGCCGGTCGTAGATCTCATCGGAGAAAAGGATCAGCCGGTGCCGCCGGGCAATCTCCACGATCCGCTCCAGCAGGTCCTGGGGATACAGGGCGCCGGTTGGGTTGTTGGGGTTGATGATCACAATGCCCTTGGTGCGGCTGGTGATCTTGCTTTCCATATCTTCCAGGTCCGGGTACCAGTCCGCTTCCTCATCGCAGATGTAGTGGACCGGCTTGCCGCCGGCCAGATTGGCCGCCGCCGTCCACAGCGGGTAGTCCGGGGCCGGCACCAGGATTTCATCCCCATCGTTCAGCAGGCCCTGCATGGCCATGGTAATCATCTCGCTGACCCCGTTGCCAATGTAGATGTCGTCCATCCCCACATTGGGCAGCTTTTTCAGCTGGCAGTACTGCATGATGGCCTTGCGGGCGCTGAAGAGGCCCTTGGAGTCCGAGTATCCCTCGGCGTCGCGCAGGCCCGCCTGCATATCCTGGATAATCTCCTCCGGCGCGTGGAAGCCAAAGGGCGCCGGGTTGCCGATATTCAGCTTTAAAACGTCGATGTTGTGGGCGCTCATCCGGTTGGCTTCGTCCACCACCGGGCCCCGCACATCGTAGCAAACATGGTCTAGCTTATGGGATTTTTCAAAAGTCTGCATTTTTTTCACTCCTTACTGGCGGCAATGGCCTGGTCGATGTCCGCGATAATATCCTCCGCCGCCTCCAAGCCTACGGAAAACCGGATCATCTCCGGCTGTACGCCGGCTTCCACCAGCTGCTCGTCTGTCAGCTGCCGGTGGGTATGGCTGGCCGGGTGCAGCACCGAGGTGCGGGCGTCCGCCACATGGGTGACAATGGCTCCCAGCTTCAGCTGGTCCATAAAGCGGCTGGCCCGCTCCCGGCCTCCCTTCAGGCCGAAGGAGATGACGCCGCAGGAACCGTTGGGCAGGTATTTCTGGGCCAGCTCGTGGTACTTGCTGCCCGGCAGTCCCGGATAGTTGACCCAGGCCACCTCCGGCAGGGAAGCCAGGTGCTCCGCCACCTTCTGGGCGTTCTCGCAGTGCCGGGGCACCCGCAGGTGCAGGGCCTCCAGCCCCAGGTTCAGCAGGAAGGCGTTCATAGGGGACTGGCAGGTCCCCAGATCCCGCATCAGCTGGGCCGTGGCCTTTTCAATATAGGCCAGCTTGCCGAATTTTTCCGCGTATACAATGCCATGGTAGGATTCGTCCGGGGTGGTCAGGCCCGGGAACAGCTCCCGGTGGGCCATCCAGTCGAAATTCCCGCTGTCCACAATGCAGCCGCCGACGGTGGCCGCGTGGCCGTCCATGTACTTGGTGGTGGAATGGGTTACAATGTCCGCCCCCCACTGGAAAGGCCGGCAGTTGATGGGGGTGGCAAAGGTGTTGTCCACAATCAGCGGCACCCCGTGCTTATGGGCCAGGCGGGCAAATTTTTCGATGTCCAGCACCACCAGGGACGGGTTGGCGATGGTCTCCCCGAACACCGCCCGGGTGTTGGGCCGGAACGCCTTCTCCAGTTCTTCCTCGCTGGCGTCCGGATCCACCAGGGTCACCTGGATGCCCATCTTCTTCATGGTCACGGCCATCAGGTTGGTGCTGCCGCCGTAGATGGTGGCGGAGCTGACGATATGGCTGCCTGCCTCGCAGATATTAAACAGCGCCAGGAAATTGGCCGCTTGGCCGGAGGAAGTAAGCATGGCCGCCACGCCGCCCTCCAGGGCGCAGATCTTGGCCGCCACCGCGTCGCAGGTGGGATTCTGGAGACGGGAATAGAAATACCCGGCCTCCTCCAGGTCAAACAGCTTTCCCATATATTCGCTGGTGCTGTACTTAAAGGTGGTACTCTGATAAATGGGAAGGATCCGGGCCTCGCCGTTTCCCGGCTGCCAGCCTCCCTGGATACAGATGGTATCCGGACTCATGTTCTGCATATTCATTCCTCCTGAAAGCCGTTTTCCCGGCTTTTTCTTTCTTCCGTCCCCGCGCGGGATCATGCGGCGTACCGGCCCGCGCATGCTATCAGTATACGCAATTTCCACACCCACGTCAATGCTTTTATCTTCCCGCCCCGACTCCCGCCCTTCTCGCTCCTCCCCGGCCCGCCGGCAGCGTTCCCCTCGGTTTTTATAGCATTTCCCGGAGAACTTTTATAGAGATTTCTCGGAAAACATCCTGGCCATATCTGAAAATTTGTGCTAAAATGGAAAAGAATTACATCCATTTGGGAGGAGTATTGTATGACACGCGAAGACAAGAAGTATCTGGAAGCATTGTCCTACCGCTTCCCCTCCATCGCCAAGGCCAGCACGGAGATCATCAACCTGTCCTCCATCCTGCAGCTGCCCAAGGGCACGGAGCATTTTATGACGGACATCCATGGGGAGTACGAGCAGTTCATCCACATCTTAAAGAACGGTTCCGGGACCGTCCGCAGCAAGATTGACGATGTGTTCGGCTTTGAGCTTTCCCAGCAGGACAAAACCGATCTGGCCACTCTCATCTATTATCCAGAGGAGAAAATGAAGCTGGTGAAAGCCACCGGCATCAACATGCACGACTGGTTCCGCACCATGCTGCTGCGGCTAATCCGCATGACCCGCCGGGCCTCCATGAAGTACACCCGCTCCAAGGTGCGCAAATCCATCGACCCGGAATTTGCCTATATCATCGAGGAACTGGTAGCCGTCAACGAGTCCACCGCCAAGGAACATTACTACGAGGGCATCCTGGAGGCCATCATCCGCACCGGCCGGGCCACCGAATGCGTCTGCGCCTTCGCCCACACCATCCAGCGGCTGGTGGTCAACCATCTGCATATCCTCGGGGACATCTACGACCGGGGCCCGGGGCCCCATATCATTATGGATACGCTGATGAACTACCATTCGGTGGACGTCCAGTGGGGCAACCACGATGTGGTGTGGATGGGGGCCGCCTGCGGTAACCTGGCCTGCATCGCCACGGTGCTGCGGCTCTCCGCCCGGTACGGCAACCTGGACATCCTGGAGGACGGCTACGGCATCAACCTGATCCCGCTGATGCGCTTTGCCCTGGACACCTACGGGGACGACGACTGCGCCTGCTTTAAGGTGAAATACGACCCGGCCACCTACGACGAGACCAACCTGGCCACCGACACCAAGATGCACAAGGCCGTGGCCATCCTCCAGTTTAAGCTGGAGGGCCAGCTGATTAAGCGGCATCCGGAATTCCAGCTGGACGACCGGCTGCTGCTAGATAAGATCGACTACGAAAACAAAAAGATTACCCTCTACGGCCATACCTACGACCTGGAGGACGTTTCCCTGCCCACGGTGGATCCCAAGGATCCCTACAAGCTCAGCGAGGCAGAGGAGATCCTGATGGAGAAGCTGCACACCTCCTTCCTTAGCTGCGCACGCCTCCATTCCCACATCCGCTTCCTGCTGAGCAAGGGCAGCCTGTACCTGATCTACGACAACAACCTGCTCTTCCACGGCAGCATCCCTCTGAACGCGGACGGCAGCTTCCGCCAGGTGACCCTGGAGGGCAAAACCTACCGGGGCAAGGAGCTGATGGACGTGCTGGACAACTACGTCCGCCGCGGCTACTACCTGGCCCCCGGCCCGGAAAAGGACTACGCCACCGATGTGATTTACTATCTGTGGACCGGCGCTTCCTCCCCCCTGTTCGGCAAAGAGCGGATGACCACCTTTGAGCGCTATTTTATCAAAGACAAAAAGGCCCACGAGGAGCCGAAGACCCCCTACTATAAGCTGTACAACGAGGAGGAAGTGGTGGACCGGATCTTTGAGGAGTTCGGCCTGGATCCGGAGACCTCCCACATTGTCAACGGCCATGTGCCGGTGAAGCAGAAAAAGGGGGAGTCCCCCATCAAGTGCGGCGGCAAGCTGCTGATCATCGACGGCGGTTTTTCCCGGGCCTACCAGTCCACCACCGGCATTGCCGGGTACACCCTGATCTCCAACTCCTACGGGCTGAAGCTGGTATACCACGAGCCCTTCACCTCCACGGAGGACGCCATCCGCACCGGCAAGGACATCCACTCGGAGCTGTTTGTGGTGGAGCAGGTAAACAAACGGCAGCTGGTCAGCGACACGGATACCGGACGCCAGCTGAAAGAACAGATCGCCGACTTGGAAAAACTGCTGGCCGCCTACCGCTCCGGCGAACTGCGAGAGCGGGAGTAACCGGCCTGCAGGCTTCCCGCCCCCAGACGGCCCTCTCCGGAAAGCGCTCCGAAGGCCGCCGTGCCCGGCATTCCTGCCTGGCGCGGCGGCCTTCCCCTTTTCCCTTTTCCGTTCTGCGAAACCGTTTTTCCCTCTCCTTTCCCGTCCCGCCCAGCCGTTTTTCCCTCTCCCCTGTTCATGGGAACCGCATACGTGGAAAACTTGACGTTCTGGCTCACGTCAAAATTATCGATGGCCTTGATCAGGCCGATGCAGCCGATCTGGAACAGGTCGTCCATATTGTCCCCGTTTCCGGCAAACCGCTGGATGACGCTTAAAACCAGCCGAAGGTTCCCTTTGATATACTCTTCCCGCGCCTCCGGATCCCCCTCTTGGATCCGGCGGAACAGCCGTTCCTTCTCCTCGTTTTTTAACAGCGGCAGCTTGGACGTATTGACCCCGCAGATTTCCACCTTGTAAACCGCCATACATGCTCCTCCTCTTCCGGCTTTTCCGGCCGGTCCGCGTCCGCAGGCCGGCTGGCTTCCTTCTACTATCCAGCATGTACGGAACCAGGAGGATTTATTCCTCCGGGGCGCCGGAATTTTGTTCTTTCGCACCGGCGGGAAAAACCACCTCCGCCCGAAACACATCTCCATCGGCGCTTATGGAAAAGCTGCCGCCCTGGAGCCGGACAAAGCTGTCCACAATGGCCAAGCCCAGGCCGGAGCCTTCCGTATTGCGGGACGCATCCCCCCGGACAAACCGCCCCTTCAGCAGATCCAAATCCCCTGGAAGCTCATGGAAAGAAACGTTTTTCAACTCCAGCCGCAGCTGTTCCTCATGTTCCTTTAGGCTTACAAACACCAGGGTGCCTGGGCCGCTGTATTTGTCCGCGTTGTCCAGAAGATTTTCCAGGTTCCGGAAGGTCTTGCGGCTGTCGAGCCGGATCGT
>CALWEC010000018.1 GCA_944376945.1 uncultured Lachnospiraceae bacterium | reverse complement strand
GTGGATGATCACCGGCAGGTTCCGCTCCCTGGCCACGGCCAGCTGGGCCTCGAACCACTTTTTCTGGATGGGCCGCTCCGGGGTATCCCAGTGGTAATCCAGGCCGATCTCCCCCACCGCCACCGCCCTGGGGTGGGCGGCGCAGCGGCGCAGCCAGTCTAGGGACGCCTCGCCGGTCTCAAACTCCCCGGTGTCCGAAGGGTGCACCCCCACCGCCGCCCGGAAAAAGGGCAGCCGCTCCGCCATGGCCAGGGAGGCCTCCGTGCTTTTCCGGCTGGCCCCCACGTTCACCACCCGGCGGACGCCGCAGCCGGCCAGGGACCGGAGCACCTCCTCCCGGTCCCCGTCGAAGGCCTCATCGTCGTAATGGGCATGGGTATCAAAAATCATAGAGCACCTCTGCCGCCGTCAGCGGATCTCCGCGCCGGCGGGCATCTCCTTCTCCGGCACCATCAGGGACAGGTTCCCCTCCGCGTCCTCGGCGCAGAGGATCATGCCCTCGGACAGAACCCCCGCCAGCTTGGCCGGCTTCAGGTTGGTCACCACCATCACCTTCTTGCCCACCATCTCCTCCGGGCTGTAGTGGGCCTTAATGCCGGAGACAATCTGGCGCACCTGGCTGCCCACCTTCACCTGGGAGCACAGCAGCTTCTTGGACTTTTTCACCGGCTCGCAGGCCAGGATCTCCCCCACCTGGAACTGGAGCTTTCCAAACTCCTCGATGTCGATCTCCGGCTTAGCCGGCAGGTCGATGACCGGCTCCTCCGGGGCGGCCTCCTCCTCGTGAGGCGGGAACATGGCGTGCACCTTCTCCATCACCTGGTCCAGATCCAGCCGGGCAAAGAGGATCTCCGGCTTTTCCGTCACCTTGTTCCCGGAAGGATAGCGGCCGAACGCATCCAGCTCCGCCAGCGGCCGGATCTGGGTGGACAGCTGGGCCGCGATCTTCTCCGCCGTCTCCGGCAGGAAGGACTCCAGCAGGGACGCGCCGATGCAGATGCCCTCCACCAGGTTGTACAGCACCGTGGACAGCCGGTCCCGCTTGGTCTCGTCCTTGGCCAGGGCCCAGGGCATGGTCTCGTCAATGTATTTATTGCAGCGCTTGAACAGGTTAAAAATCTCCGTCAGGGCGTCGGCCACCCGGAGCTTTTCCATCTTCTCGTCCACCTTGGAGACGGTCTCCAGCACCGCGCGCTTCAGATCCTCGTCCACCGGCTCCGCCGCCCCGGCGTCCGCCACCACGCCGCCGAAGTACTTGTTGCTCATGGCGATGGTCCGGTTCACCAGGTTCCCCAGGGTGTTGGCCAGGTCCGAATTCACCCGCTCCACCATCAGCTCCCAGGAAATGACGCCGTCGTTCTCGAAGGGCATCTCGTGGAGCACAAAGTAGCGCACCGCGTCCACGCCGAAAAAGTCCACCAGGGTGTCCGCGTAGAGCACGTTGCCCTTGGATTTGCTCATCTTCCCGTCCCCCTGAAGCAGCCACGGGTGGCCGAAAATCTGCTTGGGCAGGGGCTCGCCCAGGGCCATCAGGAAGATGGGCCAATAGATGGTGTGGAAGCGGATGATGTCCTTTCCGATCAGGTGCAGGTCCGCGGGCCAATATTTCTGATACTGGCTGCTGGAGTTTCCGTCCGCGTCGTAGCCGATGCCGGTGATATAGTTGGTCAGGGCGTCCAGCCACACGTACACCACATGCTTGGGGTCAAAGTCCACCGGGATGCCCCACTTAAAGGAGGTCCGGGACACGCACAGGTCCTGGAGCCCCGGCAGCAGGAAGTTGTTCATCATCTCGTTCTTCCGGGACACCGGCTGGATAAAGTCCGGATGGGTGTTGATGTGCTCGATCAGCCGGTCCGCGTACTTGCTCATGCGGAAGAAGTAGGCCTCCTCCCGGGCCGGCTGCACCGGCCGCCCGCAGTCCGGGCACTTGCCGTCCACCAGCTGGGACTCGGTGAAGAAGGACTCGCAGGGGGTGCAGTACAGCCCCTCGTAGTAGCCCTTATAGATGTCCCCCTGGTCGTAGAGCTTCTTAAAAATCTTCTGGACCTGGGCCTCGTGGTCCGGATCCGTGGTGCGGATAAACTTGTCGTAGGAGGTGTTTAACAGATCCCACAGGCCCTTGACGGTGCCCGCCACCTGATCCACAAACTCCTTAGGGCTCATGCCCGCCTCCTGGGCCTTCTGCTCGATCTTCTGGCCGTGCTCATCGGTGCCGGTCTGGAAAAATACGTCCCGGCCCTGGGCCCGCTTATACCGGGCGATGCTGTCCGCCAGCACAATCTCGTAGCAGTTGCCGATGTGAGGCTTGCCGGAGGTGTAGGCGATAGCCGTGGTAATGTAGTAAGGCTTCTTACACTCTTTGCACATGTTCCGATTCCTTCTTTCTGGTAAATTTTTCAGGCTGCCGCGGGCTTTCCCACTGGCAAATCTTCAGGCTGCCGCGGATTCTCCCACTGGCAAATCTTTCCGATTTCTGCGGGCTTTCCCACTGGCAAATCTTTCGGGCCGCCGCGGGCTTTCCGAAAAAACAGGCTCCCGTCCCCTGACTGTTTCCGGGACGAGAGCCTTCGCTTCGTGTTACCACCTGGATTCGCCCTCCCCTCGCGGGGAAAGCCTCTGGAAGTACGGCCCTCCTGTGGGGGCGGGTTCCCATACTCCGGCGCGTTCACGGGCGCACCCGTCGCAGCCTGTGCCGGTTTCCCGGCAGTCGGTGCGCGGCTCCGAGGCCATCTTCCGCGCCAGGGCCAGACGCCCCTTTTCAGCTGCCGGGGCTCTCTGGGGTCCGCTCTGGGGCGTACTCTCCTCTTCTCTGCCTTTTTCTATATTCCGGCCTGGGCCGGGGATCCTGTCGTTCCCGTCTTACTTTCAGCCTGGGCCGAGGATCCTGTCGTTCCCATCTTACTATGATTCCGAAGGGCTGTCAAGCGGGGTTCGCGCCAGTATTTTCCCACATCTAGGACATTTCGTATCTTTTCTCTCCTAACTTTCCATTGGCGGCATGGAACGGCATCTTACTAATTCCGAATGTAGACAACCCCCTCCATGATCCTCCGCGCCGTTCTCTGCACGGCAACCGAGGGCACTTGGATCCCGTTTTCTGTTTTTTTCACCTCCGGCATCATGGTCATAACACCGCCGGGATGCCCAATGCGCACTTTTCCGGACGCCGGGAGCCCTCCCATAATTTTCTGCACAACACTGCCTTCCAGCGCGGCAGCCACCGCAATGGCACTGGCAGAGGTCAGAGGGCAGGCCTTATGGCACTGAAAAACCGAAATAACCCGGGCACAGATGTCCATTTCCTGCGCCGGCACCGGCTTTCCATCCAATCCAGCAAAAGACGCCGGCGCTGAGACAAAGCCCACCTTCGGCACGGCCGGGCTGTTTTCTGTGGCATCCTTTAAATCCTTTGCAAATCCCATTCTGCACGCCGCTGTTCCCCGGATCTTTTCCAGCACATCGCACAGGTCTTTTCTGGCATTCACCTCAGCCGGAAGTTCCGTCCCTGTAATACCCAGATCTTCTGCCCGCACCAAGACCGTAGGGTTGGACACATCCAGGATCGTAGCCTCTATCGTTCCGATCCCTGGGATCTCCATGGAATCTACCACATGCCCTGTAGGAAGCAGCTTGCCGGTCTTGGATCCTGCCGGGTTTAAAAATTTTACCATCAGCTCCGGCGCCGTTCCATCCACGCCGGCAATGGCACAATCTCCTTCTGTCTGGATCGCTCCGTTGGCACAGGGAACCGTCACATCAATATATTTATCTGTATTCCGGTTTAAAAGATGGACGGTAGTAATCGGCTCCGTAATCTCTACCAACCCTGCTTCCACCGCAAAAGGGCCTACTGCGGAGGTCATGTTCCCACAGTTGGATTTGAAATCGACCCGTTCTTTCCCTACGATAACCTGACCGACTAGGTACTCTACATCGGCCCTCGCATCCTGGCTTTTCCACACAATCACAACCTTGTTGTTGGAAGAGACCGTACCTCCCATGCCATCGATCTGCTTAGGATCCGGACACCCCATAACCTGCTGAAAGATAGAGGCCCATTCTTCCGGATCCTGCGGCAGGTCCTCCCGAAGAAACATACACCCTTTGCTGGTACCGCCTCTCATATAAACGGTCTTAAATTTTCTCATTTTCCTTGCCTCCTATGATCTACCTAGAAACACCTTCCTGCGGTCTTCATAAGCTGTTTTAAAAGCGCCAGCCACGATCCGGGATCATCCACCATAATCGTGTGTCCTCCATGGAGCAGATAAACCCGTGCCTGCGGGATCCCTTCCTTCAGCATCCGGACATGTTCCAGCGTCCTGTTTTTATCCAGCTTCCCATGCGCCACCGTAACCGGACAGTGAATCCGGTAAAGTTCCGGGCGCAGATCATACTCCCGCAGGGTTTTTGCCGCCTCATACACTACATCCATGGGGATCTGGGAAGCATATTCCATCAGCTCCGCCTGAAACGCCGGGGCGATGGGAAAGGCAAAACAGCTTTTTAAAAAATCTTCGTAATACTCTCTCGAAAACCAGTATTTTAGAATCTGCTGAGGACGGTCTGCCTGTCCATGTCCAATGGCGCACGGGCCTGTATTGGAAAGCATAAGCCCGGCAATTTTTCCGGCCCGGTCCCGGATCGCCGCCTCCATGGCGATCACACCGCCTGCCGAATACCCTGCCAAAATTACCGGGCCGAAAGACTGTTCTTCTACCCAGCGGAGCAGCCTTTTCCCCAGTTCTCGCACATCCCACGGTCCAGGGGAGCGCGCCCAGTCCAAGATCACCCAGGCACATTCCAGACGGTGGGCAATGTGGCGGTAAACGGCCGGAGAGGTTCCCATGCCTCCTGGGATCATAAGGATCGTTGGCCGTCCCGGCACGATCGTTCCCTCATACGTGAAATCCTCCATCCTTCCATCTCCTTCATTGACTGATAGATAAAGATATTGTAATATGTACCATGCTTCCTGTAAAATACACTTGAGAGGATGCCTGTTATCGGTTTTATCTATAGTCACTTCCAGGAAAGGCGGATTATAGGAAATGGAATTTCGAGAACTATGTTATATACTTACCATCGCCAAATATGGGAAGATCTCCGCAGCCGCTTCCGAATTGTATATGGCCCAATCCTCTCTCAGCCAATTTTTAAAATCCTATGAAGAACGGCTGGGGTTCCCCCTGTTTATCCGCACCAACAAAGGCCTGCTGCTGACACAGGAAGGGAGCATATATGTTGAGACCGCAAAACAGATCTTAGGGCTGCGCCGTAATTTTTTCAGTAAGATCGCAGATCTGAATGCCTCCCTGGGCGGAAGCGTCCGCTTCTCCGTCTCAACTTTCCGCGCGCCGCATCTCCTTCCCAAGATCATCCCCGCCTTTGCGGACGCATACCCCCACATTCATCTAGATATATGGGAAGGAAATATGAAAACGCAGGAAGAATGGCTCAGACAAAACATGGTAGACGTGGGTTTTGTCACAATCCCCATGGACGATTCCAGTCTGCCTTACCGCAAGCTTGCCGACGAAGAAATCCTTCTGGCGGCACATGCCGGCCATCCTCTATGCGCCCTGGCGCACCGGTCGGGATCCACCGGCCGGTATTGGCTGGATATAAACGATTTAAACGGGCAGGATTTTTTATTGTACAGTGTAAAACATCGGCTGAGGGAGTTTGCGGAGGATTTATTCCGCAGGTACAAGATCGCCCCCCGCATCGTCCAGTCACACAACAGCTTTGAAACCCTGATCCGTCTGGCGGAAGCAAAGATGGGCGTAACATTTCTGCCGGAAACCTACCTAGAGAAAGAAAAGGAGCTTCGCTATTTTTCCCTTGGCCCCGATGGATGCTACCGTACTCTGGCTCTGGGGTATCCGGCCAACGGCTACTGTTCTCATGCGGCGGAACAATTTTCTGTCTTTCTTTTGGACTATATGAAATGCCAGATAAAGGAAGTACGAAAAATACGGGAATCCGCTCTCTGATCCAGCTGTGCCGCCAGGAAATCACCAGGAAATCGGGCAATCCTTCGGCGGCAAATCGGCGTTTGAATCCTGTGGGAACCGTCCGATCGGCGATCTCGGTCCGGATGGGGGCTCTATTTCAGTAGCTTCCAGTATCCATTGCGGTCGGAACCAATGCGCTGGATTAAGCCCGCTTCTTTCAGCTTTTTTAGCCGGGCAGCCACCGTTTTCCGGCTGATGTTCAACCGTTCGGCCAGCTGCGGCATGGTATAGCCGGGATCTTCCGCCAATAAAATCAAAAGTTCCTGTTCTTTATCTATTACTTTATCAGTCACCTTTACAGTCACCCGATCAGTCACCCGATCAGTCACCCGGACAACCCGCTCCTCCGGCGCGGTGAATTTTATCATAATGTCGCCGGGATTGACCGTATATTCCGGCTGCGGCACGCCGTCCTTTTCGCAGGCCGAGCAGATTTTCTCAATACCCCGGCCCCAGCTTTCAATAAAGCCCGCTAGGTAGAACACATGGGCGATATTAGGGTTGTACGGACTGGAGGCGTGCTTGCTCATCAGGTTTTCCAGCGTCCAGTTTTCCGGCAGGCATCCGCAGTTGGCAATATACAGCTTATCTTCGTATACGCTGATCTGGATCGGCACACCGGATTGATATTGCTTGTG
>CALWEC010000017.1 GCA_944376945.1 uncultured Lachnospiraceae bacterium | reverse complement strand
CCGCTGCACGGAAGCATACAGGGTAAAGGCGGACAGGGCCTGCTCCGGATCCTGGATCTGGCCTTCCTCCACCGCCTCCTCAATCAACACCTCGTACTCCTCCGGCTGCGCCTCCGTGGCCGCCTGGTTTTCCACACCCGCCGCCCAGGTGGATTCCGCGTCCGCCGGGGAGCTTTCCGCCGGAGAACTTTCTTCCGGGCGGCTCTCCGCCGAGGATTCTTCCGTGGAAGCGGCGCTGCTGCTCTCCGCCGGGGATTCCTCCGCCTGGGAGTTTTCCGCCGTGCTTTCCTCCAGGGAAGCCTCCGCCGTGGATCCCTCTGCGGCAGGGGACTCCCCTTGGGTCTCCGGCGCGGACCCACTCTCCTGCGCCGTCTCCGCCGGCCCCTCCCCGGAGGCCTCCGTCCCGGCAAAGGCCGGCGCCGCCGGCCCTACCAGGGCCGCGCACAGCACAAACGACAGAACCAGGCTCTGGGCCCGCAGCCGCCAACTTCTCCTTTGATTTTTCTTTTTCATGCTCCTCCTCCTGACTGGACGGCGCCGGGAACCCCTAGGCGCCGCGTTTCGCACTTATCCAGTATAAAGGGCGGACCCCTCCTGCGTCAACTGGGAATCCGCCTCTTTTGTGGAAATTTCTGGCTGCCAATGCGTTCTATCCTTTTGTTTTTACCCTTTTCAGCGGATTTTCCGCACCCGGTACACACCCTCGATGTCTTCCAGCTGCCGCAGGGTTTCCTCCGCCACGCTGCTTTCCAGGTCGATCAGGGAATAGGCGTGCTCGCCCCGGCTTTGGTCGCTCATATTGACAATGTTCAGGCCGCTGCCGGACAGCAGGGTGGCAATCTGGCTGATCATATTGGGAATGTTCTGGTGGAAAATTGCCAGACGGCAGGCCGAGCGGATGGGGCCCAAATCCACCCGCGGGTAATTCACCGAGTTGGAAATATTGCCCTCCTCCAGGAACCGGCGGATCTCCTTGGCCGCCATCTTGGCGCAGTTTTCCTCCGACTCCTCGGTGGAGGCCCCTAAATGGGGCGTCACAATGGCGTTTTTCATACGGACGCTGACCGGGTTGGGGAAGTCGCTGACATAGCGTCGCACCTTGCCGCTTTCCAGCGCTGCCGCCATGGCCTTCTCATCCACCAGAAGGTCCCGGGCAAAGTTTAAGAACACAACCCCATCCTTCATTTTCCCGATGGCTTCCGCGCTGATCATACCGTTGGTAGCCGGCATGGACGGCACATGGATGGTAATGTAATCGCTTTCCTCCAGAAGGGTATCCAGGTCATTGACATGCTCCACATGGTGATCCAGGTTCCAGGCTGCGTCCACCGAAAGGTAAGGGTCAAAGCCCAGTACCTTCATGCCCAAGGTTAGAGCCGCGTTGGCCACCCGGGCGCCGATGGCCCCCAGGCCGATGACCCCCAGGGTCTTGCCCCGGATTTCCGTGCCGGCAAACACCTTTTTGCTTTTTTCCGCGTCCTTGGTGATGTTTTCATCCGCCGCGTTTTCCCGCACCCACCGGATGCCGCCGCTGATGTCCCGGGCTGCCAGCAGCATGCCGGCCAGCACCAGCTCCTTCACCCCGTTGGCATTGGCCCCAGGGGTGTTAAACACCACAATTCCCTTTTTGGCGCAGGCGTCCAGCGGGATGTTGTTGACGCCGGCCCCGGCCCGGGCAATGACCTTCAGCTTCTCCGGCAGCTCCAGCTCGTGCATGGACGCGCTGCGCACCAGCACCGCGTCCGCGTCCTCCAGCTTTTCCGTCAGCTGATAGCCGTCTCCCAGCTTATCCAGCCCCGCCTGGGCAATCACATTCATGCAATGTACCTGATACACGTCCTTTTCCTCCCCTTTACCGATGCTTTTCTTCAAAGTCTGCCATAAACGCTACCAGGGCTTTTACTCCCTCCAAGGGCATGGCGTTATAAATGCTGGCCCGCATGCCTCCTACCGTGCGGTGGCCCTTCAGGTTCTCGAAGCCGGCCGCCTGGGCCTCCTTTACAAACAGGGCGTCCAGTTCCTTATCGCCGGTGACAAACGGCACGTTCATCAAAGAGCGGTCTTCTTTTGCCACTGTGCCGCGGAACAGCTGGCTCTGATCCAGATAATCGTACAGGATTGCCGCCTTTTTCTGGTTCCGCTCCTTCATGGCCGCCAGGCCGCCCTGCTTCTTCAGCCACTGGAACACCTTGCCGCAGATATAGATGGCGTAGCAGTTGGGCGTATTGTACAGGGAACGGGCGTCCGCATGGGTCTTGTACTGGAGCATAGTAGGGACGCCCGGCAGTTCCTCCTTCGGGATCAGATCCTCCCGGAGGATGGCGATCACCAGCCCGGCAGGCCCCACATTTTTCTGGACGCCGCCCCAGATCATGCCGTATTTTTCCACCTCCACCGGCTCGGACAGGAAGCAGGAGGACTGATCCGCCACCAGTATCTTGCCCTTGGTGTTGGGAAGGGTCTTATATTTGGTGCCATAGATGGTGTTGTTTTCACAGATGTACACATAATCCGCGTTTTCCCGCACCGGCAGGTCGGAGCAGTCCGGGATGTAGGAAAAGGTTTTGTCCTCGCTGCTGGCAATGGCCTTGACATCCCCAAACTTCTGGGCCTCCTTAAACGCTTTCCGGGACCACTGGCCGGTAATCACGTAATCGGCCGCGCCGTGAGGCATCAGGTTCAGCGGCACCATGGCAAACTGGAGGGAACCGCCGCCCTGGAGAAACAGCACCTTATAGTGGGACGGGATCCCCATCAGCTCCCGGATGTCCGCCTCCGCCGACTCCAAAATATCCTCAAACATCTTGGACCGGTGGCTCATCTCCATAACCGACATACCACAGCCCCGGTAATCCAGCATTTCTTCGGCCGCTTCCTTTAAAACCTCCTCCGGCAGGACCGCCGGCCCCGCGGAAAAATTGTACACTCTGCTCATTCTGTCGCCTCCCAATCTTCCTCGCTGAATACGTCTTCAATGTTGCCGCCTGGAGCCACCATAGGAAACACCTTGTCATCGTTGTGGATAACACATTCCACCACCACCGGCTGACGTAACCCGATGGCTTCCCGCAGCACCGGCTCCGCCTCCTCCGGACGGGTGATCCGGTATCCCTTGGCTCCCATGGCCTCCGCCACCTTTACAAAATCCACCTTGTCTTCCAGAACCGTCTGGGAATACCGTTTTCCATAGAAAAGGGTCTGCCACTGGCGCACCATCCCCAGCACATGGTTGTTCAGGATCACCGTGACAATGGGCAGGTTGTTCCGGGTGACCGTGGCCAGCTCGTTTAGGTTCATACGGAAGCAGCCGTCGCCGCTGACGTTGATCACCTGCTCCTGAGGCCGGGCAAACTGGGCGCCGATGGAAGCCCCCAGGCCATAGCCCATGGTTCCCAAGCCGCCGGAGCTTAAGAAGGTCCGGGGCTTCCGGAAGGTATAAAACTGGGCCGTCCACATCTGATGCTGCCCCACGTCCGTGGTGATTACCGCGTTCCCCTGGGTAATCTCCGAAAGCGTCTGGATCACATACGGGCCGGTCAGCTGTTCCGAATGGCAGGCCAGCGGATACCGCCGTTTCTGTTCCTGGATCTGCTCCTGCCATTCCCCATGGCTCTGTTGATCCAGGCGATCGTTCAGCTTGCCTAAAACCAGCTTCAAATCTCCAATCACGGAGGCGTCTACCCGCACGTTCTTATTGATCTCCGCCTCGTCCACATCCAGCTGCAGGATCCGGGCGTTTTTGGCAAAGGTTTTGGGATCCCCCGTACAGCGGTCGCTGAAGCGAACGCCCACCGCTACCAGCAGGTCGCAGTCCGTCACACCCAGGTTGGAGGCCTTGGTACCGTGCATGCCCAGCATCCCGGTGTAGGCCGGATCCGCCTGGTCAAAGGCCCCCTGCCCCATCAGGGTACAGGTCACCGGGGCGTCCAGCTTGTGGGCCAGCTCCGTCAGCTCCTCCACGGCCTCCGCGGAAATCACCCCGCCGCCGGCAAACACAAAGGGGCGTTTGGCCGCCTTCAGCATTTCCAGCGCCTGCTCCAGATCCTCCTCCCGTATGGTATGGCTCTGGCGCCGGATGGGTTCCGGCTCCACCGGATAAAACTCTGTGGTGGCCGCCGTTACATCCTTGGTCACATCCAGCAGCACCGGTCCCGGGCGGCCGGTCTGGGCCAGCCGGAAGGCCTTGCGGATGGCGGGAGCCAGTTCCCGCACATCCTTGACAATGGTACTGTACTTGGTAATCGGCATGGTCACGCCGGCAATATCGATCTCCTGGAAAGAATCCTTGCCCAAGGCGTTCACCGCCACGTTTCCGGTGATGGCCACCATGGGGATGGAGTCCATATAGGCGGTGGCAATGCCGGTGACCAGGTTGGTAGCGCCGGGGCCGGAGGTGGCAAAGCAGACGCCCACCTTCCCGCTGGCCCTGGCATAGCCGTCCGCCGCGTGGGCGGCTCCCTGTTCGTGGGAGGTAAGCACATGGCGGAGCCGGTCCGAATACTCATAGAGCGCATCGTAAATATTCAGCACCGCGCCTCCCGGATAGCCAAAGATGGTATCCACCCCCTGCTCCAGAAGGCATTCCATTATAATCTGCGATCCTGTCAGACGCATATCAGCCCTCCCCTTTGATCTCTAAAACCGCCCCCCGGTTGCCAGAGGTCACCATCTTCTCATAGCGGGCCAGGTAGCCGGTGGTCACCTTCGGCGGGCGAGGCTGCCATTTGGCCCTCCGGGCCGCCATTTCCTCCTCCGAAACCTTCACGTTCAAGGTGCAGGCGTCAATGTCAATCTGGATGATATCCCCTTCCTCCACCAGAGCGATGGGGCCGCCTACCGCCGCCTCCGGGGACACATGGCCGATGGAAGCCCCCCGGGACGCGCCGCTGAACCGGCCGTCGGTAATCAGGGCTACGCTGGCCCCCAGCCCCATGCCGGCAATGGCTGAGGTGGGATTCAGCATCTCCCGCATCCCCGGGCCGCCCTTGGGGCCCTCGTAGCGGATGACCACCACGTCCCCAGGCACAATCTTCCCGCCCTTGATGGCTGCGATAGCGTCCTCCTCGCAGTCAAAAACCCGGGCCGGCCCTTCGTGCTTCAGCATCTCCGGCACCACGGCGGAACGCTTTACAATGCCGGAATCCGGCGCCAGGTTGCCCTTCAGGATGGCCAGGCCGCCCACCGGGCTGTACGGGTTGTCAATGGGCCGGATTACCTCCGGGTTCTTGTTCGCGCAGCCGGCAAGGTTCTCTCCCACCGTCTTTCCGGTGACCGTCGGCAGGCTGGTGTCCAGCAGGTTCTTTTTGACCAGCTCGTTCATTACCGCGTACACGCCGCCGGCCTCGTTCAGATCCTCCATGTAGGTGGGGCCTGCCGGAGCCAGATGGCACAGGTTGGGGGTCCGGGCGCTGATCTCGTTGGCAATGTCCACGTTCAGCTCCACTCCGGCCTCGTGGGCGATGGCCGGCAGGTGCAGCATGGTGTTGGTGCTGCAGCCCAGGGCCATGTCCACGGTCAAAGCGTTGATAAAAGCCTTCTCCGTCATAATGTCCCGGGGGCGGATGTTCTTCCGCCACAGCTCCATCACCTGCATGCCCGCGTGCTTGGCCAGCTTCAGCCGCTCCGAGTATACCGCCGGGATGGTGCCGTTGCCCTGCAGGCCCATGCCCAACGCCTCCGTCAGGCAGTTCATGCTGTTGGCCGTATACATGCCGGAGCAGGAACCGCAGGTAGGGCACACCTTATTTTCAAATTCTTCCACATCCTCCGCGCTCATGGTGCCGGCGCTGTAGGCTCCCACCGCCTCAAACATACTGGAAAGGCTGCGCTTCTGGCCCTTCACATGGCCGGCCAGCATGGGGCCGCCGCTGACAAAAATGGTAGGCACGTTGATCCGGGCCGCCGCCATCAAAAGGCCCGGCACGTTCTTATCGCAGTTGGGCACCATCACCAGGGCGTCAAAGGCGTGGGCCTGGGCCATACACTCGGTGGAATCACAGATCAGATCCCGGGTCACCAGGGAATATTTCATTCCCGTGTGCCCCATGGCAATGCCGTCGCACACAGCGATGGCCGGGAACACAATGGGGGTTCCGCCGGCCATGGCCACGCCTATCTTCACCGCTTCCACAATCTTATCCAGGTTCATATGGCCCGGCACAATCTCGTTGTAAGAGCTGACAATCCCTACCAGGGGCCGCTCCAGCTCTTCTTTGGTCATGCCCAGGGCGTTAAACAGCGAACGGTGCGGCGCCTGCTGCATGCCTGTCGTTACCGCGTCACTCTTTTTCATGGTCTTGGATCCTCCTCCGTAATATGGCCGCCTCGCGCGGCAGGTTGGTTTTCTTTCTTTGGCAGGGGAAGCCGTCCTGCGGCGGCTTACAGCCGCTCCCGGATGGCCGCGCCCATCTCCACGGTGCCTACCTTCCGGCAGCCCTCGGACCAGATGTCCCCGGTGCGGAAGCCGTCTGCCAGCACCTGCTTCACCGCGTTCTCCACCGCGTCCGCTTCCTCCATCAGGTTGAAGGAATAGCGCAGCATCATGGCGGCGGAAAGGATGGTGGCAATAGGGTTGGCCAGGTTCTTTCCGGCGATGTCCGGCGCGGAGCCGTGGCCCGGCTCATACAGCCCCAGACGGCCGGCGCCCAGGCTGGCGGAGGACAGCATGCCGATGGAACCGGTGATCTCGCTGGCCTCA
>CALWEC010000016.1 GCA_944376945.1 uncultured Lachnospiraceae bacterium | reverse complement strand
TATGACCTGTGCCGGAACACGGAAAGGGTGATGGAGATGTTTTCCAAGGAATTGCAGGAACTGGATCAGAACACGGTGCAGTATATGATCGATGAAATGCAGGAGACGCTGGAGGAGCAAAAGCGGCTTATTGCGCAGAATCGGGAGATGCTGGGCCAGCAGAAGGATACCATTGACCAGCAGAAGGATACCATCGACCAGCAGAAGGATACCATCGACCAGCAGCGGAGGCAGCAAGAGCAGCTGCAGCAGCAGGCCGATGCTTACCAGCAGGAAATCCGCCGCTTGCAGGCGCTGCTGGCAGAAAAGACGTAACACGCGGAGCGCCCCGGAAGAAACCCTGGGGCGCTTTTTTTAGCTGGTAATAGATTCCAAATAGTGGTACAGTTCCTCCTCCGTGGCAAGCTCCAGGCCACCCTCCAGTTCTTCCCTGTCCCAGGGGCTCAGATCCTCCAGGGCCAGCGGTACCCTTTTAAAAACCGTATCCTCGTCCGGATAGCAAACCTCCAGCCCCTCTTCCGTCAGCCGGACCCGGTAGGCCGGCGCCTCGGTTTCCGGCTCTGTCTCCGGCGCCACGGTGGCCTCCGCCGCCAGATGCTCCTGGGGCAAGGTCGCCCGGACCCAGGCATGGGTTTCCGGCGGCGTCCATTCCCGGAAAATTACCGTTTCCTCCGCCGGCTCCTCTGGCTGGTAGGTGAGGGCCAGAACGGCAAAGCAAAACAGAGTTACAAGAAAAAAACAGATACTATACTTTTTCATGGCACACTCCTTTGCGTATAGTATCTGTCATTTTTTCTTTTTTTAATCTCGCTTCTTTACCGAAGCAGGCGCAGCTTCTTTGCCAAGGAAATCAGGGAACGGCCCTTGGGCATGCCCATTAAATCTACCTCGTCCACGCCCTTGGTTAAAAGCAGCAGGACGCCATACACAAGGACCGCAATGACCATGGCTGCCAGCACTGCCAGCCAATTCCGGTGGGCCAGCGAGTAGACCAGCCGGTAGCCCAGGAAAGCGAATAGGCCCATAACAATCGAGGAAAATAAGGGGGCCGCGAAGGTCTTTAGCATTTCCTGCCGGTAGTGAAGGATCCGCTTGATGCTCAGGTTATTCAGGACGCACATGCACAGGGCGAAAAAGATATTGGCAAACACCACGCCGTAAATCCCCAGATGGAAGCCCCAAAGAAGCAGGGCCAGAAGCCCTACGTGGAGGGCCAGGGAAACCAGGGCGTTCTTCACCGGGATCCAGATGCTGCCAATCCCCTGCAGGATGGAATTGGTAATGGTGGACAGGGAATAAAACAGCACCGCCGTAGATCCAACCATCATCATCTGGGCCGCGTCTGTATTGTCGCCGGAGAACAAAAGGTTCATAATCGGGGTGGCCAGAACCGCCAGCCCGACGGTGGCGGGAAAGGCGATTACCATGTTGAAGCGGATGGCCGTACCGGTTTTGTACACCACCTCCGTCCGCTTTTTCTTGGCCACCGCCCCGGATAGGGCGGGGATAATGGAGGAGGCCAAGGAGGAGGCCACCGCCACCGGCACATGAACCAGCAGGTTGTATTTACTGCTGAAAGCGCCCCAAATTTTCGTATAGTCGGCGTTTTGGTAGGCGGCAAAAATTGCCTGATCCACCAGGGTACTAATCTGATAGACGGTAGTGCTTACCAGAACCGGGACTACGGTCATCACCAGCACCCGGGAAATGTGGGAATAGCTTTCCAAACTCCGGGTACGGTCCCGCCGGCATTTATTTTTCTCCACCCGCCGGAACAGGAAAAACACCAGCAAGCAGAACAAAAGCGCCGTCAAGGCCCCGGCCCCGGTGCCGATGGTCCCGCCGGCCGCGCCGTAGGCAGGTCCATAGTAGGCGTCCCCGCCGGCGTCCCGGGCCGTCCCCATGCGGAACAACAGCCAGCCGGCCAATACGCTGACAATGGCGTTGATAATCTGCTCCGCCACCTGGGATACCGCAGTCGGGATCATGGTACCATGCCCCTGGAAATACCCTCTCAGTACCCCCAAGAAAGCCATCACCAGGATGGTAGGCGCCAGGGTTTGGATGGCCAGGGCCGCCTCCGGCATCCCCATCAGGGTGGAGGCAAAAAAATCCGCCCCAAAGAAGGTGATGGCGCAGGCCAGCACGCCGGACACAGCGGCAAAGCCCACCGCGCTTAAAAACACGCGCCGGGCATTCCGGTATTGGCCTACGCTGATCCGGGCGGCTACCAGGCGGGAAACCGCCACCGGCAGGCTGTAAGAAGAAATCAGCAGCAGGATGTTGTAGATGGCGTAGGCAGTGGAATAGACGCCTATCCCCTTTTCCCCAATGGTATTGGTTAGGGGAATCCGGTAGACCATGCCGATCAGGCGCACCAGGATCCCCGCGGCGGCCAGGATGCTTCCCTGCATCAGGAAGCTTCCGGCCCGGCTTTTTTTCCTTTGATTTTCCATGTTACTCCATTGTGACTTCGCCGGTCATGGCCGGGATCACCATGCAGACCCAGGTTTTCCCCGGATTCAGCTGGATCTCCTCCCCATTGGCGTCGTAGTAGTGTGTATTGCCCCAGTATTCGTTTTTCTCCCAGGTAATCGGGATGGCTTTGCCGTTGGTAATATACAGCCCGTTCCAGCCGTTGGTGGTCTCCAGATCCTTGGTGTTCTGATCGTCCTCCAGATGGTAGTGGCAGTACTGGATAATCAGGTTCTTTACCGCCACCTGCTCCCCGTTTTCCTGGTCGATATGAGGCTCCCCGTAGGCGTAGCGGTAATACAGGCCGTCCGAAGGGTCATACTCAAACCAAGGCTGGTTCTGCTTAAATCCGATGGTTACCTTGTTGGCGTCCGTGCCGTCCTCCAGGAGATTGGGCTCGTCCTGGGCAAAGCGGAACTTATAGTCGAAGCTTTCCCGGAAATTGGTGCGGAAGCCCAAATCCTCGATCCGATCGTTGATCAAATCCGGCGTGGAGAAGGTCCGGTGCCCCGCCTTGTGGTCGTCTACCTCGTAGGTGGCCGGATAGCCCTTGCTGGTCACCCCATCGATGTCCGGACAGTGCTCGTCCTCCAGGTACGGCAGGGCGTAGGCGCTGTGCCCGTGATGGAAGAAAATGGCGTCAAACTCATAGGCGATGCCGGGATGGTATTTCCGGGCGCTGCGCAGCGCCCCAAACCGTTCCAGGCCGCTGTAATCCTGGATAATCATCTCCAGGCGCACCTCGTTGGCCTCGATGGGCGTCTCGTACACCACGTCCGCCGAAGAGATGCCGTTCTGAGGCATGGCCGCCTTCTCGTTGTCAATCATCACCGCCAGCGGGCGGCGCAGCCCTACCTCCTCCGTCACCGGCAGGCCGGTAAAGTAGCTGTACATCATGCCTTCCGGAAGCTCTTCCGTCTCCTGCTCCGGCATTTCAGAGAAATCCGGCAGGGTCACCGCTGCCAGGGTTCCTGGCTCCTCCGTGGTAGTTTCCTGGGCGGTGGATTCCGCCGCCTGGGTAGTCACCGAATCCGCCTCCCGGCCGCAGCCTCCCAGAGACAGGGCCAGCGCCGCCGCCAGCCCCAGGCTAAGCCACTTTTTATTCCGCATCTTCATAAAGAATCCCCTTCTTTCTTTTTCCATGGTATCCGGAAGGGCCCTTTCCGGCTCCTCCTCCTCGGCGCTACCGGCCAATTCCCAGCTGGTCCAGTACCTCCCGCTGCTTTTGCTCCATCTGTTCCCGCTCCCCGTCCTCCAGGTGGTCGTACCCCATCAGGTGGAACATGCTGTGGGCCACCAGGAAGGCCAGCTCCCGCCGGGGGCTGTGGCCGTAGGCCTCCGCCTGCTCCCGTACCTTCGGGACGGAAATGGCAATATCCCCCAAAACCAGCTCTCCCGTTTCCGGGTGGAAGCAGAACGCTGCCTCCGGCTCCTCCAGCCAGCCAAAATCCCCTGGGGAAGGGAAGTCCACCGCCGGAAAGGAAAGGACGTCCGTGGCCCGGTCGATGGAACGGAACTGCCGGTTCATTTCCTGGATTTCTTCGTCTCCGGTCAGCAGGACGCTGACCTCCGCCTCATAGGGGCAGCCTTCGTAGTCCAACGCCGCCTCCGCCACCTGGCGGATGGTCTCCTCCCAGGGGAAATCCAGCTTGTCCTGGGACTCATACTCTACCCGGACGGTCATAGCCTCTCCTCCTTCTCTCTGGGCCGCCCTCCCCCAGCGGACGGCCGGAAATCCGCCGCCGGTGCTGTTCCAGGCGGCTCTCCCGGTGCTGCTCCCGTTTTTCGTAGGTTTCATAGGCCTCCACAATTTTCTGCACCAGCGGATGGCGCACCACATCCCGGTTGGTCAGGCGGATTTGAGCAATCTCGTCCACCTCCCGCAGCACCTTCAGCGCCACGTCCAGGCCGGAAACCGCCCCGGCCGGAAGATCCTTCTGGGTCACATCCCCGGTAATCACCACCTTGGAGCCAAACCCGATCCGGGTCAGGAACATTTTCATCTGGGCCGGGGTGGTGTTCTGGGCCTCGTCCAGGATGATAAAGGCGTTGTCCAGGGTACGGCCCCGCATATAGGCCAGCGGCGCCACCTCAATCAGCCCTTTTTCCAGGTTGTGCTGGAAGGCCTCCGCCCCCATAATCTGGTGCAGGGCGTCGTACAGGGGGCGCAGGTACGGGTCGATCTTGCTCTGCAGGTCCCCGGGCAAAAAGCCTAGCTTTTCCCCTGCCTCAATGGCCGGGCGGGTCAAGATCAGCCGGTTTACCTGGTTGTCCTTAAAGGCCTGGATGGCCATGGCCATGGCCAAGTAGGTTTTTCCCGTGCCGGCAGGCCCCAGGCCGAAACAGATCATCTTCTCCCGGATGGCGTCCACGTATTGCTTCTGTCCCAGGGTCTTGGGTTTAATGGGCTTTCCGGCCACGGTGCGGCAGATAATGTCCCGGTCGATCTCCAGAATGCCGCCGTCCTTTTCCTCAAAGGAAAGGGACAGAGCGTAATCCACATTTTGCTCGGTGATGGTATTTCCCCGGCGGGCCAGTTCCAGCAGGTTCCGAAACACGCTGTCCGCTTTTTTTACCATAGGCTCCGGGCCGATGATTTTCATGCCCCCGTCCCGGGGCACCAGGGAAACCCGGAGGGTCCGTTCCATTTTTTTTAGATAGGCATCCAGCTGGCCGCAGACCTCCTGCATATGCTCCGCCGGGATGTCCAGTGTCATCTCCACAATACTCAAATTCGTTTGCTCCTCTGTTTGCTTCCAGTTTATCCTCTGTTATTTTACCATTTTTTTCTGAGAATTGAAGCCCCTTTTTTCAACTTTCCCCTTCCGTTTCCTCCGGCGTCTCCTCCAAGGGCTGGGAAATCCCCAGGGGGCCTTCCAGGGTCACAGTGCCTTCCACCCGCAGGGTAAAGGCGTCCGCGGTCCGCTCCAGGCTGGTTTCCACCACCTGGTAGCCCTGTTCTTCCCAAAGGGCCTGCTGCTTTGCCAAGGCTTCCTCCGCCGCCAGGTCCTGCTCCGCCTCGGTCATCCGGCGCAGGCGGATCTGGCAGGTGGCTTCCCAGGTAACAGCCCAGGTAACCGGCAGGGAAAAGCTGTCGGACAACCAAAGGGTATGGTATTCCGTCAGACGGAACTGCAAAGGACCGGCCCCCGACGGGCTGCCTGCCGAAGCCGAATAAGAGCCCAGGAGGAGGGAGGCTCCCACCGGCCTGCGGGAAATTACCTGGCTTTCCTCCCAAAACACCGAACGCTCCCAGGAGTAGGGAACCTGAGACCGGGCGGCGATGCTTCCGGAAGCCGCCACCTCCTGGATGCGGATCAGATTCTCGCTGTCGTCGTACAGCGGGATCCGGCCGGAAATCAGCACCTGTCCCTGGCTCACCTCCTCCCCTGCCTTTACTTGGGGGATCCCGTTGGTAGCCACAATCTCCGTCACCACCCCGTCCCGTTCCGCCACCAAGTCCGAAGGACCGGCGGCCGGCTCTGGGATCTCCAGGAGGCCGTCGTTTTCTTTCATCTGCAGGATCAGCCTGGATCCGGAGATCTGGGCGGACACCCAGGTGATCTGGGGATACTGGTTCCGCAAAGCCGCCTCCAGCGCCGGGCAGTCTACCTGGCTCATCCGCATACCGCAGTCTACGCCGGTCTCCCGCAGGAAGCTGCGGATGGTATCGTCCGTATAGCGAAGGTTTCCTTCCATCTGGATGTCCCACAGAAAAAGAGAAGCGGCTCCCAGCAAAGCCAGGGCCAGCACCATCCCGGCGGCAAAAGCCTTCCGCTTCCGATGCCGGAACAAAAAGAAAGGAAGGCCCTCCTTCCTCTGGATCCGCAAGGTGGTTTTGGACTTCCGGGCCAGCCGGCGGGCCCGGCGGTATTCCGGCAGGAGCATCCAGCACTGGTAGCCTCCTTCCGTCTGCCGCAGCCCCCGGAGAGTCAAACCGCCTCCGGCGCATAGATTCAAAAAACGCTCCGGCCACAGCCCGCCTATTTCCACCAGCACCCGGCCCCGAAGCCATTCCCAGCCCTTCCGCAGCATACGCCGCCCCCTTCCCCTATTTTTCCATATATTGGATGGAGCGGATCTTTCCGGTAATCCGCATTTCCTCCCGGGTGTAGTAGGAAGCTTCCAGCTGTTCCCCCTCCACCACCACCCGGCAGGTACGGGTCAGCACCTCAATCCGCTGGCGGGTCAGCACCTGGATCCTCCGGTAGTTTTCTACGATCAGCTCATGCCGGCCGGTACAGGTAAGGACCGCCGCCTGCAGCAGCTTTTCCCCCAGTTTTTCCCCCAGGGAACGCTCTTTCTTCAAAGGCCGCTCTCCCGCTTTTTTTCCACTATATGCGCCGGCAGAAAAGGAAATGACAAAACGGGCGGCTCCTTTCCGGAACCGCCCTGTTTACGCTTGGGATTTAGTTGTACTTACGCTTTCTGGCAGCTTCAGACTTCTTTTTCCGTCTTACGCTGGGTTTCTCGTAATGTTCTCTCTTGCGAATCTCCTGCTGGATTCCGTCCTTCGCGCAGTTTCTTTTAAATCTGCGGAGAGCGCTGTCCAACGATTCATTTTCTTTCACGATTACGTTCGCCATGACTCACACCTAACCTCCCTCCAGTT
>CALWEC010000015.1 GCA_944376945.1 uncultured Lachnospiraceae bacterium | reverse complement strand
AATGGCCGGCATTGCAAAGGATGGCCCCGTCCTTCATCACCGCGAAATCCTCCTCGTCGATAACCCCGGAGCAGCCGGTGACCGTAATAAACAGGTCGCCTACCTTGGCCGCCTCCCGCATGGGCATTACGTCGAAGCCGTCCATCACCGCCTCGATGGCGCGCACCGGGTCCACCTCCGTGACAATCACCCGGGCGCCCATACCCTTGGCCCGCATGGAAACCCCCTTGCCGCACCAGCCGTAACCAGCTACCACCACCACTTTTCCGGCCACAATCAGGTTGGTGGTGCGGTTGATACCGTCCATCACCGACTGGCCGGTGCCGTACCGGTTGTCAAACAGATGCTTGCAGTCCGCGTCGTTGACCAGCACCATGGGGAAGCGCAGCTGTCCCTCCCGGTCCATGGCCCGCAGCCGGATAATGCCGGTGGTGGTTTCCTCGCAGCCGCCGATGACGTGGGAGATTTTCTCCGGATAGCGGGTGTGGAGCATGTGCACCAGATCCCCGCCGTCGTCTATGATAATCTGGCAGTCGTTCTCCAGCACATGGGAGATGTGGGTTTCGTACTCCTCCGCCGTGGCCCCATGCCAGCCATGGACCTCCAGCCCGTCCGCCGCCAAGGCCGCCGCCACGTCGTCCTGGGTGGACAGAGGGTTGCTGCCGGTAATGTGCATTTCCGCGCCGCCGGCGGCCAGCACCTTGCACAGATAGGCGGTTTTGGCCTCCAGGTGGATGGAAAGGGCTACGCGGATGCCGTCAAAGGGTTTTTCCCGGCGGAACTCCTCCTCCAGGGACCGCAGCAGCGGCATGTTCCGGCGCACCCATTCAATCTTCCTATGACCCGAAGGGGCCAGTTTCACATCCCGAATCTCACTGTTCATAGCGATTTCCTCTTTTCCTTTTAAATATTTCTTTACCAAAACTTTACGGGAAACCGTAAATTCCATCTTGCATTTTTGGAAAAAGGTGATTATACTAATACCAAAAGTTTTCGCTTACACATATTTATCTTGTATGGCAACTTCTTGTTTTGGCGTTTTATTACGCCGAAATCTCTCATATTATATATGAATATAAACGAACTCTACAGAAAGGACTGAAATTATGACCCTGAAACAACTGGAGTATTTCCTGGCCATCGCCGAGGCCGGGCACATCACCGCCGCCGCCAAAAACCTGAATATCTCTCAGCCGCCCCTGAGCCTCCAGCTGAAGGCCCTGGAGGACGAATTCGGCGTCCAGCTTTTTGAGCGGGATAAGCGGAACCTGACCATCACCCACGAAGGGCTGATCCTGCAGGAGCGGGCCAAAGCCATCATCAATCTGGTAAACGAGACCGTGCGGGATCTGCAGAACCTGGGGGCCGAGGCCCGGGGCACCATCCACATCGGCACCATCCCCACCGTCTGCAACACCCTTCTGCCGGAGAAAATCAAAATCTTCAACGAAACCCATCCCCATGTGGACTTCCAGATTTTCGAGGGCAACAGCAACCACATCATGGATCTGCTGGAGGACGGCACCGTGGACATCGGCATCATCCGGGAGCCCTTCAACACCAGCCTGTACCATGCCATCCTGATCCGGGATGAAACCTCGGACGAGGACGAATCGGACTTCTTTGCCGCGGTGGGCCTCCCCTCCTTCTTTGAAGATATTGAAGGGGACGCCATCTCCCTGGAGGCCCTGAAGGGCAAGCCCCTGATCATCCATCGCCGGTACAACGACGTGATTATGAACGCCTGCCGCCAGCGGGGCTTCTCCCCCAATATCATCTGCCAGAATTCGGAGATCTCCTCCTCCGTCAGCTGGGCGGAAGCGGGAATCGGCGTGGCCATTGTCTCCTACAAAGGCACCCTGCAGACCATCGGCAACCAGCCGGAAACCAGCAGCAAGCTGGTCATCAAAAAGATTGTCCAGCCCACCATCAGCACCAAGTCCTTCCTGGTGTGGAACACCGACAAACACATTGCCAACATCGTCAAACAATTCACCCAACTCTTTGAGTAAAGCCCCGCACGGCGACGGAGCGGACAGCGTGCCCGCACGCAAGGCCGCTCCGGCATCGGGCGGAGCCGGGGACATGAGCCGGAAGGGCGAAAGCCCGGACGGCGAATGTACCCCGGCGGCTGCGGGAGCGCTTAGCGCGCAGCAGCCGGCTTTCCTCAAAGAGTTTTTTCTCCCAGCCGCTCTGCCCGCCGCTGCGCCTCAAAGTACACCCGCTCCGCGTCAATGGTCTTAAACTCCCGGTTCTCCAGCAGGATCTCCCCGTCCACCAGCACCGTCTCCACCTCGGAGCCGTTGGCCGAATAACAGAGGGCGGAGACCTTATTGTTCCAGGGCATCAGCTGCGGCTCCCGCAGGTTCAGAATCGCCAAGTCGGCTTTTTTCCCTTCCTCGATACCGCCCAGCTCTTCCTCCAGCCCTAGGGCCCGGGCCCCCCGGATGGTGCACATGTCCAGCGCGTCCTCCGCGCTGACCGCCGTGGCCGTGCGGGTATTCCCCTTGTGGATCAGCGTCACCAGCCCCATCTCCCGGAACAGGTTCAGGCTGTTGTTGCTGGCCGCCCCATCGGTTCCCAGGCATACGTTGACCCCTGCCGCCAGCATCTCCGGCACCGGCGCAAAGCCGTTGCCCAGCTTCATATTGCTGGCCGGATTGGTGGCCACGCTGACATGGTTCTCCGCCAAAATGCGGATGTCCGCCGCATCCACCTGGGCACAGTGGGCCACAATGGCCGGCACCCGGAACAGCCCCAGCTTTTCCGCGTAGGCGATGGGGGAAAGCCCCGTTTCTTTCCGCAGGTTTTCCACCTCGGACACGCTTTCCGACAGATGGATGTGCAGGCGCAGCCCCCGCTTCTCCGCCTCCTCCGCCGCCCGCTGCAGATACCCGGCGTCGCAGCTATAAGGCGCGTGGGGCGCGATGGTAAAGCGCAGCCGGGGATGATCCTGCCACCGTTCCAGTTCCTGGATGGCCTCCCGCAGCCGCCGGCTTCCCCCTGCGTCCGCCGCGTCCCCCGTTTCCCCGGAACCGGCCGCCGCCGTAGTCCCGGAAAGGCCCCGGCCGATCACCGCCCGGATACCGGAATCCGCCGCCGCCTGCGCCGTCTGGTGGATGTGCATCTGCATGTCGTTAAAGCAGGTGGTGCCGGTGCGGAGCATTTCCATAATTCCCAGCAGGGCGCCCCAATAGGCGTCCTCCGGCGTCATCCGGTCCTCCCGGGGCATCACCCGCTGGAACAGCCACTCCTCAAAGGGCACGTCGTCCGCCGAATTCCGGAACAGTGTCATATAATTGTGGGTGTGGCCATTGATCAGCCCGGGGATCACCAGCTTGTCCGCCGCCGCCAGTACCCGATCCGGCTGAAAGCCCTCCGGCTCCTGGCCCACGCCCACAATCCGGTTCCCGTCGATATAGACGTCCGCCTTCTCCGCCTCCCAGCCCTCCGGCCGGCGGCGCAGCACCCATGGATCCTGAATGCGTATCTTCATTGGCTTCTTCCCTTTCCGCCGGACGCCGGTTTTCCCCGGCCGCCCGCTCTTCTATTTTTGTTCCAGCATGCCGAACTCCCGGCGCAGGGAGGCGCAGATGCCATCGTGCACCCAGCGGGTCAGCGGATGATCCACCACGCAGAAGCCGTGGCCCACCCGAGGCGCCAGCACCAGCTCGCAGGGGACATTGTCCCGCAGCAGGCCCATGGCAAACTCCATGGCGTCGTCCCGCAGCGTATCCAGCTCCGCCGCCACAAGATACATCGGGCAGAGTCCCGCCAGATCCGGGCAGTAACCCGGCATCGCATAGTAGGAAGGTGTGTTTCCGTTCATTCCGCCCACATACAGGAATCCCGCCGTTCGCCGCCGTTGCCCAAGGCATACTTGGCGTTCTGGTAGGTGGAGGGGAAGGTCTTTCCGGTCAGGGCCGGGCAGTTCATCACCGCCAGGGAGATCCGGGGGCCGCCGTGATCCCGCACATACAGGGCCAAGCCGCCTACCAGGTTGCCGCCGGCGCTGGTGCCGTGGAGGGCAATCCGCTCCGGATCCGCGCCGATCTCCTCCCCATGGTCATGCACCCAGCACAGGGCCGTGTAGCAGTCCATCAGCGGAGCCGGGAAATGCACCTCCCGGGTGGTCAGGCGGTACTCCACCCCCACCACGATACAGGGCGTATGCTCCGCCAGGTAAATGCACCGGTAATTATCAATATCCAAGCTGCCGCCTACCCAGCCGCCGCCGTGGATTTCCAGCACCACCGGCGCTTTGGCCGGAAGCCCGGCCGGCGTATAGATCCGGATTTTTAGTTCCGTCCCCGGATCGGTTCCCGGGATCCTCCGGTCTTCCATGGTCATCCCTTCCGGAAGAGTATAACCCTTGATATAGCTTTGCTGGGCCGCATGGGCCCTTTCCTTTTCCTCCGGCGTGCCATGGGCCAAGATCTCGCCCAGATTCAGATGATACTCATAGCCCGGATATGCCTTTTTTTCCATTCGCGTCCTCCTTTTAGGAGCTGATTTTGGTTTCCAACATGGCCAGTATACCACGTTTCCGCCAAAATTCCCACAACAAACTGCCCCGCAAAGCCAAAGAAACCGGCCGGTCCCCAGAAGGAAAAAGGCCGCCCCAGGGAAGGGAGCAGCCTCGTTTTGCTGTCTTATGCGTTTTTCCGCCTAGGGACCTCTTGGCCGGTTTCTTTCCTCCCGGGGAGGGCCGTCTCACCGGTTTCTTCCCGCCGGAGAAAGGCCGTCTCCCAGGCAGGGATGTCCGCCCGGGCGGTGATCCCCTCCCCCGTGTTCGGGTGGTTCTGGGAATACAGGGCGTCCGCGGCAAACACCACCAGCAGCGCCGCGCAGAGGACCGCCAGCGCTTTCTCCGGGATTTTTTGTATCAGGTTATCCAGCATAGGGGCCAGCAGGTATACGATCGCCATGCCGCCTACGCCGAACACCAGCAGCCCTTCGGCGCAGATACGCCCGTGAAGGTTCAGGAAATACCCGCTGTAATCCCACCACCGGGTGCCGCCGGTCATCAGCTCCATAAAATAGGAGGTAAAGTATTCCAGCGTCCCGCACATGACCACCGTGGCCGTAAACTCCGCCACCGGATGCCGCCGGAACCGGTTCAGCAGCGTCAGAATCAGGACGCCGCCGGTTCCGTAAATCGGAAGCCACGGGCCGTGCATAACCCCCCGGTTGACAAACACGCCGTCCGTAATCAGGTGCAGGCTCACCTCCCACAGCCAGCCGATAAAGGAAAACAGGAAAAACTGGATGACCAGCGACCAGACGGTATAGTGGCGGATATAGTGGATCGTCTCCACCATGGCCCGCCGCTGCTCCTCGGGGATAGGGTACAGGCGGGTCGGATATACCCGGCCTGCCGCCGCTTCCGCCAGGCTTTCCACCCGCACCCGGGCCGCCTGGTTTTCCTCATAGGCGCGCTCCCGCTGGGTCCGGAAGATCAGCACGCCAAAGTTCTTAGCCAAAAAGCCCCGCCAGCCGGTCAGATGGTCCAGCGTGGCCTGGGGCGCCTCCATGACGGCGATTACATCCTGGTAGGCCTCCCGGATCACCTCCGGAGCAGGCGGCTCAAACAGATAGCGGTCGTTGAGGAATTCTGCCCCTTCCAGCCCCGCCTCCTTGGCCAGGCGGCGCAGCTCCACGTAGTACTCGGAAAAGGCGGCCGCCTGATATGGGTTCCGGTAAAAGACGTTGGACAAGCCCAGGGTCACCACCCCCAGCAGATCCCAGCCCAGGAAGGACAGCTCCATGACAAAGCACTGCCATTTGTGCCCCTTCATCATCCGCCGGGACAGGCGGATGGCCTGGCGGGTGGGGATGTCCGGATTCTCCGCCACAATATACGGCACCATAAAATAGGAATAATGCTTGATCACGCCGCCGATGATGGTAAACGTCCAAAGGAACTGGAACAGCCAGGTTACAAACATGGTGCGGGCGGTTTTCAGCCATCTCCGGATGCGGAACAGATAGGCAAACCGCTGCAGCGGCACCTTCTCGTAACAGCGCCCCTCCAGGACGATCCGCCGGGAGATGACCACGTACACGTTTTGAAGCAAATACCAGAAGGCGAAGAAAAACAGCAGGCCCGCCAGGATCACCAGCACCAGGCCCAGGCTTTCCGAGCCCGTAACCGAGGCCACCGCCGCCACCACGGTAACCACTATGGAGCCGGAGGTAATCAGATTGACAAATTTAGCCAGGACTCCCTGGGTACGGCCCAAAACCGCCGTGCCCTTCTCCTGCTCCTCCTGGAGCCGCTCCTGGGATTTCTCCTTTCCGCCTTCCAGATCTCCCATAAACAGATCCACCAGTACGTCTGTAAACTCCACCTTCCAGTCGGAGGTGCCCAGATCCTCCGGGGAAACCCCCTCCGCCTCCACGGCGTCGCCCCCGGAAATCTGCAGATGGGAAAACGTCAGGGAATCCGCGAACTCCGCGCTGATAAAAGAAGCAATCAGGCAGACTGCCACAAAAATCCAATAGTGCTCCTTTAGGGAGCGCTTTCCCTTCTTCTTTAGTTCTTTTCTCGTCAGCATCCAATAGCTCCCCTTCTCTTATACACGCCGCGTCTGCCGCGCCTTTTCCACAATAAAGGATTTGCCCGGCTCTGTCAAGGAAAAGGAGCCGGGCATCCAAAGAAAACAAAGGAAACCAGGGGCGCGGCCGGTTTACTCCCGCCGCAGCGCCTCAATGGGGTTCAGCCGCGCCGCCTTCACCGCCGGCAGCAGGCCAAACAAGACGCCGATCAGCATGGAAAATACCACGGCGATCCCCGCCGCCGGCACGCTGATGGCGCTGGGGGTGCCGCTGACTCCGGACACCACCCGGGCCAGCACAATGCCGGCCGCCACGCCCACCAGGCCGCCTAGGCTGGTCAGCACCGCCGCCTCGGTCAGAAACTGAATCAGGATCCGGCCCTGGCGGGCGCCGATGGCCTTCTTCAAGCCAATCTCCTTGGTGCGCTCCGTCACCGAAACCAGCATAATGTTCATAACGCCGATCCCGCCCACCAGCAGGGAAATGCTGGCGATCCAGATCAGCTGCTGGTTGGTGGAGGAGCTGAGATCCTGCAGCTGCCGGGCCTGCTCCAGCAGGTCCTGGCTGCGGTAGCTCATGTTCAGGCTGCTGTCGGCGGACAGCCGCTCCGTCAGCAGGTCCGCCGCCTGACGGCCCGCCTCGGTCATGGCGTCGGTGCCGGAGGCCTTCAGGGCCACGGTCTGGGGCTCGTCGTACTGGCAGACGATGGGCCAGGTGCTGCCGGGCAGAAAGACCATGCCGCTGGTGTTGTTCATGTAGAGCATGTAATCGTTGTAATCCTGGATCACCGGCTCAAACTGGGAGCTTTGCTCCACCACGCCCACCACCACAAAGGGCTCCTGGTTCACCTCCAGGGTAGCGCCCACCGGATTTTCCCCTCCGAACAGGGTGGAGACCGCCTGCCGGTCCACCAGCGCCACTTTCCGGTACTGCCGGTAGTCCTCCTCCGTGAAGCCTCGGCCCAGCTGCACGTAGTACCCGTACACGTCAAAGTAGTGGGCGTCGATGCCCCGAAGGGTTCCGCCGAAGGACTGGTTCTGGTAATACACCGCGTCCGTATAATTCCGGCTGTAATACAGGGAGGCGGTTTCCACCTGAGGAATCTCCTCCAGCTCCAGCCGGGTCTCCTCGGAGATGGGGCCTACCCCGTCCGGCACCTGCATG
>CALWEC010000014.1 GCA_944376945.1 uncultured Lachnospiraceae bacterium | reverse complement strand
CGTTTCCGTACCTTTAGGCTTCCAGGTACGCCTTTACCTCGTCCAAACGCCGGAAGGCCACCCGCCGCCCGGCGGTGTACAAATCCTCCAGCTTGTCTGTATTCCGTTCCACCCGGGATACCTGTACTGGGACCTCCGGCTGGATCACCAGCAGCTTGCCCTGGCGGTCCAGCTCCTCCAGTTCCTCGTGGGCCTGGTTGTACACCTCCTCCAGGCGCAGAAGGGCCTGCACCAGCCGGGGGTATTTCCGGTAAAACCGCTCGTAGGCGGCCTGCATCGCTTTCACGGGCCGTTTCCGGTACCCGGCCTGGCGGGTCAGCACCACCACCAGCTTTTGGCAGCCGTCCTCCCAGGCCCGCCGGTAGGGAACCGGCAGGGCGATGCCGCCGTCCAGGCACTCGGAGCCGTCCACCCGCACCATGGGCGCCAGCAGAGGCATGCTGCCGGAGGCCCGGCAGGCCAGCAGGATGTCCTCGCTTTTCCCTTTTTCGTGGAATTTGGCCTCTCCGGTCCGGCAGTCGGTGGACACCGCCACAAACCGCGCCGGGGACGCCGCAAAAGCCTCCCAGTCAAAGGGGATCAATTCCTGGGAAAGCTCCCCAAAGAGAAAATCAAAGTTAAAAATACTGTGGCCGCCCTTGACCAGGTTCCGCATACTCAGATAGCGGCTGTCCTTCACATAGTCAATGTTAATCTGGGCCGTCCGCCCCGGCTGGCGGGAAAGATAGTTCAGCGCGCTTAAGGCCCCGGCAGACACACCGGCCACATAGGGGAATTCCAGCCCCGCCTCCATAAAAACATCCAGGACCCCCGCCGTAAACAGGCAGCGAAGGGAGCCCCCCTCCAAAACCAAACCCGACTGCATCGCCGCTCCCTTACAGCCCCAGGTCCTCTCCTACCACAATCACCTGGATCCGTCCCGGGATCTTGCTGTAGCGGGTGGTCAGGAACTGGCAGCAGATGGTGTCCGGGCTCTTGCAGTCGGCGCAGGCCCCGGTCTTTTTGCAGGGGGTCTGGATGTCAAACCGTTGGGCGTTGCAGGTAGCCGCCGTGCTCCGGGCCCGGGCCAGGGCGTCCGCCTCGGTCTTTACCACCTTGTTGATACCCACCACCATCAGCACATGGGCCGGGCCAAAGGCAATGGCCGCCACCCGGTTGGCCACGCCGTCGATGTTTACAAGGATCCCGTCCTCGCTGACCGCATTGCTGCTGGCCAGGAAATAGTCGCAGAAGAAGGACTGGCGCATCAGCTGCTGCCGCTCCTCCGGGGTTTTGGCCACATCCCGGTCGTACACCAGCATCTTGGGGTTGGCCTTCAGGGCGTCTGTCAGCCCAATCTCCCCAATGGACAGGGAGCCGCCCCAGCTGATGGAGCTTCCCTCCGGGATCAGGGACAGGGCCTTTTCCAACGCCTCCTCCTTGGTGTCCACATACCAGGCATCCATATTCCGGGTCTGGATGGCCTTCGCCACCTTCCGGCCCAACAGCTGGTTCCGGGTTTTTTTACATTCCTGCATGGTTTCTCCTCCTTTTCTATTGGATTCCGCTCCCCGGCCCGCCCCGTTCTGGCGGCGGAGCCACTCCAGGATCACCTCATAGTGCTCCGGCTGATGGGGAAACGTACAATCGGTACAGACCTTGATCCGGTTCCCGTTCTTTTCTAGGAAACGCGGGTTTCCCGGACACTTTTCCCGCAGGTAAAAGGGGCAATAGCAAAACAGGCAGTTCAGCTCCTCCACCCCTGGATGGCACGGGTAATATTCGCACTCCCGGTTGGCAAAAAACCGGCTGGAATTTTTCATGCAGACTCCTTTCTGGACCCGCCGCGGCGGGGAAGAAAATTACAGATATAAGCGATCAAAGCTTTCCCGCCGGTACTGGGCCAATCGCTCGGACAATGGCCGGTGTTCCGGCCGCTCCAGGGACGGATCCTCCTGCAGCACCTGCTCCGCGGAATCCGAGGCGGCCTGAAGGATCCGGCTGTCCGTAAAAATATCCCCCATGGCAAACTCCAGATTCCCGCTCTGGCGCACGCCAAACACATCCCCGGGCCCCCGGAGCTTCAGATCCTCCGAAGCAATCCGAAAGCCGTCGTTGGACTCCCGGAGGATTTTCAGCCGCGGGTTTTCCCCGCCCTCCCCGGAGCCGTCCACAAAGACGCAGTAGGACTGGTGCCGTCCCCGGCCCACCCGGCCCCGGAGCTGATGCAGCTGGGCCAGGCCAAACCGCTCCGCGTTTTCCACCACCATCACCGTGGCGTTGGGCACGTTGACGCCTACCTCGATGACTGTGGTGGACACCAGCACCTGGATGTCCCCCCGCAGGAACTCCTCCATCCGCTGGTTCTTTTCCTTCGGCTTCATCTTTCCGTGCAGATACGCCACCCGGATGGAGGCCGGAAGGGCCTCCCGGAGCTTTTCCGTATAGTCCACCACATTTTCCGCGTCCAGCCCCTCGCTTTCCTCCACCATGGGGCAGATGACATAGGCCTGGCGGCCTGCCTCCACCTCCTTCTGGAGGAAACGGTAGATTTTGGGCCGGGAGCCGGCGTCCACCACGCAGTTTTTTATGGGCAGCCGGTTGGCTGGCAGCTGGTCTACCACAGAAATATCCAGATCCCCGTACAGGATGATGGCCAAGGTCCGGGGGATGGGGGTGGCACTCATAACCAGCACATGGGGATTTTCCCCTTTGCCGGAAAAGGCCTCCCGCTGGCGGACCCCAAACCGGTGCTGCTCGTCTGTAATCACCAGGGCCAGCCGGTCATAGGCCACCTTTTCCTGGATCAGGGCGTGGGTGCCGAGGATCACGTCCGCCTGGTGGCTTTCAATGGCTTCGTAGGCTTTCCGCTTTTCCGCGGCGGTCATGGAGCCGGTAAGCAGGATGGGGCGGCAGGGGATGCCGTACCTTTGGTAGATGTCCGTAAAGCTTTCCCAGTGCTGGCGGGCCAGCACCTCCGTAGGGGCCATCAGGGCCCCCTGGTACCCGTTTTCCGCCGCGTCCGTAAGGGCCAGCAGCGCCAGGATGGTCTTACCGGAGCCTACGTCCCCCTGGATCAGCCGGTTCATCAGGACCGGTCCCTTCAGATCCCCCCGGATCTCCCCCAGCACCCGCTGCTGGGCCCCGGTAAGCCGGTAGGGCAGGCCCTCCACAATCGCGTCCGACCAGGTGGTATTCCGGAAGTCAAAGGGGTTTTCCTGTGCTTCCTTATTCTCCCGCAGCAGGCGAATGGCCAGGATAAACAGGAAAAATTCGTCAAAAACCAGCCGTTCCCTGGCAAACAGAAGCTCCTGCCGGTCTGGAGGGAAGTGGATGGTCCTGGCTGCGTAATTCCATTCTGCCAGGCCGTACTGCCGCCGGATTTCCGCCGGCAGAAATTCCTTTTCCAGATCCACCGCCTCCAGGGCCTGGGCGATGGCTTTGCGGATGGCCTTTTCGGACAGGCTGCCGGCGGTGGCGTACACCGGCTGCAGCGTGTTTTCCCGCTCCGCGTACTCCTCCGGCCGGAACAGCTGAGGCTGCTCCAGGCTGCGGCCAAAGCGGTTTCGGACCAGCCGCCCCCGCAGCACCCAGGTGTCCCCCCGGCGGAGGGTGTTTTTCAGATAGGGCTGGTGGAACCACACGGCGCCTACCCGGCCGCTCCCGTCCCCCAAGGTCACCGAAACCGCCGCCTGGCGGCCAAACCCATGGAGCTGGGGCGTGGTCAGCAGGGCGCCCCGCACCACCGCCAGCTTTCCTTCCTCCGCCTGGGCAATGGGCACCGGCGGGGCGTAGGAGTCGTACCGGACCGGATAATGGCGCAGCAGATCCCCTACGGTTTCAATCCCCAGCTGCCCTAGGGCTTCCGAGGCCTTGGGGCCAATCCCCTTCAGCCGGCTTACCGGATCCGTTTCCCGCATTTCCTACGCGCCTCCTCTCCGCCCGCTGCGTACGACGGGAAAGCCGGGGAACCTGCCAGCAGATCCCCCGGTTGATTTCTTCCTATTCCAATGTGCCCCGTCCCTTATTCCACCGAGATCACATAGTAGTAAATGGGCTGCCCGCCGCTGTGTACCTCCACGTCGCAGTCCGGGTAGGCGGCTTCCACCGCTTCCTGCATCTGGGCGGCCCGGTCCTCGCTGATATCCTCTCCGTAATAGATGCTGATCAGCTCCGCGTCCTGGTCCATCATGGCGGCCAGGGTTTCCCGGGCCACCGAATCCACCTCACTGCCTACCGCCAGCAGGGTGGAGTGGTCGCCAATGCCCATAATATCCCCTTCGTGGATCTCCTTCCCGTCTATGCTGGTGTTGCGCACCGCGTAGGTTACCTGGCCGGTCTTAACCGTCTCCATCTCCTCCGTCATGGTCTGAAGGTTTTCCTCGTCCGACCGGGCCGGGGAATAGTTGATGATCGCCGTGATTCCCTGGGGAATGGTCCGGGACGGCACCACCAGCACCTTTTTGTCCTGCACCAGCCCGGAAGCCTGCTGGGCTGCCAGGATGATATTCTTGTTGTTTGGGAAGATGAAAATGGTATCGGCGTTTACCCGGTCGATGGCCGTCAGCATGTCCTCGGTACTGGGGTTCATGGTCTGGCCGCCCTCGATGATCTCATCCACGTTGAGGCTGCGGAAAATCTCGTTCAGGCCTTCGCCGATGGAAACCGTGATAAAGCCTGCCGGCTTCCGGGGCGCGTTTTTCTCCGCCTCGTGGGCCTTCTTTTCCTTTTCCTCCTGGGCAATGCGGGAAGCTTCCCGGATCAGCTTTTCCTCGTGCTCCTCCCGCATGTTGTCTACCTTCATCCGGGACAGGCTGCCGTAGGTCAAGCCTTTTTCAAAGGCCAGGCCCGGATGGTTGGTGTGTACATGGATTTTTACGATATCATCGTCCGAAACCAGCACAATGGAATCGCCGATGGACTCCAGGTAGGCCTTCAGCTGCGCCTCGTCCTGCTCCGTATATTCCTTCTCCAGGTTGATGATAAATTCCGTGCAGTAGCCAAACTGGATGTCCCCCAGGTCCTCGCTGGAAGCCATCTCCCGGCGCTCCTCCGCCTCCGGCTTGGCCTCCGCCAGGCCTTCTGGCGCCACAATCTCTTTGCCCAGGAAGCCGTCCAGGGCTCCCTTCATCACCTGCATCAGGCCCTGGCCGCTGGAATCCACCACGCCGGCCTGCTTCAGCACCGGCAGCAGCTCCGGGGTGTAGGCCAGCACTTTCTCGCCCTTGGCCAGGATCTCCCGCAGGAAGGTTTCCATATCCAGATCCGAGCCTGCCAGCTCCGCCGCCTTTTCCGCCATGCCCTTGGCCACCGTCAGGATGGTGCCCTCCTTGGGCTTCATAACCGCTTTGTAAGCCGTCTCCGTAGCCCGCTGGGCCGCCCGGGCAATCTCTGCCTTCCCCAAAACCTCCGTCTCACGGATTTCCTTGGAAAAGCCCCGGAACAGCTGGGACAGGATGACGCCGGAGTTTCCTCTGGCTCCCCGCAGGGAACCGGAAGAAATGGCCTTGGCCAGGTTCTCCATGGTCACGTCCGTAAGCTTCTGCACTTCCTTGACTGCGGAAAGGATGGTCAGGGTCATATTGGTGCCCGTGTCCCCGTCCGGCACAGGAAACACGTTCAGATCGTTGATCCACTCTTTGTTGACTTCCAGGTTTTTCGCGCCCGCCAAAAACATGCTGCGAAGCATGCTGGCGTCAATGGTATTCATAGACACTCTTACTTTCCTCCTCGGGCGGGTCAGTCGATTACCCGCACCCCTTCCACATAGACGTTCACTTTTTCTACCGGCACGCCGGTAAATTCTTCCACCTTATATTTTACCGTCTCAATCAGGTTGTCGGAAACAGCGGAAATGCTGACCCCGTAGGAGACGATTACGTGGAAGTCTATGCGGATTTTATTGTTTTCCACCGTCACGTTAATGCCGCTGGATAAACTTTCTTTCCGGAGGAGTTTGACCAGGCCGTCTTTCACATTGATGGAAGCCATCCCCACGATCCCAAAACACTCTACCGCTATGGTGCCGGCGTATTTGGCAATTACATCGGTATCAATGAGGATTTCGCCCATCGGATTGTTCACCCTGCATTTCATAGATATCCCTCCTAGGTTCTTTTATGGGAAGCGGAATCCGCCGCTCCCAGTACATATATTATACCTATTTTCCTTTAAAAAGCAAACACAAATTTCTTTTTTCAAATTCCGCTTGCATTTTTGTTTTTCTTCTGGTATCATACTATATGTTCTGGGTTCGGCGGGCTCCGCCTGACCTATTGTGGATGGCAAGGAGGTGCGATCATGGCAAAATGCGCGATTTGTGGCAAAAGCGCTCACTTTGGTAATGCGGTGAGCCATTCCCATAGACGTTCCAACAAGATGTGGAAGGCCAATGTGAAATCGGTGAAGGTAAAGGTTGGCGAAGCCAGCAAGAAAATGTACGTGTGTACGTCCTGCCTGAAATCCGGTTTAGTGGAAAGAGCGTAAGATTTGTGCAGACGGGAGGAAACGCCGGAGGGTGTTTCCTCTCTTTTTTCTATTCCCGGAATCCGCCTACAAATACTCTAGTTTTACCGCCAGGGACAGCTGCCGGGGCGTTTCCATCCCGTCAAACTGGATGGTGCAGGCCCCTTCCTCCGGATCCACCTCCAGCACCCGGCCTTCCCCAAAGATTTTGTGGCGCACCCGGCGTCCCGGCTCCAACGGGGCCGGGGCAGGCGCTCCGGCCAGCCGGCGCTTGCTGGCGGCTATGTACTGCCGGGCCTCCGCGATCAGCTCCTCCCGAGGCGGGTGGACAAAGGTGAGCAGGCTCTGGTCTATGTCCAGCAAAAACCGGGACGGATACCGGGGGGAGCCGTCAAAATCCCGGCCTCCGGCCTGGGACAGGTACAGCCCCCGCTCCGCCCGGGTCACCGCCACAAACGCCAGGCGCCGTTCTTCCTCCATCCCGTCCCAGGTGCGGATCTTCCGGGAAGGGAAGATCCCTTCGCTCATGCCGCAGAGGAACACATAGGGAAATTCCAGGCCCTTGGCCGCATGGACCGTCATCAGCTTAACCCGGTCTCCCGCTTCCGCCGTATCCCGGTTGGTAAACAAGGCTACATGGGAAAGGTAATGCTCCAGGGTAGTCTCCTCCCCGCAGGAAATTTCAAATTCGTATACCGACTGCTTCAGCTCCGCCAGGTTGTCCAGCCGTTCCTGGCTGCCTTCGGTGCGCAGCATCTCCTCGTAGCCGCTGGCGTCCAGCACCTCCGCCAGCACTTCCGAAACCGGCTTGTCCTCCTGCCCGGAAGAAAACCGTTCCACCAGCTCCAGGAGCCGGTCCAGCCGGCTGCCCTGGAAGACCGGGTTTTCCCGGCTCTGCCGGGCCGCCTGGTACAGGGAACAATGGTTCTGCTCCGCGAATTCCTGAAGGAATTTCATCCGCCGCTCCCCCAGGTTCCTTTTGGGAACGTTGGCCACCCGCAGGAAGGAAAGGTCGTCCTGGCAAGCAATCAGCCGCAGGTACGCCAAGGCATCCTTAATCTCCTTCCGGCCAAAAAACTGGACGCCGCTGTAGATGGTGTAGGGCAGTTCCTTCCGCAGGAACACCTCCTCCAGGGTGCGGGTCACATAGTGGGCCCGGTACAGCACCGTCATCTCCCGGTAGGGGACGCCGGATTGGTGAAGGGCCTGCATCTGCTCCGCAATCCACTCTGCCTCTTTCTGGGCGTTGTCCCCGTAGAAGCAAAGCACCGGCGGCCCGTCCGGCCGGACCGGCGACAGCTCCTTGGGGATCCGGTTTTGGTTTTTGGCAATCAAAGAATTGGCCACCGCCAGGATCTGCGGGGTGGAGCGGTAATTTTCCACCATTAAGATATCCTGGGACGGGGAAAAATTCCGGTGGAAATCCAGAAGATACCGGACGTTGGCCCCCCGCCAGGTGTAGATGGTCTGATCGGGATCCCCTACGATAAACAGGTTATGGTGATAGCCGCTGAGCACGGACATCAGCTGGTACTGAAGGGCGTCGATGTCCTGGAATTCATCGATCATAATGTACTCCAGCCGCTTCTGCCATTTGAGCCGGATATCCGGGTACTGCTCAAAGATATAGAGGGAAAATTGGATCAGATCGTTGTAATCCAGCCCAAAGCATTTCTTTTGCTGGTACAGATAGCCGTAAAAAAGGATGTCCGCCGGTTTTACCGCCTGCCAATACTTGTCCCGCAGCTGTTCCAGGGACATGGAAATCAAGTCCAGATAGTATTCCGGCTCCTCAAACAGCTTGCGGATCTCAAACATATCCCGGGCTTTGCGGAAGGTCATGTGCCGCAGGGTCAGGCCCCGTTCCTCGTAGAGGATCTTCAGCATATCGTCTATGTCGGAATTGTCCAGCACCAGAAAATTCTTAGGGTACTGTACCGCATGGCTGTCCTCCTGGAGGACGGACACGCAAAAGCTGTGGAAGGTGCAGATATAGCCGGTATCCTGATCCCCGGTCAGGTTGTGGATCCGCTGGCGCATCTCGTTGGCGGATTTGTTGGTGAAGGTTACGCACAGGATGTGGCCGGGCAGAATCCCGGCCTCCCGGACCAGATAGGCAAACCGGCTGCTGAGGGCGCGGGTCTTGCCGGAACCGGCCCCGGCAATCACCCGGACATAGCCTTCCGTAGAAGTCACCGCCTCCCGCTGCGCCGCGTTCAGACGCTCCAAAAGTTCCTCCATCGCCTTCCCCTCCCGCTAGCCGCAGAATAGGTTGTAGCCAACCAGAATCAGCGCGGCAATCAAACAAAGCACGGAAAAGCGTTCTGGGAGCAGCAGCATCAGGGCCATCCCCACGCCCGTGCAAAACAATATCAATCCAATGACCCGCCTCATAAAACGCCTCCCCAAAGGCTCTCTGTTTTACAGTCTATTGGGGAGGCGTTCCAAATATGCGCCAAGCAAGCGTTGGCTACTCTGCCTGGAAGGCGTCCTCTACCGCCTTTTCCACCTCCGGGTCCGCCGCCGGCTGGCTGCCGGTTTTGCGGAAGCGGTCCAGGAGATCCGGCGCCATATCCAGGATCTTGGTTACCGTATCCTGGTTTTTGATGTTCACCAGGCGGGTGGTTCCGTTCTGGATCACCAACACCGCGCTGGGGGACATTTTGGCCGCCATGCCGCCGCCTCCGGAATTTTTTCTTTTTTCCTCGCTGAGGGCTGCCCCGGCCCCTACGCCAAAGGAAACGTCCACCAGCGGCAGGATGATGGTATCCTTCACCTGCACCGCCTCTCCCACTACGGTCTTGGCTGTCGCGAATCCATCCAGTCCCTTAAGCAGGGATTCCACCACTGTGCTGAAATTGTTGTCCGCCATATTTTCCTCCTATCCGCCGCTCCTTCCACGGCCGTCCCTCCCGGTCAAAGGGAAGTTTCCCCGTCCAGGGGCCTATTTTCTTTTCCGCCAAGCCTGAACCGCCGGATTCCGGTAGACTCTCAGGCCTATTATAAGCAATGTCAGGATTCTTATTCTTCCCCGCAGGAGGGCTTTCCCCTCCAGCACGGTCTCCTCAAACTCCCCTTCCACCCGGATATGCCCCTCGTAGAGAGGGTAAAACATATAGGCCACCGCCAGCACCGCGCCGGTATCCGCCGGATCCTCCAGCCCTACCCGCAGCCAAATGTCCACCGTCCGGGGCCGTACATGCCGCCAAAGCGCCGCCAACTGCTCCCGCAGGAAGGCAAACAGCTTTTGATTTTCCGGTTCCTGGAGGAAATCCAGGATCCGCTCCCCCCGGTCCCGCAGATGGGAAAAGCCGCTCTCCGCCTTCCCGGCCTCTCCCTCCGGCAGTTCCCACCCGGCGGCGCGGATCTCTGGCTCCCGCAGGCCGGTAGAAGCCGGGCGATCGGAAGAAGCCTCCCTACCGGGCGGCTCCGAGCCGGCGGAAGGCTCCCCCTTACCGGATGGCTCCGAGCCGGCAGAAGGCTCCCCCTTGCCGGATGGCTCCGGTCGGCCGGAAAGAGACTCCCCGCCGCCTGCCTCCCGTTTTTTGCTTCCGGATCCAGGGAAACGCCGCAGCGGAATCCCAGCCAGCCGCAGCACGCCCTTCCACTCTCCGTCCTCCCATTTTATCTGCCCCCACAGGAGGCGGCCCAGCCAGCTTACCCGCCCCCGGGCCCGGACGGAGTGGAGATCCTCCGCTGTTCCCCGCAGCTCATAGCGAAAGGGGGCCAGCAAAATTCCCAGCAGCAGCAACAGGGCCAGGGCCAGCAGCGCCAACAGCAGGATCCCCAAAATTTTCAGCAGGGTAAGAAGGATACTAACCATCCGCGCCCTCCTGTTCTCCGGAAAGCCGCCGGGTCAGGAAGGCCCGCAGATTCCCGGCGCCGGTTTCCCGCACCGCGTCCGCCGCCATCCGCTGGAGGACCGCTAGGGCTTCCTCACGCCCCTGCGCCAGCCCCACCACCGTCAAATCCTGGTGCCGGTAAAAGGGCTGCCGGAGGAATCCGGCGGAAAGGATGTCCACCTGGTTTTCCGGGTTGGTGGAAAGCATCAGGACATAGACATGCCAGCGCAGCTTTCCCTGCTCCATGTCCTCCCGAATCCGCTTTTCCTTTTTAACCACGCTTTCCCCCAGGTACAGCCCTTTCATCCATCTGATCATTCTGTCCCGCTCTTCCCGTACACCTTCTGCAGGCATTCCGCCGCAAACTCCAGCGCCGCCTCCGTTGCCTGGCGCCGTACCGACTCCCGGTCCCCTTCCAGCTGGCATTTCCGCCGGAACACCTGTCCGCCGCAAAAGCAGCCCAGCCACACCAGGCCCACCGGTTTTTCCGGCGTGCCTCCGTCCGGCCCGGCAATCCCCGTGGAGGAGATCCCCACCTGGGCCCCGGCGGAAGCCGCCGCCCCCCTGGCCATTTCCTCCGCGGTCTGAAAGCTGACCGCCCCAAACTGCTCCAGGGTCTGACGCCGCACCCCCAGCAGCCGCTCCTTGGCCTCGTTGGAATAGGTGACCAGCCCCTGGTCAAACACCCAGGAAGCCCCTGGGACGTTGACAATGGCGGCCGCAATCATCCCGCCGGTGCAGGACTCGGCGGTGGCCACATGCAGCTGCCGCCGGCGCAGAAGGCCTACCAGCCGTTCCTCCCGGCGAATCCCTTCAAATTCCACTTTTTTCGCCGCCCTTCAGAACCTGCCGGTTCTTATAAATGTAATCGATCAAAGAAAGTATGGTCAAAATCAAGGAGGCCCATACCAAAACCTGCTCCCCAGCCCGCCAAAGGGGGTGGTCCAGATGCAGCATCAGGGCGATGGTCATAAACATCTGGCAGGTGGTTTTCAGCTTTCCCCAAATGCTGGCGGCAATCACCACGCCGTTTTCCGCCGCCACCAGCCGGAACCCGCTGATGACGAATTCCCGGCCGATAAGCACGCAGACCATCCAGGCCGGCAGCAGCCCCCGCTCCACCAGGCAGATGGCGGCGGAGCCTACCAGCAGCTTGTCCGCCAGCGGATCCATAAATTTCCCAAAATCCGTAACCAGATGGTTTTTCCGGGCCAGGTGGCCGTCCAGGTAATCGGTAAAGCTAGCCAGGCAGAAAATTGCCAGCGCCGCGTAATCGCAGGCCTTTCCCCCATCCAGCACCAAAAGCAGCACCATCACCGGGACCATCAGCACCCGCAGGATTGTCAGCTTATTCGGCAGATTCATCCATCCACTCCCCCATCAAATCATACTCCAGGGCGCCGGTAACCCGTACCCGGGCAAAATCCCCGCTCATCAGCTCCCGGTCCGTCTGGAAAAACAGGTAGCCGTCCACCTCCGGCGCGTCCCGGTACGTGCGGCCCACATAGGCATGTTCCTCCGGCAGCCGGCCTTCCACCATCACCAGCAGTTCTTTTCCCACCAGCGCTTCCGAACGCTCCCGGGAAATTTCCTGCTGCCGCTCCATCATTTCCTGGCGGCGGGCTTCCTTTACTTCCTCCGGCACCTGGTCCGGCATCTCTGCCGCCGGGGTGTCCTCCTCCTGGGAGTAGGCAAAGACCCCCAGCCGGTCAAA
>CALWEC010000013.1 GCA_944376945.1 uncultured Lachnospiraceae bacterium | reverse complement strand
CTGGCGCATCCGGTTCAGCACCTTCTCCGCCTCCCGGCGGGCCTCCTTGTTCATGCCGGATCTGGCAATCTTCTTTTCAAACTTCCGCACATCCGAAACATTCTCCGGGTGCATATCGTCCAGCTCCTTCTGGAGATAGTCGATCTGTTTTTTGATGGCTGCCTCCCGGTACAGCTGCTCCTGGTTGTCCTTCTGCGCCGCCTGGGCCTCCGCGGAAACCTTGGCCACCTCCATAAATTCGTGGATGGCCTTGGTAATAAGGGCCACCCGCTCCCGCCGGGAGTCCGCCGCCAGGATCGCGTATTTTTCTTCCGGCGTCAGGTTCAGATAATCGTTGAGGGCGCAGGCGATGTCGTGGATATTTTTCCGCTGGAGGATAAAGCTCCGGGCCCAGATCCCCCACTGGTAGCCTTGGACAAATTTCAGCAGGTCGGAACGCAGGCGGCTAAACTGCTCCTTCTCTTCCTCCTCCGTTATGTCCTGGATTTCCGGGCGGACGGCGGCAGACGCGGTTATCAGGCCGTCCTGGAATTCCAGATCCGACAGATCCACCCGCTCCAGGGTACGGACTTGGATGTTCTCCCCCTCGCTGATTCCCTCCACCCGGGCGGAAATCCCAATAGGATAAAAGTCTTCCGGCCCATAGGCGTGATCCGGTTTCTCTTCCTTCAGCTGAAGGAACAGGATCTCCTCCCCAGTCTCCAGGGCATCGCTTCCCCAGCCGGCAAAAAAGTCTTTCTTAAAATAATAGGATACATCCGGCAGCAGAAGTATATCGTAAACAGGACGAATTAACATAGTGTATCAACTCCTTTCATTTTATCAGCAGTCATTTGTGTCGAGTGCTAACAGTGGATCCAAAGGATGGCGAATAAACGGTCCCGTCTATTCGCCTTCCTGCTGTTTTCTCTTCCTTATGCGGTTGTAGCTTCGGACAGGCGGAGAAACTCCGGCATTCTGTCGTCACAAGAAAATTAACACAAAACACTTCCTATGTCAATAGCTGCTCCGGCTGTTCACAGTTTTTTTAGATTTGCGGATGGCCGTTTAGAAGCGCCTCCCGGATATTGCCCTGGACCTTTTCCGAAAGCGCCGCGTACTGGATCTGCTCCTCCTGGCTGAGGCCGGCAAACTGAAGCCGGTCGTAGTCGTTCTGTGCCTCCGCCATCTCGTTTAAAACCGGCTGGGCCGCCGGCAGGAATACCACGCGGAACCGGTTTTTCCCTTCCTCGGTCTTCACCATCCCACGGGCGGCCAGTTTTTGGAGCGACGCCGACAGGCTCCGGGTCGTCAGCCCTGCAAAATCCGCCAAATCCCTCCGGCTCCGCGCTTCCCGCAGATAGCTTAGGCTCATCAGCAGACGGACCTCCCGCAGGGACAGCTTATTTTTCAGCGCCACCGTCTCCAAACAGCGGTCCAGCAGCTTCCGGCTGCGGTAGGCCTCCGCCAGGATCCCCTCCCGCTCCGCCGCCTCCAGGCACAGGCGGCTCCGCTCTTCGCCCAGCTTCCAGCTGCCTGGCAGGGCCGCCGGCAGCACCAGCCCGTCTGTGGCCGCGTGAACCAGAAACCCGTAGATCTGCGGCCGGTTCCGCTCATAATCCTTGGGATCCAGCACATGCTTGTAAAAATTGTTGTAATAGGCAAAAACCATCCGCTTCATCCGGGCGATGTTGGCAATGGACATGCTGCGGGAAACCAGCGATCCCTTGGTTTTCACGTAGTAGTACACCGGCGCCTGCAGGGCGTAAAAGGTTTCCGCCTGCAGGATGTACTCCAGATTAAACAGGAAATCCTCGCACCATTGGATCTCCGGATCCATCCGGAGGCGGCCGGCTTCCACCAGCTGCCTCCGGTACAGTTTATTCCAGATCACCCCATAATAGAAGTCCGCCGGATTTTTCATCATATGGCCGGCAAACTCCTCCCGGCTCAGCACCACATCGTCCCGGATGTCCCCTTTCTGGGAAACCCAGTCCCCTGCCACCCGGTAAAAGTCCGCAATGACCAGATCGCAGCGATAGGTTTCCGCCGCCCGCACCAGCAGCTTGGTGGAATCCGCCGGAATCCAGTCGTCGCAGTCCAGGAACTGGAGATAGGTGCCCCGGGCCTGATCCAGCGCCTGGTTCCGGCTGTCTGAAACCCCTGTGTTTTCCTTGTGGATCACCTGGATCCGGCGGTCCTGGGCCGCGTAGGAATCGCAGAGAGCGCCGGAGCCGTCCTGGCTGCCATCGTCCACCAGAAACAGTTCAAAATCCGTATATTCCTGATTTAAAATGCTATCCACACAGCGCCGGAGCGTCTTTTCCCCGTTGTACACCGGCACAATGATGCTGACGGTTGGTCCCACCCTTTCCATACTTCCTCCTGTCTCCCGGCTGCCAGGCCGCGGTCTCGTGCCCTGAGTATACCACAGGAAGGCCGCAAAGGGAACCCGCATAAGGCTTACCAAATCTTAACCACTTTGCAGATGGCAGCCTAACTCCTTTTTGCTAGGATGATTCCCAGAAAGACCGCCGGAAAAACGGCAAGGAAGGGGAACGCATGAAACGGAAAACGGCTCTGCTGCTCTGCGCGCTGATGCTTCTCCTGGGTGCGGCCCTGCGGCTGTACCTGGGAAGCCAAAAGGTCTATCTGCATATGGATGAAGCCTACTCCTACGGGCTGATGAACGATTCGGTTTTAAACATTACGGACCGGCCGGATTTTGCCGGCGCCCATCCGGATTCCTCCTACTACCGCAGCTATCTAAGCATCGAGGGGGCGGAGTGGAAGGATTGGGGCCCGGTATGGGAAAACCAAGCCCGGGACAACCATCCGCCCCTCTACTACCTGCTCCTACGGGCAGCTGCCTCCCTGGCCGGAGGCGCCTATACCAAATGGAGCGGCCTGCTTCTGAACCTGCTGCTTGCCACCGGCTCCGGCCTGCTCCTGTACCGGCTGGGGCGCTCGTTCAGCGGCAGCCCCACGGCCGGCTGCCTGGCCTGCCTGCTGGGGACTTTCTCCTTTCTCTCCCTGGACATGAGCCTGTTCCTCCGCATGTATGAGCTGGCCAACCTGGCTGTGCTCCTCCTGTTCTGCGCCCACCTGCCCTGGCTGCTGCCCCGGCCTGCCAAGCCGCCCGCCGGTCTCCAGCGCCTGGCCTGCAGAGCCGCCTTCTTTCTGGCCGCCATGACCCACTACTACTGCCTGCTCTTTGCCCTGGCTCTCTGGCTGTGGACCTCCCTCCGCTGCCTGCGCCAGGGACAGCGGCGGGAATTCCTGTTCTATACGCTGGGACCGGCTCTGGCCGCCGTCCTCTTTCTCTGCCTGTTCCCCGCTGCCTGGGGGCATGTATTCGGCGGCTATCGGGGGCTGGGCGGCGGGGACGGCTCCGCGGCCTCCCTTTCCCTCCTGTGGGAGCGGATCCGCCTCTGGGATCGGACGGCGCTCCGGGGCACAGGACGCCTGCTGCTTCCGGCCCTGCTCTTTTTGCTGGTGCGCCGGAGGGAGAACCGGGTGCTGCTGCTCCTGGCCCTGCCCCTGCCCCTGGCCTTCTACCTGCTAGCGGTGGGCCTCCAGGCTCCCTACACCGAAGCCCGCTACCTGATGCCTGCCTGCGGCGTCACCTGCCTGCTGGCGGCGCTGACCGTCTGGATGCTCTTCCAGGAATTGTTCCCTGGAAAAGGCGGAACCGCCGCGGCCACCGGCCTTCTCCTGCTGCTTTTGCTGCCGCCGCTTTGGGCCCGCCAGCCTCTGCCTTCCCTGTACCGGCAGTACCAGGGGATCGCGGCGGCGGCACGCGCCCAACACCCGGATATGATTTACCTGTTCCGCCCGGAGCACAACCGTTTTATGGATGACCTGCTCCTCTTTACCCAGGCCGGACAATCCTATATAATGAAGGAGGAGCAAATTCCGGACCTTTCCCGCCTCTGCCAGGACATGGGGGATACGGTCTGGATTTTCTGGGGGGAGGGGGTGGATGCGGCCCCGGTAGAGCAGCTTCCCGGCTGGCAGATTACCGGCACGGAGCGCACCAACGCCTGCCGGGTCTTTTTCTGCCGGAGAACCGCCGCCTCATAAAGACGAGGAGGGAGCTATGTATCAGATTCTGGTTGCCGATGACGAAAAAGCCATTCGGGATTCCCTAAAAATATATTTGGAAGAAGAAGGCTACCGGGTGCTGACCTGCGAAAACGGGCGTCAGGCCCTGCAGCTTCTCCGCAGCCGTGAAATTCATTTGATTTTGCTGGACGTGATGATGCCGGAGATGGACGGGCTTATGACCGCCCGGGAGATCCGCAAATTCAGCGCCGTGCCCATTCTGTTTCTCACCGCCAAAACCCAGAGCACCGACAAGATTATGGGGCTCAACGCCGGGGCGGACGACTATATTACCAAGCCCTTTGAGCCTCTGGAGGTGCTGGCCCGGGTCCGCTCCAACCTGCGGCGCTACACCCAGCTGGGCTCCCTTCCCTCCGCCGGCGGCCTGGCCATCGGCGGTCTGGTCATAGACGACCGGGCCAAGGAGGTTACCGTGGACGGGGAGGCGGTCCACCTGACGCCCCTGGAGTACAATCTGCTCCTGTTTTTGGCCCAGCACAAGGGCCAGGTGTTCTCCATCCCCCAGATCTATGAGCAGGTATGGAGGGAGCCCTTTGACGGCTACGAAAAAAAGGTGGTGGTCCACATCAGCCATATCCGGGAAAAAATTGAGATCAACCCCCGGGAGCCCCGGTATCTGAAGGCAGTCTGGGGCCTGGGTTACAAGATGGAAAATCTATGAGGTGTCCCATGAACGTGAAACGGAAACCCAAGCTTGTGTCATTCGTTCTGTATCTCTGCGCCGCCGTCCTCCTGGGCGCCGCCTTTTGGCTCACCCACATGTACCAGCAGCGGGGCTGGGAGCCGCTGCGGCAGCCGGACTTTGTCCAGTCCTCCGTGTTCGGCCGCCAATTTCTCCAGGATACCCAGTCCCTGGAGACCCTGCTGGACTACTATCTCCGCAGCCCCTCCCAGGACAGCTGGGACGCGCTAAACACTTGGGGCCAGAACACCGCCCGCAATTTCCGTTACAGCATCCGTATCTCCTACGGGGACAGTAGGGATGAATGGATTTCCAACGGACAGAATCTGGAAGATGCCGCCCAGAAGGCGGATGCCCCCGTCTATTACCGCTGCCTGCTGAACACAGCGCCGGAGACCAATATCCCCGCCATGGAAGACTACCGGTTCCATGTGATGCCGGTGGGAAGCCAGGTGGACGTGACCATCTGGATGGACGGCTTCTCCCAGGAGGACGCCTACTGCCGGGCCAAAGGCCAATACGATCTTTACGCCCACCTGGCCCGGCCTGTGTGCGGCCTGGGGATTCTGGGGGCGGCGTCCCTCCTTTTCCTGCTGCTGTGGGAGGCCCGGCGGGAAAGCCAGGCGGCGGCAAGGCCAGAAGGCCTGTACGTGGAGGAGGAGCTTCTGCTGCTAGCCGCCTCCCTCTGGCTGCTGCCCCCTCTCTGCCGCAGCCAAAACTGGGTCTGGCTGGCACTCTATCTCCTCCTGCTGCTAGCCGCCTCCCTCTGGCTCTGCCTCTCCGCCCTAAAGCAGCTTTTCCCCCGCCGCCAGCAGGCGGCGGACCGATTCCTCACAGTCCGGCTGCTCCAAGCCCCGGCTTCCCGGAAGCTCGGCGCGTTTCTGGGGCTCTGCCTCTATCTGGCCGCAGCCGCAGGCGTGCACCGCTGGTTCCTTTTCAAGTTTTACAGAGAACCGCTGCTGAAACCCTTCCTTGCCCTGGCAGCCGCCCTGCTGCTCCGGGAGCTGCGCCTGCGGCTGGACCAGGACCGGCTGCTCCAGGCCATGGCCGATGCCGGCAGCGCCCCGGCCGGCAAGCCGGCCTTCCTGAAGAGCCCCTGCCTCCGCCCCCTGGAAAGGCAGCTGCAGGAAATGTCCCGGCAGGTGCGGCAGATGGTGGAGCAGAACATGCGGGGGGAACGGCTGAAGGTGGATCTGATCACCAACGTGTCCCACGATCTGAAAACCCCCCTTACCTCCATGATCACCTACATCCGCCTGATGCAGAAGGAGAACCATCTTCCGGAGAAGGACGCCCGGTACCTGCAGGTGCTTTCGGAAAAGTCCCTCCAGCTGAAGCGGCTGACCGAGGACCTGCTGGACGCAGCCAAGATCACCTCCGGGAACGAAACCGTCTCCCCGGAACAGCTGGACTTTGGAGAGATGGTGCGCCAAGCCAACGGGGAATTTGCCGAGGCCCTGGAGGCCAAGCAGCTGGAGCTGGTTTCCCAGCTGCCGGAAGGACTGCCGGAGGCCTGGATAGACGGCCAGAAAACCTGGCGCATTCTCTCCAACCTCTATGGGAACGTCTGCAAATACGCCCTGCCGGGGACCCGGGTTTACGTGGACGTCCAGGCCCGGGAGGAGGGACTCCAGTTCTGTATGAAAAACATCTCCCAGGCCCCCCTGAACCTTCCTCCGGAGGAGCTGATGGAGCGCTTTGTCCAGGGGGATACCTCCCGCAGCCGCGGGGGCAACGGCCTGGGCCTGGCCATTGCCCGGGATCTGGCCAGCCTCCAGGGCGGAAAGCTGGAGCTAGAAATTGTGGGGGATCTGTTCCTGGCCCGGCTGACCGTACCCGCCGCGGCAAAGCTCCCCGGGTGACCGCGGCCTACCGCCAGTGCCGCCGCCTAGCAGAGGACCGCTTTACATCCCGAACCGCTCCGCCGCCTGGCGCATGTTTTCCATAATCGGAACCTGGAACGGGCACCGGGCCTCGCAGGCCCCGCAGCGGATGCACTCCCCGGCGTGGTGGGGAAGCAGCGCGTAGTGCTCCCGCACCGTCTCCGGCATTTCCTTCTGGGCCTTGGCCAGGTTCAGGAACTTGGTCACCGAGGCTACATCAATTTTCTGCGGACAGGGGGCGCAGTGGCTGCAGTACATGCAATGGCCCTCCCAGCGGATTTTGGGGAAGGAGGCGAACGCCAGGGCGTAATCCCGCTCCTCCTCTGTGGCCGTCTCGTAGGCCAGGCTGGCCCGCAGCTCCTCCACCGAGTGGGCGCCTGCCAGCACCGAGGCCACCGCCGGGCGGGTCAGGGCATAGTGGATACACTGGGGCACCGTCAGCGCCTTTCCCGCCGGGGAAAGCTTCTCATCCAGCAGGTCCCCGCCGCCGAAGGCCTTCATCACCGTAATCCCCACCCCCAGCCGCTGGCAGGCCTCGTACAGCTCCTGCCGCTCCGGGTCCATGTTCACCAGCTGCCGCTGGTAATTTTTCTCATCCCACAGGGCTTCCACATCCTCGCTGGCTGGCTGCAGGTCGTAGCAGGGATTGACGCTGAACATCAGCACCTCAATGGCGCCGCTTTGAACCGCCGCCAGGGCTGCCTGGGGATTGTGGCTGCTAAGGCCAATGTGCCGGAGGACCCCCCGCTCCTTTAGCTCCCGGGCGTACGCCAGCACCGGCCCCTCCGCCACCTCCTGCCAGTCCTTCAGGGAATCCACATAGTGGATCATGCCTACGTCCAGGTAGTCTGTCTGGAGCAGGCGCAGGGATTCCTCCCACCCAGCCCGCACCTCCTCCATCTTCCGGGAACGCTTGTACTGCCCGTCCTTCCAAACCGAGCAAAGGTGGGACTGGATATAAAATTTTTCTCTCCGCCCCTTCAGGGCCTCCCCCACGGCGGCCCGCACCTGGGGATCCGGGGTATAGAGGTCAAAATAATTGACGCCCTGCCGCTCCGCCTCCTCCAGCAGCAGGCTGGCGCCCTGGCATTCCTTTTCCCCAAAGCCCTCGCAGCCTAGGCCAATCTCGCTGATGCGAAGGCCCGTGTTTCCCAGTTCTCTGTACTTCATACGCTTTCTCCCTTCTATCCGGTTATCCCTGCGCTTCCTCCATCGGCAGGCTTTCCCGGATAAACATAATCAGAAAACCGGCCAGAAGAACGCCGCAGCAGGCAAACAGCGCCCGCTCCCCCAGCCAGTTTACAAAGAGCACCCCCGCCGCCGCCCCGGCCAGGAACACGGCGTCCACAAAGAAATACCGCAGGCTTTTCCGCAAATGCTCCGGATCCCGGGCGGAAAAATACTGGCAGAGCAGATCCACGGCGCTGCGCAGGTTGCCGGTGCACATGGTGGTGGCGCAGACAATCCCATCCAGCTTGCGAAAGCTCTGGACCTGAAGGGCGCAGACAAAGGAAACGATCAGGTTGGCTTCCATATTCCAGGATTGGGGGAAAAACGCCACCCCCAGCAAGGCCAAAATCTCGATGGCCACACAGATCTGCCGCCAATGCAGGAATTCGCTGCGCTTAAAACGCCGCCGGACCATCTCCGCCACAAAAATCCCCGCCATGAACGCCAGGATCGGGATCAGATACGTCCACATCCCCCGGACATGGCCATTGGCCAGGTTCAGGCCCAGCAGCACAATGTTCCCGGTCTGGGCATTGGCAAACACATGGCCCCGGGCCGTATAGGTATAAGCGTCCAGGAAACCTCCGGCCAGCGACAGGATCATTCCCATCTGCCGGGATTCGGACATCTGGCCCCCTGCTTTTTTCCTCTTCATTTGTTTTCCCCTGTTCACAGATTCTTTGGTTTTGCATAGGTTAGATAATAATGCTTTCCAAAGGATTATATATGATTTATCCGATTCTCACAACCCAGGATTTGCCGGATTCCGGTATGTTTCAGGTGCAGGTGGTTTCCCAGGCCACCCGCCTTCCCATTTCCGGGGCCCAGGTGGAGATCCTGCCGGACGGGGAGGAGACGGAGCCTCCGGTCATGGAATCCCTTTCCACCGACACTTCCGGACAGACCGAACCGCTTTCCCTTCCTGCGCCGCCTCTGGAGCTGAGCTTGTCCCCCGGGGAGGTCACGCCCTACGCCCAATACCGGGTGATGGTGCGGGCGGAGGGCTACCAACCGCTGACCATCACCGGCGCGGAGGTATTCTCCGGCCAGCTTTCCCTCCAGCCGGCCGCCCTGCAGCCCCTGGGCCAGGAGACGGACAGCCGCGTTTCGGTCCCTCCCAACACGCTGCTGGGGGACTTCCCGCCCAAGATCGCCGAGGCAGAGGTGAAACCGCTGGAGGAAACAGGGGAAATCGTCCTGAGCCGGGTGGTGGTGCCGGAGACCATCGTGGTCCACGACGGGGCCCCCACCAACGGGTCTGCCGTCAACTATTTTGTCCCCTACAAGGACTATATCAAAAACGTGGCCTGCAGCGAGATATATTCCACCTGGCCCAAGGCTACTATTACCGCCAACGTGCTGGCCATCTTGTCCTTTACCCTGAACCGGGTGTATACGGAGTGGTACCGGAACAAAGGCTACGACTTTACCATCACCAGCTCCACCGCCTACGATCAAAAATGGTCCTACGGCCGCACCACCTTTGCCAGCATCGACCAGGTAGTGGATGAGATCTTTACCGCCTATCTCTCCCGGCCCAACGTCAAGCAGCCGCTGTTTACCCAGTACTGCGACGGCCGCAATGTCACCTGCCCCGGCTGGCTGAGCCAGTGGGGTTCCCAGGAAATGGGGGAACAGGGCCGCTCCGCCATCGAAATCCTCCGGGCCTACTATGGAAGCACCGTCTACATCAACACGGCGGAGGAGATTGCCGGTATCCCCTATTCCTGGCCCGGCTATAACCTGGACATCGGCTCCTCCGGCCAGAAGGTGTACCAGCTCCAGGAGCAGCTAAACACCATCGGCACCGCCTACCCGGCCATCCCCGCCATTGCGGTGGACGGTATCTACGGGGAAGCCACCAAAAACGCCGTCCGGGTCTTTCAGTCTGTGTTCGGGCTGCCGGCCACCGGCGTCACCGATTACCCCACCTGGTTCCGGATCTCGGAGATCTTTGTGGCGGTAAGCAAAATCGCGGAGCAGGTGTAACCGCGGAAAAGGGCCAGGCCCTCCGGAGAACCCTATCTCCCGGAGGGCCTGGCCCTTTTCTGACTGCCGCGTGCTTTCGTTAGTTAAGGATTCCGCCCATGCTGTTGATGTCGCTCATATCCGCCAGATACCATTTTCCGCCGATCTTCACCACATCCATGGTGGTGCTGCCGTCCTGGGAATCCCCCTCGTACTCTACGGTAACTTCCACTTCCACGTGCATCCCATCGTCTGCTTCCAGATCGTACGCTTCCAGCATATCGTTGACGTCCCGAAGCTCGCTCCGGGAGAAATCCTCCGCGTCCCCGATCTCGTAATCGTAACTCCAGTCGGCGCTGTCCAGCATTCCCAGCATAGGCTCCAGCAGCTGCTCATTGAGCACATCCTCCAGCTGCTTCCGGCTGTCCAGCCCCATCTGATCGATGGTTTCCTCAATCATCTCGTCCGGCAGAGCGTCCAGGATCTTGCCTGCATCCCCCTTAAAAATCCCGTCCATCATATTTTGAATGGGCTTCTCATATCCGCCGCCGCCAAAAAACAGCTTGGACACCAGGTAAATCACCGCCACCAGCGCTACCGCCACCGCAGCAATGCCGATTATCCGGTTCCGGTTGCCGGAAGCGGCCGGCGCCGCTCCGCCGGGCTCATAAGCCCCGCCTCCCTGCTGGTAGCCGCCGCCGGGCTGGTATGCCCCATTTTCCTGCTGGTAGCCGCCGGACTGGTACGCTCCATCTCCCTGCTGGTAGCCGCCGGGCTGGTACGCCCCGCCTCCCTGCTGGTAGCCGCCGCCGGGCTGGTACGCCCCGCCTCCCTGCTGGTAGCCGCCGGGCTGGTACGCCCCGCCTCCCTGCTGGTAGCCGCCGGGCTGGTACGCTCCACCTCCCTGCTGGTCGCCGCCGGGCTGGTACGCCCCTCCCTGCCGGTAGCCGCCAGACTGATACGCCCCCGCGCTTTCCTG
>CALWEC010000012.1 GCA_944376945.1 uncultured Lachnospiraceae bacterium | reverse complement strand
CTCTTTCCTTCAGCATAGCGGAGGAGAAAACATTTGTCAAGAAACACCTTTACAAACCGATTTGTTATATGATAATATAAGACAAATAAGAATTAGAAGGGAGCTTTTTGTTATGGATGAGCGTCTGAAAACATTGGCCCACAACCTGATTCACTACTCCTGCCGGGTAAAGCCTGGGGAAAAGGTCTATATCGAGTACATTGGGTACGACACCACCGACCTGGCCCGGCTGCTGGTAAAGGAAACCTACCAGGCAGGAGCCCTGCCATTTGCTCATTTCCAGGATCCTCGGGTGCGCCGGGAGTTAATGTGGAACTGCACGAAAGAGCAGCTGGAGCTGATGGCCCGGCAGGACGTGGCGGAGATGCGGGAGATGGACGCCTATATCGCCATCCGGGGAGCGGACAATATCAACGAGCTTTCGGATGTGCCGGCGGACAAGCAGGAGCTTTTTTCCAAAGTATACCAGCGTCCTTTGATGGACGTCCGGATCAACGATACCAAATGGGTGGTCCTTCGCTACCCCAACCCCTCCATGGCCCAGGCGGCCGGTACCAGCCTGGAAGCGTTTGAAGATTTCTATTTCCAGGTGTGCAACCTGGACTATTCCCGGATGGCGGAAGCCATGGAGCCTTTGAAGGCGCTGATGGAGCGAACCGACCGGGTGCGCCTGGTAGGCCCTGGAACGGATCTTTCCTTCTCCATCAAGGGGATCCCGGTGATTCCCTGCGCCGGCGAGTGCAACATTCCGGACGGGGAAATCTATACGGCCCCGGTGCGGGATTCGGTGGAAGGCGTGCTGACTTACAACGCGCCTTCGGTGGAAAACGGCTTCACCTTTGAGAACGTGCGCCTGAAATTCCATCAGGGCAAGATTGTGGAAGCCACCGCCAACGACACGGAGCGGATCAACAAAATGTTCGACACGGACGAAGGCGCCCGGTATGTGGGAGAGTTTGCCCTGGGGGTCAACCCTTACGTGGTAAAGCCCATGAAAGACATCCTTTTCGATGAGAAAATTTCCGGCTCCTTCCACTTTACCCCGGGGTGCTGCTACGAGGACGCCCCCAACGGCAACTATTCCGCCATCCATTGGGATTTGGTCTGCATCCAGACCCCGGAGTACGGCGGCGGGGAGATTTACTTTGACGATGTTCTGGTCCGCAAGGACGGCCGCTTTGTGCTACCGGAGCTGGAAGGGCTGAACCCGGAAAACCTGAAATAATAAAAGGGGTTAAACGGAGGAAAGGGGACTGCCGCACAGATTACGGCAGTCCTCCTTTTTCGCAATTATGAGATCGGTTCCGTACGTTTCCGCACCCATTCTGCCGCTTCCGGGGAGACCCGGGGAAGCATGGCGTCACGGACCTGCTGATTGTAATGGTTCAGCCAGCGAATTTCGCAGGCGTCCATATGTTCCAGAAGAAGCGGCGCTGGATCAATCGGCAAAAAGGTAAACGTATTCAAACAAAGGAAATTTCCATATTCACTTTCTCCGTAGGGAACTACGTAAACAGCATTTTCACAGCGGATTCCCCGCACATTTTCCCGATAAATACCAGGCTCTACGGTAATATACATCCCTTCATGCAGCGGAATATCCCTGGCGCCAGGGCCAAAGCCGTGGGGGCCTTCATGGATGTTTAGCAGGAATCCTACGCCGTGGCCGGTTCCGCACCGGTAATCCAAAAGCCTGCGCCAAAGATGGACGCGGCACAGATTGTCCAATTCCCGTCCAGGAGTCCCATCTTTAAAGACCGCCGTATGCAGCCCAATAAATCCCTTGATTACGGTTGTATAATCCTCCCGGTCTTCCTGCGTCAGGCTTCCAAAAGAATACGTCCGGGTGATATCGGTAGTGCCGTATCGGTAATGTCCACCGGTGTCGATTAGGAGGAACCCTTCTTTTTGGATCATCTTGGAGCTTTCGGCGGTAGGGCCATAATGCATCATGGCGGCATTTTCCTTATAGCCGACAATGGGAGCGAAGGAAGAACCAAGATAATCCGGGGATTTCCGGCGCTGCTGCTCCAGAAGCTGCGAAGCTTCGTATTCGGTTACCGTTTCCTTTGCGTCTAGCAGCGCCTCCAATTTTGCGTAAAATTCGCATAGTGCGGCACAGTCTTTCCAATAGGCTTCCTGCGTATGCCGGATTTCCGCGGATGTTTTAACCGCTTTCAAAAATGGAACCGGGTTATCCCCTTCCGCGATGGAAAGGGAATGGTTAGCGGAAATGGTATCCCAAAGCATCTTATTGATTTCCGCAGGTTCCAATTGGATGGTCAGGTCTTTTAACTGGGCCAGCACGTCACGGATTTTTTCATATGGCAGGACCGTAACACCCTGATCCGACAAAGCCGTTCCAACCTCTTCCGGAATCCGGAAAACATCCGTAAATAGGATGGCCCGGTCCGGCAAAACCAGAGAGTAGGAAACAGGAGCCGGAACATAGGGAACATCTTCCGCGCGAATATTGAACAGCCAGGCGTTGCTGTCCAGGCGGGCAGTCAGGAGGGCATGGGAAGACGGAAGAAGATGTCCCCTTACTTCGGATACCTTTTCGGCTACGGATTTGCCAGCTGCGCAGGAAGTAGACCAAATTGGCTGAGGGGTTAGGGTGGGCCGTTTTGTCCAAACATTTTCCGCCAACGTCAAATCACAGCGGATGTGGATTTTTTTGGGATTTAATACCCGATGCAGTTCACGGAAAAAAGCGCAGGAACAGAGTTCCCCATTTATGGAAACGGTGCTGCCTTCTGGAAGATGAGAGGCAAGATATTCTCCGATAGAAGGGCAGGCGGCGTCTGCCGCCCGGAAGAGGATTCCTCCGTTTGGTTCAATTTCATGCTGCGCTTGGATATAGTAGCGTCCATCGGTCCATAGCCCCCAGGTGTCGGAACAAAAAACGGCAGTGCCAGCGCTTCCTGTGAAGCCGGAGAGAAAACGGCGAGTTTTAAAATGCTCGGGCGGATATTCGCTCATATGAGGATCGTTGGTGGGGACAATCACCGCATCCACATGTTCCGCTTTCATGGACTGCATCAGGGCCTGGATTTGTTTTGTCGTGTTCATGTTGCTCCTCCTCCTGAAAAAATGGTTGTGGCTTTCATTTTTACTTCAAAAAATTTACCTCAAATAAAAAAGCTGCCTATTCAGAGGAAGATGTGGTCCACTCCTACGAACGGCTGTTTCTCCAAATGTCCAGTGACTTTATCCAATACGATCTCTCCAGGGATCTGGAAGCTTTTTCAATCCGCACGAACGTAACGGAATTGATGCCGCTGGTTAATTCGGAGGATGAGTTTTCTACTATTTTCTGCCATCCTGGCGAGGAATTTATTTACGTACTAGAAGGTGTTTTAACATTGATGGTGGAAGGAAAACGATACACACTTTTTCCCAATGACAGCATACACATACGTCCCAATGCGGAACATGCCTGGTGCAATAAAACCAATACGATTACAAAAATTCTTTCCGTTATGATATGAAATAGCAGCGGAACGCTGGCAGATTAAAAGGAGGGAAAACACAGGTGGAACAGTATCGGATGCAGAAAATGACATGGCTTCAATTTGACCGGAGGCGGAAGGAAACCGATTTGGTAATTGTCCCGGCGGGAGCCTGCGAGGTGTATGGGCCCCACTTACCAATGGGAAGCGATTCCTTGGTAGCGGAAGAAGTGGCCTATCGGGTGGCCCAGGAAGTGGACGCAATCGTTTCGCCGCCCATCACGATGGGGGAATCTTTCGGGCTGAGCGAGTATCCGGGAACCATTGTGATCGGCACGGAAAGCTTTAAAAACTATGCGGAAGACGTGATTCAAAGCCTGGTGCATTGGGGCTTTAAGCGTTTTGTGTTTTTGGACGGGCACGCAGGCAACGTCCCGATCTTATCCCGTTTGGCCAGGGAACATCAGCTGCAGGACGGTATCCGCTGTATGCAGATTGACTGGTGGCGTTTTGTTCAGCCTTTAAGCGTAGATATCTTGGATGAAAAGGGATATATGGCGCATGGACATGCCAGTGAGTGCGGAACCTCCATTATGTTATATCTGTTCCCGGAATTGGTGGTAAAGGAGGAAATTGGATCCCATCCGCCGAAAAGCCGGAAAAACTATACCGAATGGACGGATATTATTAAATATCCATCTTTTTACAATTTGACGGACGGAAGCGGGTCGGTAGGGGATTCTACGGCGGCCACGGCGGAAAAAGGCGAGCAAATCGTACGGGCGGCAGTGGATCGGATTACCCAATACATTAAGGAGGAGTTCTCATGAGAAAATATTCCGTAGCGGTTTGCCAGATGGATACCACCGGTGAACTGGAAAAAAATCTGAAGCAGGCGGTGGAACTGATCAACGAAGCGGCGGACAAGGGAGCTGCCCTGGCTGCATTGCCGGAATATTTCAACTGTCTGGGGGATTCGATGGAGCCGGAAAAGTTGGATGGCATTTCCATTTCTACTCTGAGGAAAGTGGCGGCAGAGCGGAAAATTTGGATTAACTGCGGGTCTTTTACAGAAGAAAATCCGGACGGCCTTCCCTACAATACCTGCGTACTGATTGACAAAAACGGTGAAATCGTGGAAACCTACCGGAAGCTTCATTTGTTTGATATTATCTTGAAAACCCAGGCCACAAGTCTTGAATCCTCCACCCGCGCGGCGGGAGACCGGATTGTAAACGTAGATACAGAATTGGGAAATTTGGGCCTCAGTATTTGTTATGATATCCGCTTCCCGGAATTGTACCGCATCCAAGCGCTTCAGGGAGCCCAGATCCTTTTTGCCCCGGCCAATTTCCTGATGAATACAGGGAAGGATCACTGGGAGCCTATTCTGCGGGCAAGGGCGATTGAGAATGGATGCTATGTGGTGGCCCCCTGTCAAACGGGAAGAAAAACCAAGAGCAATTCGCTGGGGAAGAGCATTGTGGTAGATCCTTGGGGAAACGTAATTGCCAAAGCTAGAGAGGGCATTGGGATCGCCTTGGCGGAGATAGACCTGGACTATTTGGACAGCATCCGTGAACAGATTCCTTCCATTGCCAACCGGCGCGGTGATATGTATACGATTCGTCCAAATAAGTAGAAGGGAAGAAAAAACATGGAATTGACACCAGAATTGATTGAGCGTTTTATGGCAGTGGATCCCGCCCAGGTAGGGCATTATGTCAGCGGAGGATATATGAGCCCGGCCATTAAACCGATTAAAAATACGTGGAAGATTATCGGGCCTGCCTATCCGGTACGGGTCACCGCAAAAGACTCTACCGCCATATATTATGGCCTGCTCCACGCGCCCCAAGGCAGTGTTTTGGTAGTGGACCGAGCCGGGGATGAGACGTTTGCCTGCGTAGGCGAAATTGTGGCGTGTGTGGCGAAACGCCGCGGAGTGGCGGGAATTGTAATTGACGGTCCGGCCACCGATTCCAGGCCGATTTTGGAGATGGATTATCCCGTGTTTTGCAAGGGCCTTTCCCCTTTGACCACAAATCTGCAGGGGCTTTCGGGAGAAGTGAACGTTACCGTTCAATGCGGAGGCGCGGTAGTACGCCCCGGAGACCTGATATTTGGCGATGCGGATAGCGTGGTGGTGATTCCGCCGGACCGGGCCCTGGAACTTTTGGAAAGAGCGGAAAAAGCCACGGAAAATGAAAAACGCACCAAACAGATTATTGAAGAAACCGGATTTATTCCTACCAATGTTACCAAGCTTTTTGAGACAGATATAGCGGCAGTAATTCGGGAATATTCCAAGTAAAGGGGTATCTGGACAGGTTGGGCTTTTGGGAAACTTGTCTAAAAATAAAAAAATGAGGAGGAATTGTATGAAGAAACTGAAAAGAGTCCTTGCATTGTGTTTGGCATTGGCAATGGTATGCGGCCTGGCAGGATGCGGCGGTGGCGGCGGAGAGACCGAAGGCACCCAGGCGGCAGGGGAAAGCGGCGGGGCTGCCGCGGGAGAGACGGGTACGGATTCGGCCCCCAATACAGGGGACCAGACCAGCGCCCGGGACTCCGTAATCTATGCCTGGAGCAACGAACCTTCTACTTTGGACCCTCACATGACTTCGGATTCCACGGCTCTCGGCGCTTGTTACCAGATGTATGACATGCTGATCCGCGAAGAAAAGGACGGTTCCCTTGTTCCGGCTCTTTGCACGGAGTATAGTTTGTCAGAAGACCAGATGGATATTACCTTTACCCTGCGGGAAGGCGTGAAATTCCACAATGGAGATGAAATGACGGCGGACGATGTGGTGTTTTCCTTAAATCGCTCCATCGGTTCCACGTATACCACGAAAATGACCTCTGCCTTTGAAAGCTGCGAAAAGGTAGACGACACCCATGTGGTACTTCATCTGAAATTCCCGTACGCGGCGGCTATTGGATGCCTGAGCAATGCCAACTGCGCCATCGTAAACCAGGAAGTGGTAGAGGCGGATGAGAACTGGGCGCTGAACAACCCGGTTGGAACGGGCCCTTATAAGTTCAAATCTTGGACCACAGGCGTGGAGCTTCAGTTTGAGGCGTTTTCCGATTATTTCCGCGGCGAAGCCCCCATTAAGAATCTGACCATGCGTACAATTACCGATACATCGGCACTGATTATCGCGCTGGAAAACGGGGAAGTGGATTTTGTGGATACCCCCATTGTATCGGCCCGCCAGAGCCTGATGGACAACCCGAACCTTCGCTATGACGAATGCGAGCAGGCCTGCTATTATCTGATCGCCTTTAACAATCAGGAAGGCTACTTCACCAACGAAAAGGTGAGGGAAGCGGTCAGCTACGCGGTGGATCGGGAAACCTTGATTGTGGGAGCGCTGGATGGAAATGGAAGCGCGGTAACCTCTGCGATGGTCCCCACCTGCTTCTGCTATGATACGGAATTTGAAGCGCATGAGTACAACGTAGAAAAGGCCAAGGAATTGATGGCAGAAGCCGGTTATCCGGACGGCTTTACAGTCAGCATTCCTACCATGTCCGGCGGAACTTACGGGACTCCCACAGAAATCCTGCAGGGTATGCTGGGTGAGATTGGGATCAACCTGGAGATTGAGTACATGGAGAGAGGCACCTGGATGAGCGAGGTGCTTACCAACAATAACTATGAAATTACTTTCTGGGCAGTGCCGATTACCGTAAACGACCCGGATCTGGCTTGCTACACCACGTTCCATAGCGACTATATCAATGGAAGCGGGAATTTCTGCAATGTAGTGGATGAGGAACTGGATACACTGTTGGAGCAGGGCCGCGGCGAGATGGACGAAACAGCCCGGGCGGAGATTTACAATCAGGTTTGTGAGATTGTCCGCGACAATTCTTATCTGATCCCTCTGTATACAGGGACGCGGCGCATTGCGCACAATGTAAATCTGCAGGGCGTAAATGCGGATCCAGTGCTGAAGTACTATGTGTGGGAATGGTACTGGGCTGAGTAAGGATTGATTTTGGAACGATGAGGGGCAGAGAATCCTGCATTCTCTGCCCCCTTTTCCAACCGGCTGGGAATAGGAGGAACTATGCTGAAATTTGTTGGTAAACGGCTTCTGATGATGATTCCCGTTTTGTTAGGTATTTCCTTTGTATTGTTTGCGATTGTAGAATTTACCCCTGGAGATCCGGCTCAGCTGATCCTGGGAGAAGGGGCCACAAGGGAAGAAATTGAAGAATTGCGGGAAGAGATGGGGCTAAACGATAATTTCTTTGTACGTTATGTCCGGTATGTGGTGGATGCGGTTCAGGGAAATTTCGGAACCTCATACCGAACTGGGAAAAGCGTTGTGGATGAGGTGCTCCCCCGATTTCCGGTGACATTGCGCCTTGCTTTTTTCGGGATCGCAGGCGCGGTAATTATTGGGATTCCGATCGGCATCATTTCTGCGGTCAAACAGTATTCTAAGCTGGATATGGTTTGTACGATTACCGCCTTGACGCTAACATCGATCCCTACGTTTTGGCTGGGGCTGATGCTGATGCTGCTATTTGCCCTGAAACTGGGGTGGCTGCCAGCCACCAATGTGGAAAACTGGACCGGATATATTTTGCCCTGCGTTACTTTGACAGCAGGAACTATGGCCATGATTTTGCGGATGACCCGTTCCACCATGCTGGAAACAATCCGGCAGGATTATATCCGGACGGCCCGAGCCAAAGGCGCTTCCACGCGGCGGATTGTCTTTAAACATGCTTTGCGGAACGCGCTTCTTCCGGTAATCACTTACGTTGGCATGACATTCGGAATCCAGCTGGGCGGCACGGTAATTATAGAAAGCGTATTTTCCGTACCGGGAATGGGCAGCTTGATGATTACCTCGATACGGATGAAAGATTCGCCGGTTTTGATGGCATCTGTCCTTCTGGCGGCGTTCTGCGCCGGTCTTGTAAATTTGTTTGTAGACATTTTGTATTCTTACATTGATCCGCGCATTAAATCCCAATATGTGAAAGGATAGGTGAAAGGCATGGATGAGGTTGTTATTAAAAAAAGTAATCCGTGGCTGACAATCTGGCATCGTTACCGCAAAAACCGGCTGGCTATGTTTGGGTTGATTTTGTTGATTGCCCTAATCCTTGTGGCTTTGTTTGCGGGCGTTTTTCTGGATTATGAACAAGATGTGGTTCATCAAGATATTATCCATAAGCTTCAATGGCCGTCTGCGGAGCATCCTTTCGGCACGGATAAATATGGACGGGATATTATGGCACGTGTGATCTGGGGCGCCCGTATTTCTCTTTCCGTCGGCTTTATTACCGTTTTTCTGGCATTGTTTATTGGCGCTATTATTGGCGCGGTTGCCGGATTTTATGGCGGAAAGGTAGATAACATCCTGATGCGTATTATGGATGTGTTCCTGGCGATGCCGTCTACCATGCTTGCGATTGCGGTGGTATCTGCTTTGGGAACCGATATGATCAATCTGCTGATCGCGCTGGCCATCGCGCGTATCCCTCAGTTTGCCAGAATTGTCCGCTCGGCGATTCTGTCTGTCAAGGGAATGGATTTTGTAGAGGCAGCCCGCTCTTATGGAGCCAAGGATAAATTGATTATTTTTAAACACATTATCCCCAATGCCATAGGCCCTATTATTGTACAGACTACCACAAACCTGGCGAACACAATCTTAGGCGTAGCAGGACTAAGCTTTATCGGATTGGGCATTCAGCCGCCTACGCCGGAGTGGGGGTCTATGCTTTCGGAAGCAAAAGAGCACATGCGGTACTATCCTTATTTGATGATCTCACCGGGAATTGCCATTATCTTAGCAGTTTTGGCATTTAACCTGATTGGCGATGGCCTTCGGGACGCACTGGATCCTCGTCTGAAGAATTAAGGAGGCATCATGGAAAAGAAGAAGCTTTTGGAAATTCGGAATTTGCATGTACAGTACAAAACAGATGAAGCGATTGTTCATGCAGTGAATGGCGTGGATTTGTGTGTGGATGAGGGAGAAACCCTTGGCCTGGTAGGCGAGACCGGAGCGGGAAAGACAACCACTGCGTTGACCATTATGGGCCTGCTGCCAGAACGGGTTGGGCAGGTGACAGAAGGAGAGCTTTATCTGAATGGCGTCGATGTAATCCATGCGCCGGAAGGACAGCTGAAAATGATGCGCGGCGCAACCGCTTCCATGATTTTCCAAGACCCTATGACCAGCTTAAACCCGGTTATACCGGTGGGAGACCAGATCCTGGAAGTCCTGGAACTTCATAAGAAAGATAAAATGAGCCATTCGGAAATGGAAGCCCGGGTGGATCAGATTTTGGAGATGGTAGGAATTCCAGCAGCCAGAAAAACAGAATATCCCCATCAGTTTTCCGGTGGTATGAAGCAAAGAGTGGTCATTGCTATTGCGTTGGCCTGTGAGCCGCTTCTGCTGCTGGCGGACGAGCCCACTACCGCGCTGGATGTTACGATTCAGGCGCAGGTGCTGGAAATGATGCGGACTTTGAAAAAGGAATTGAATACGGCCATGGTTTTAATTACCCATGACCTGGGCGTTGTGGCACGCATCTGTGACCGGGTGGGAATTATGTACGCCGGTGAAGTGGTGGAAATTGGCACGGTGGAGGATATTTATACAGGGGAAAAACATCATCCATATACTACCGGGCTGTTTGGCGCAATACCGGATCTGACCAAAAAAACACGCCGCTTGAACCCCATTGACGGATTGATGCCGGATCCTACCAGGCTTCCCTCTGGGTGCAAATTCCACGACCGGTGCCCCCACTGTATGGAAATCTGTAAAACCGCGCCCCCGCAGGATATAACCGAAGGGTCCCACACTATTAAATGCCACCTTTATGATAAGGAGGTGCAAAAATGAGCCAGCCTTTGATTGAGACGAAGGATTTATGTAAGTATTTTAAAACGCCGAAAGGGCTGCTTCATGCGGTGGATGGGGTCAACCTGACCATCCAAAAAGGGGAAACGCTGGGAGTGGTAGGAGAAAGCGGATGCGGAAAAAGTACGTTGGGCAGAGTGATCCTGCGCCTGATCCCCCATACCTCTGGCCAGGTAATGTACGACGGAAAAGATTTTCTGGCGTTGTCTAAGCGTGAGATGAATGTGATGCGCCGGAAAGCGCAGATTATTTTTCAGGATCCTTCCTCTTCCTTGAATCCTCGTATGACGGTTAGCGAAATTATAGCGGAACCAATTCGGGTGAATCACATTTTACATGGTTCCAAGGAAATTGAAAAAAGAGTAAAGGAACTGATGGAAACCGTCGGACTGGCGTATCGTTTTGTGAATACCTATCCCCATGAGTTGGACGGAGGCCGAAGGCAAAGAATTGGCATTGCCAGAGCGCTGGCAGTGAATCCGGAATTTATTGTGTGTGATGAACCGGTATCTGCCTTGGATGTTTCGATTCAGGCGCAGATTTTAAACCTGCTGATGGACTTGCAGGATGAAATGGGGCTGACCTATATGTTTATCACCCACAATTTGTCCGTTGTAAAGCACATTTCGGATGAAATTGCGGTTATGTATCTGGGACAATGTGTGGAAAAGACCTCCTCAGATGAATTGTTTGAAAATCCGATGCATCCTTATACCCAAGCGCTGCTGGAAGCGATCCCCTTGGCCACCATCGAAGAAAAATACCGTGAACGGAACATTATTCGAGGCGAAGTGGTTAGCCCGGTGAATCCTAAGCCCGGATGCCGCTTTGCTCCCCGGTGCCCTTATGCCACAGATGCCTGCGGAGATCCCAATCTAAATCTTAAGGAGGTAACGCCAGGACACTGGGTTGCCTGTACACGCTGTGGAGGATAACGCCCTTCCAGTCTTTGAGCCAGGTCCTGTATAGACCTGGCTCTTATTTTTTGTTCCAGTACCTTCCTATTATATACTCCGGATAAACGTATCGATATAGTACAGCGCCGCTCCGATGGCCGCCGTTTCAAATTTGTAGCGGCAGCAGAAAATGTACGGCTCTTTTTCCTCGAAGGGGTCGCGGCGGCGGACCATTTCCCGGAATTCTTCCAGGTAGTCCCCCATGTAAGCGCCTACGTAGCCGCCCAGGACAATATCGCAGTCGTAGTGCATCCGCAGGTTGTGGACGGCAATGGCCAGGTATTCCATGTATTGGCGGAAGGCGGAGGAGTACGGCTCCCTTCCTTCCTTTACATAGGTGAAAAACCGCTGCATTTTCCCCTCCGTCATGTCGGAAAGGAGGCTGGCGGAGCAGTAGGCGTTGAGGCAGCCCTTTTTTCCGCAGTAGCAGGGCTTCCCGCCGGGAATCAAGGTGACATGGCCGAACTCGCAGCTTTTCTGGTTGGTCCCGGTGTAAAGCCGGTTGTTGTGGACAATGGCGCCGCCTACGCTGTTGCTTAAGGAAAGATAGACCAGGGATTCCTCCCGTTCCATATTCCAGGATTCGGCAAAGCCGCCGGAGTTGGCGTCGTTAAACAGCAGCATCGGAAAGGGAATGTGGGGCTGCAGCTTCTGATACAAATCCCGAGGCACCGGCACGGCCTTGGCGTAGGTGATGGTCTTTTGATCCTGGGCCACAATGGCCGGCAGGCAAATGCCAAGCCCCAGGATTTTGTCCCGCTGCAGATGGTTCCGGTCCACAAAGGATTCAATGAATTTTCCCAGCGTATTATAATAGAAGAGACTGTCCGCAAAGCGGTGCCGGATCCGGCTGTACTGGAGGACGGAGGCCTTCATGTCGATGGCGACCAGGCTGATATGGTTGGCGGTAATGTCCAGCCCCAGGGCAATGCGGGCGTCCGGCACGCAGCGGATTACCTTGGCCTTCCGGCCGCCGGTGGACTCAAAGGTCCCGCTTTCCCCAATCAGCCCCAGCTGCCGGAGCACCGAAAGGTTTTGGTTGACGGTGGGCATGCTGAGAGACAGCTTCAGGGCGATTTCCTGCTGGGAAACGCCGTCGTTTTCGTATATGAAACGGTATATTTCATTTCGGTTGATTCGTTTGATCTGAGTTGTATGTGCCATCCCGCCGCCCTGCCTTTGGATTCCAGAAATTGTATGGTATCTATGGAAAGTATACGGAAAATTTTACACGGTGTCAATGCGGAAACCACTTTTGGAAAAAGATTTGTCGAAAGTAAAGGGCCGCCGGCAGGCGGAAAAGGCGGCGGAACCGGAGCCGTGGCCCGGCGGTGGCTCCCGGAGGAGGAAAATCTTTCCTTTCCTGCGTTTGCGGGCGCTTTTTTCTTTCCCGTCCTGCGTTTGCGGGCGCTTTTTTCTTCCCAGCCTTGCGTTTGCGGGCGCTTTTTGCTAGAATGAATACGGAATAGGCTGTGAAAATCCATGAAGATAGAGGGAACAGGAGGAGCACAGGAATGCTGAACAAAAAATCCATTGACGACATTCAGGTAAAAGGAAAACGGGTGTTGGTGCGCTGCGATTTTAACGTGCCTTTGCAGGACGGGAAGATTACCGATGAGGTGCGCCTGGTGGCGGCCCTGCCCACCATCCAAAAGCTGCTGGCGGAGGGCGGCCGGGTCATTCTTTGCTCCCACCTGGGAAAGCCCAAGGGTCCGGACCCCAAGTTTTCCCTGGCGCCGGTGGCCCAGCGCCTCAGCGAGCTGCTGGGGCAGAAGGTGATCTTTGCGGCGGACGATACGGTGGTAGGCCCTAACGCCCGCAAAGCGGCGGAGGAGCTGAAGGACGGGGAGGCGATGCTTCTGGAGAACACCCGCTTCCGCCCGGAGGAAACCAAAAACGGGGAGGCCTTCAGCAAGGATCTGGCGTCCCTGGCGGACGTGTTTGTGGACGACGCCTTCGGCACCGCCCACCGGGCCCACTGCTCCAACGTGGGGGTGACTCAGTATGTGGATACCTGCGCCGTAGGCTATCTGATGCAGAAGGAGATCGATTTCCTGGGCAACGCGGTGGAAAACCCGGAGCGCCCCTTTGTGGCCATCCTGGGCGGCTCCAAGGTATCCAGCAAAATCTCCGTGATCCGGAACTTGCTGGACAAGGTGGACACCCTGATCATCGGCGGCGGCATGGCCTACACCTTTATGAAGGCTAAGGGCCAGGAGGTGGGTAAGTCCCTGCTGGAAGCGGATTATCTGGACTACGCGGCGGAGATGATGCAAAAGGCGGAGGAGAAAGGTGTGCGCCTGCTGATCCCGGTGGACACGGTGGTGGCCAAGGAATTTGCCAACGAGGCCCCTTCCCGTGTGGCGGAGGGCGACATCCAGCCGGATGAGATGGGGCTGGACATTGGGCCCAAGACCTGCCGTCTGTTCGCGGAGGCCTTGGCGGACGCCAAGACGGTGGTGTGGAACGGCCCCATGGGCGTCTTTGAAATGCCCAACTTTGCGGCCGGCACCATTGCGGTGGCCAAGACCCTGGCGGGGCTGTCCGCCGTTACCATCATCGGCGGCGGCGATTCGGCGGCGGCGGTCAACCAGCTGGGCTTTGGCGAAAAAATGACCCATATCTCCACAGGCGGCGGAGCCTCCCTGGAGTTCTTGGAAGGAAAAGAGCTGCCCGGCGTAGCGGCGGCGGACGATAAATAGGAGGGACGGGACATGTCCAGAAGAATGATTATTGCTGGAAACTGGAAAATGAATAAGACCCCCAGCGAGGCGGCGGCGTTTATCCGCCAGCTGGCGCCGCTGGTGGCGGGCGCGGAGGCGGAGGTGGTCTGCTGCGTTCCGGCCATCGACATTGTGCCGGCGGCGGAGGCGGCCCGGGGCAGCAACATCCGCATTGGCGCGGAAAATATGTATTTTGAGGAAAAAGGCGCTTATACCGGGGAGATCGCCCCGGACATGCTGGTGGACGCCGGGGTTTCCTATGTGATCCTGGGACACTCGGAGCGGCGGGAATACTTTGGCGAGACGGACGAGGATGTGAACCGGAAGGTAAAGGCTGCCTTTGCCCACGGCCTAACCCCCATTATCTGCTGCGGGGAAACCCTAAAGCAGCGGGAACAGGGGATTACCATCGACTGGATCCGCCAGCAGATTAAAATTGCGTTCCAGGGAATCTCCGGGGAGCAGGCGGCCGCGGCGGTGATTGCCTACGAGCCCATCTGGGCCATCGGCACCGGCCGGGTGGCCACCAGCGGGCAGGCCCAGGAGGTTTGCCATGCCATCCGGCAGCTGATGGGCGAGCTGTACGGCCCGGAGGTGGCGGACCAGGTGCGGATCCAGTACGGCGGCAGCGTGGCCCCGGCCAACGCGGCGGAGCTGTTTGCCCAGCCGGATATTGACGGCGGACTGGTGGGCGGCGCCAGTCTGAAGCCGGACTTTGGAAAGATTGTGTCCGCAGGCATAGGGGGTTGACATGAAGAAACCTACGGTATGGATGATTCTGGACGGCTTTGGCCTCCGGGAAGGCCGGGAGGGGAACGCGGTGGCCCAGGCCGCCACGCCCAACCTGGACCGGCTGATGCGGGAATATCCCTTTGTAAAGGGGGCTGCCAGCGGCCTGGCGGTAGGCCTGCCGGAAGGGCAGATGGGCAATTCGGAGGTGGGCCACCTGAACATGGGGGCCGGCCGGATTGTATATCAGGATCTGACCAAGATTACCAAGGCCATTGAGGACCGGACGTTTTTTGAAAACTACTACCTGCTCCAGGCCTTCCGCAACGCCCGGGAGCGGGGGACGGCGGTGCACCTGTGGGGCCTTTTGTCCGACGGCGGCGTCCACAGCCACATGACCCACCTGTACGCCTTGCTGGAGATGGCCAAGGCCTTGAGGCTGGAAAAGGTGTACGTCCACTGCTTTATGGATGGGCGGGACACGGCCCCTACCTCCGGCCTGGAATTCCTTCGGGAGCTCCAGGGGGAGATCCAGCGGATCGGCGTGGGCCAGATTGCCACGGTTATGGGGCGGTACTACGCCATGGACCGGGACAACCGGTGGGAGCGGGTTTCCCGGGCCTACTTTGCCCTGACCCGGGGAGAAGGGCAGAAAACCACGGATATCCTGGAGGCGGTGCGGGCATCCTATGAAAAGGAAGTAACGGACGAATTTATCGAACCGCTGGTAGCGGTGGGAGAGGACGGGGAACCGTTGGGGACGGTGCAGGACCGGGATTCGGTGATTTTCTACGATTTCCGGCCGGACCGGGCCCGGGAGCTGACCCGGGCCTTCCTGGACGATCACTTCCAGGGCTTTGAGCGGCCCCAGCTGCAGGATCTGACCTATGTGTGCTTTACCGAGTACGACGCGACCATCCCGCACGCCCTGGTGGCCTTCCCCAAGGACGAGCTGGACAATACCTTCGGCGAGTACCTGGCGTCCCAGGGGCTGCGGCAGCTGCGGCTGGCGGAAACGGAAAAATACGCCCATGTAACCTTTTTCTTTAACGGCGGCGTGGAGGAGCCCAACCCAGGGGAGGAGCGGATCCTGATCCCTTCCCCGAAAGTGGCTACCTACGACCTGCAGCCGGAGATGAGCGCCTACGGGGTATGCGATCAGCTGGTGGAGGCCATCGGCAGCGGGAAATACGACGTGATCATCATCAACTTTGCCAATCCGGACATGGTGGGCCACACCGGCGTGATTCCGGCCGCCGTGAAGGCGGTGGAGGCGGTGGACGCCTGCGTGGGCCGGGCGGTGGAGGC
>CALWEC010000011.1 GCA_944376945.1 uncultured Lachnospiraceae bacterium | reverse complement strand
TGACGGAATGAAAGAAAGTAAGGAGAATCTTGTCCATGTCCATTTGGGAGTATCCCTTAACCAGGCAAAGTGAACAAGTGCTGATGGAGGCGTCTGCGGAAGCAGGCGCCTCAGGGCACCTATACGTGGGAACCGGCCATCTGCTGCTGGGGCTGCTGCAGACGCCCTGCCTTTCGGCCCGTCTCCTGGAGGAGCAGGAGGTAACCGCCGCCAAGGTGCAGGAGCTTCTGCGGCATCTGGCGGTGCCGGCCGGCGATGCGGAGAAGCATCCGTACCCGGATTTTACCCCCCGGGCCAACGAAGCCATGGAGATCAGCCTGCGGGAGGCGCGGCGCGGGCACCAGGAGGAAATTGGCACGGAGCACATCCTGATGGGGCTTCTGCGCTGCCGGGGCAGCGTAGCCCTGCGGATGCTGCGGACCCTGGACGCCAGCGCCAGCCGGCTGATGGCGGATTTGATCGGCGCCATGGGCCGGGACGGGCGGTTCTACCAGGATGCGCTGGAGGAAAACGGCCAGCTGTCCCAGGGAACCCCGATGCTGAACCGGTACAGCCGGGATCTGACGGCGCTGGCGGCGGAGGGACAGCTGGATCCGGTGATTGGCCGGGAGCCGGAGCTGCAGCGGCTGATGCAGATTGTAAGCCGCCGGACCAAAAACAACCCCTGCCTGATTGGAGAGCCGGGGGTGGGGAAAACCGCCATTGTGGAAAGCCTGGCCCTGCGGATTGCCTCCGGCCAGGTGCCGGATTTGATGCGGGAAAAGAGGATCCTGTCCCTGGATTTGTCCGGGATGGTGGCAGGCTCCAAGTACCGGGGCGAATTTGAGGAACGGATTAAGCGGGTCATCCAGGAGGCCTCCGGGGATCCCCGGATTCTGCTGTTTTTAGATGAAATCCATACGCTCATCGGCGCCGGAGGGGCGGAAGGGGCCCTGGATGCCGCCAATATCCTAAAGCCGGCTCTTTCCCGGGGGGAGATCCAGCTGATTGGCGCCACCACCCGGGAGGAATACCGGAAATACATTGAAAAGGACGCGGCGCTGGAGCGGCGGTTCCAGCCGGTGCCGGTGGAGGAGCCTTCCGAGGCGGAATCGGTGGAGATCCTCCGGGGGCTGCGGGGCCATTATGAGCGGCACCATCAGGTGGAGATCACGGAAGGAGCCCTGGAGGCAGCGGTGCGGCTGTCCGCCCGCTATATCCAGGATCGCTTCCTGCCGGACAAGGCGCTGGACCTGCTGGACGAGGCGGCCTCCAAGGTGCGGCTGAGCCAGCGGCGGGAAAACGTGTCCCAGGAAAAATGGGAGAAAAAGCAGGAAGAATGGGAGGCGCAGCTGGAGGAAGCCATCCGGCAGGGGGAGTGGGAACGGGCGTCCCAGATCCGTCAGGAGGCGGAAAAGCAGAAAGCCCGCCGCCAGCGGCTGGCCCGCCGGCAAAGCGGCCGTCCGCGCCCGCAGGTAACGGAGGAACAGGTGGCAGATGTGGCGGCCCAGTGGACGGGCATTCCGGTGCGCCAGCTGACGGAGGCGGAATCCGCCCGGCTGCAGCGCCTGGAGAAAATCCTCCACAAGCGTGTGGTGGGGCAGGAGGAAGCGGTATCCGCCGTGGCCAAGGCGGTCCGCCGCGGCCGGGTAGGTTTGAAAGACCCCCGGCGTCCCATTGGCTCCTTCCTGTTTTTGGGCCCCACCGGCGTGGGAAAAACCGAACTGTCCAAAGCCTTGGCAGAGGCTATGTTTGGACGGGAGGATGCCATGATCCGGGTGGATATGTCCGAATATATGGAGAAACACAGCGTTTCCAAGCTGATCGGCTCCCCGCCTGGCTATGTGGGATACGAGGAGGGCGGCCAGCTCAGCGAAAAGGTGCGCCGCAACCCGTACTCGGTGATCCTATTCGACGAGATTGAAAAGGCCCATCCGGACGTGTTCCATATCCTGCTGCAGGTGCTGGACGACGGACATATTACCGACGCCCAGGGCCGGAAGGTGGACTTTAAGAACACCATCTTGATTATGACCTCCAATGCAGGGGCCCAGCAGATCCTGGCTCCCAAGAATCTGGGCTTTGTGGTTCAGAACGATGAGAAGGCGGACTATCTGCGGATGAAGGCGGGGGTCATGGAGGAGGTGCGCCGGATTTTCAAGCCGGAGTTTTTAAACCGGATCGACGAAATCCTGGTATTCCACGCCCTGTCCAAATCCTATATGCGGGACATCCTGCAGATTTTGCTGCGGGAGGTGTCTGGGCGGCTTTCCCAGAGCCTGGGCATCCGCCTGCAGGTAACGCCCAAGGCCAGGGAATGGCTGATTGACAAGGGGTATGATCCCAAGTACGGGGCCCGGCCCCTGCGGCGGACGCTGCAGCGGGAACTGGAGGATCCGCTGGCGGAGGAAATCCTGGCGGGCAAGATCCCAGCCGGCTCCCGGGTAACCGTGCGGAACCTGAAAAATCAACTACAGTTTGAAACGGAAGGCTGAGGACGGAGGCCTGTTTTCCAGCCGCCGGGCGCCGGCCGCAGCCAATCCGCAGGGCAAATTTGTGGGTGGAAATTTGGCGGAAACGATTGATGAAAGGCGTCCCATCGTTTATAATGGGAAAAAGAAAACGGTGGGAAGACCATCGTGTGAAGGAGGAAATACCATGTCAGTGGTATCGGAAATGCTGCGTGGAGAAAGCGACGGGACCATCAGCTTTGGCGATTATACCCGGGAGCAGAAGGGCAAGCTGGAGAATTTTGAACATAGCGGGGATCTTTACAAGGTAAAAACGTTTTACGAGATCACCAAGCTGGAGCTGAACGGCCTTTTTGTGTACGAATCGGTGCCGGGAAGCACGGTGAACCATTTCCGGGAGGCGGAAAACGGCGTCAGCTTCCAGGTAGAGAGCAATCAGGACGTTCAGATCACTCTGGAGCTGGCGGAGTCCACCGATTACGGGATTTTTGTAAATGGCGAGCAGGTGGGCCTTATGGAGACCAACCGCAGCGGCAAGTTGTCCTTCAGCGTGGAGCTGGAGGAAGGAAAGCCGGCGCAGGTGAAAGTGGCGGCCCGGTAAGACGGGGCCGGAAGAAAGAGGCTCTTTGCGAGAGGGAGTATCGCGGGCAAGCAGCTGCCGATACTCCCTTTCCTGTCTCTCGGCGCGGGGAAGCGGATATGGGCCCCGGTGAAAGGCGCGTCTGGACAGGGGGGAGCTGCCGGGAGGAAGGAGGAATATATGCCGTACCGGATGGAACGGATTGACAAGATACTGGACAATGTCCACGGCTTTATCGAGTTTACCGCCGTGGAAAAGGAGCTGCTGGAGCTTCCGGTTTTCAAACGCCTCCAGAGCATCAAGCAGCTGAGCCTGACCAACTGGGTGTTCCCCGGGGCGGAGCACACTCGGTTCATCCATTCCCTGGGGGTCATGCACATCGCGGATCAGATGGCCGTCCAGCTGCGGTACTCGGACGAGGAGCGGCAGCTGGTGCGCCTGGCCGGGCTGCTCCACGACCTGGGCCACTATCCTCTGTCCCATGTGGGGGAGCAGGCGTACCGGGAATTACCGGAGAATCCGGACGAGGTAACCGAAAATCAGCGGAAGCGGGTGCTGGCGGAGCTGGAAGGGCAAGGGCGGGAGACGGCGGACTATATGCGCAAGGCCTCCAGCCCCTTCCATCACGAGCGGCTGACAGAGCGGCTGATCCGAAGCGACCGGGATATTGCCCGGATCCTGGAAAAACACTGCGGCGGCTCCCGCTTGATCCAGATGGATAACATCTGCGACATCATTACCGGAAACGCGGACCGGAATCCGGAGATCTCCGGCCTGGTGCAGCTGATCCACTCGGAGCTGGACGCGGACCGGATCGACTATCTGCTGCGGGACGCCACCTTCTCCGGCACCAGCTATGGAAGCTTTGAGCTGGGGCTGTTCCTGCGGAACCTGGCCCGTACGGAATACCACGGGACGGAGATCGTCGGCGTACACCCTAAGGGGATTTCCATCGCCGATCAGTTCCTGATGAACCGTTACTATTCCTACACCCAGGTGTTTTTTAACCGCCACGTGGCCATCCTGGAGTTTATGGCCCGGGCCCTGACCGAGGCGTTTATCCGCAAGAATACCAGCGAATACCCTTCCCCGGAGGGGCTTTTGCAGTATGTGGACAAGCACTGCGGGAAAACGGAATTCCTGTATTTTACCGACCGGGCGTTCTGGGACAGCCTGCACCATGTGTCCATGGGGTATTCGCCCTTGACGGATCGGCTCCAGTCTCTGCTGCTCCGGTACCAGGAGCTGGAGCTGACGGAAAATCGGGAGGCGGCCATCACCTTCTCCTCGGCGGAAGAATTGAAAGGGGCGCTGAAAAAACATCCCATTTACCGGAATCTTCGCCAGAAGCACGGGCCGGTGGTGCCCATCCTGCATATCGGATCCTTTACCCGCCAGGTGCCGGAGCGGCTTTTCGAGGCGGCCATGGAGCCGGAGCTGCAGGCGTCCCCGTTCCCGGAGGCCGAGGCGGAGGCCCGGCGGATTCGGCGGCTGCAGGAAGGAATCCCCATTTTGGAGGAGGGAAAGGAGCCGGTGCTGCTGCCGGACAGCCCTGCGTCCCTCATGTCCCGGCTGTACGGCACCCGCACCTGTATCCTGCGGGAGTACCGGTTTCCGGAGGAGTGAGCGGCAGGGCCGGGAGCCCTTTCCTAGGGGAATTGGAGAGCAGGAAGAAACGAGAAAACGGAAGAAGGGAGAGGCGGTATGGCAACGGTATACTTGAAGAAAGGGGAAGGCCGGTCCCTGAAATCCGGCGGCATGTGGATTTACGATAACGAGGTGGACCGGATTGAAGGGGAGGCGGCGGACGGCGATCTGGCGGCGGTGCGGGATTTTGACGGCTATCCCATGGGGACCGGCTTCTTAAACCGCCGGTCCAAAATCCGCGTCCGCATGATGACCCGGAACCCGGAGGAAACGGTGGACGAGGCGTTTTTGGAGCGGAGGCTGCGGAACGCTTGGGAATATCGGAAGCGGACCGTGGACACCGGCTGCTGCCGGCTGGTGTTCGGGGAGGCGGATTTTCTGCCGGGCCTGGTCATCGACAAGTTGTCCGACGTGCTGGGGGTGGAATCCCGGGCCCTGGGCATCGACCGAATGAAAGAGACCATCCTGCGGCTTTTGACCGGAATCCTGGCGGAGGACGGGGTGGCCGTCCGGGGCGTCTACGAGCGCAGCGACGCCAAGGTCCGGGAGCGGGAGGGACTGCCCCGGACCAAGGGCTTCCTGTCCGCCCCCTTCGACCCGGTGGTGGAGATTACGGAAAACGGGGTCCGCTATCAGGTGGATGTGGAGAACGGCCAAAAGACCGGGTTCTTCTTGGATCAGAAGAACAACCGCCTGGCGGTGCAGCGGCTCTGCGCCGGGGCCCGGGTCCTGGACTGCTTTACCCACACCGGCTCCTTTGCCCTGAACGCCGGGCGGGGCGGGGCCCGGGAGGTGCTGGGGGTGGATGCCTCGGAGCTGGCGGTGGCCCAAGCAGAGAAGAACGCGGCCCTCAACGGCCTCTCGGACCGGGTAACCTTCCGGGCCGCGGACGTGTTCGCCTTGCTGCCGGAGCTGGAGGCGGCGGGAGAGCAGTACGACGTGGTGGTGCTGGATCCGCCGGCCTTTGCCAAGTCCCAGAGCGCGGTCAAGAACGCGGTCAAGGGCTACCGGGAGATCAACCGGCGGGG
>CALWEC010000010.1 GCA_944376945.1 uncultured Lachnospiraceae bacterium | reverse complement strand
GCCGTCCGGGTAAACCGCAGAGGCAGCACCGGAGACGTCAGGAACGTCATCACGTACTCGCCCAGGATCCTGGCGTCCCGCGCCAGAGACTCCGGAGCGATCTGATCCACCGTATCCTGCGGGGTATGCCAGCCTGGCCCCACCTCCGCCACGCCCCGGGGAAGGCCTACCGTCCCATCCGGCAGAGGCACCTTTTTCTGCCGGGAGAAGGAGGCAAAAGCACTGGAAATCCCCAGGTTCCAAAAGCTCTGGTCCGCCACCCGGCTGCAGCGCATCCCCTGGAAGCGCACGCCGGTCTGGGCCTGTATAATCTCCACCGCCAGGTCTTTGGTTTCCGGCATGATAATGGACCGGGTCAGTTCCTCCGCCCCCTTGCAGCCGGCGCTGTCTGTGTTTACATTGACCACGCAGTTTTCATAGAGGTCTTCCCAAAAATGATCCGCGTACCAGGCGGAGCCGGCGTAACGGCCCTGGGAGTGGCCGGAAAAATAGACGATCCGCAGGTTCCGCCGCAGCTCTTTCTGATGGGCCGCCGCGATCCGCGCCACCTCCAGCTGCAGGGCGTTGCTGGTGCCATTGTCCACCGCCCCGTAATACCAGGAATCCACATGGCCGGAAAACTGGACAAACCGGCTGGTTCCGCAGGGAGCCGGAAGGTCCCCCAAAAGCAGCGGGATCTTCCTCCAGGAAGTATCGGTCTGGGTCGTTAGCTCCGCGGACAGTTCCGCCCCCTCCTGCAGCTGCCGGACCAGCGGCTCTCCCACCGTATCTACCACCGAAGCCACCGGGATCCGGGGGAAGAGAGAACGGTCTGCCGCGGTAGGGCTCCCCCAGCAGTCCGAGGCGATGCCTTCCCGGATCACCGCCTCCTGGATAAAGACGATCCCTGCCGCGCCGGCGTCCTGGGCGGCCTGAACCTGGGGGAAAACCGCTTGGCCTCTGGTAAGGATAATCCTGCCGGCGCAATCCGATTTCTCCATAGACGTTCTGTCCGGACAAAAAACCAGTTTTCCCGCCGCGCTCCCGTTGGGAACCATGGAATGGGTTTGCGAGGGAATTTCTTGTCCTTCCACCAAAAATTTACTGGAAACCGGCAGGCTGATATAGGTGTCGCAGGAAAGCAGCCGGGTATGGTAACCATACTCCTGCAGCCGTTTTTCCAAGTAATGAAACGCCTCCCATTCCTGGGGCGTGCCGGCCAGCCGTTCCCATACCGCCAACTGGCGCGCGGTTTCCATCAGACACTCGACGGATACCTCCCCACGGGCCTGTGAAAAAGTACGCATGGTATTTCCTCCTTAAAAACGGGGTATCCGCCAGACTTGCAGACAGATACCCCACCTTTTGAAAAGCTCTTTATTCGTAAACCGTTACCGTTGCGTAAGAATGGATGCCCAGCGGATTGCAGTAAAAGCCCTCCACCGAAGCTTGCATTCCCACCAAAATTTCCTCATAGAACAGGCAAATCTGGGGGACATCCACCGCCATCAGATCAAAAAATTCGTCGTATACCGCCTGCTGCTGTTCCGCGTCTTCCGCCGCCCGCACCCGGTTGATCAGATCCACCATCTGGTCGTTAAAATATACCTGGCCATAGGCATCCGGCAGCAGCTTCTGCATCAAGAACTCCGTCTCTCCGCAAATGTTGTTGTAGAAGCGCAGGTTCACCGGCACCTCCTGGCCGCTGAACACCATCTCGTCGATGGCGTTGCTTTCCAGCATCTGAACATTGGCCCGGATTCCCACCGCGCTCAGCTGATCCTGCAAAATGGTTCCAATTTCCTCATAAATCTGGCCGCTGGACGCATACAAATCCAGCTCGAACCCATCCGCGTAGCCGGCTTCCGCCAACAGTTCCTTGGCCTTCTCCGGATCGTACAGGTTTCTCTGATCCTTTTCCTCATTGTAGCCTGCCGTAGGAGGGGTGGCCAAAAGGGATCCTACTTCTCCGTAGCCATACATCACCGCATCGACAATAGCCTGCTTATCAATGGCATACTCCATGGCCTGGCGGACCAAAGGATTGCTCACCGGAGTGGTGGAATCGCACTTAAACTGAAGGGAATAAAACTTAAAGCCGGTCTCATTTACCAGGGTCAGGTTTTCCGCCTCCGTCAAGCGGGAGGCATCGTTGGGCTGTACGTCGCAGATAATATCCACTTCTCCATTTTCCAGCATAATGGTTCTTTGAGAGCCTTCCGGCACCACCTGGAAAATCAGGTTCGGCGTTTTCGCCGCCTCTCCCCAATATCCGTCAAACGCCTTCAGCGTAATCGAAGCGGCAGCCTGCCGTTCCACAAAACAGTAGGGGCCCGTTCCCACCGGATTCTGCCCAAAGTTTTCTCCCGCGGATTCCGCGGCGGCTTTGGAGACGACCACAGCGGCAGGATACACCAGCGCCTGGATCAGCTGGGCATAGGGGGTCTTTAAATGGAAAATAACGGCGTAATCGCCATCGGCCTCCACGCTCTCCAAATAATTGACATAGGTAGACGCTACCCCGCTGTTCATAACCCTTTCAAAGGAGTATACCACATCCTCCGAAGTCATGGCGTTGCCATCGTGGAAATTCACGCCTTCCCGCAGGGTAAAACGCCATGTGGTATCGTCCACCTTTTCCCACTGGGTTGCCAGCCAAGGCTCCACCTCTTTGGTTTCCGCATTGTAGCGCACCAGCCCTTCAAAAATCTGGCTGTAAATGCTGGTGGATTTCAGATTAATGGCCTCGGCCGGATCCAAAGAGGTAATATCCTCGCTTTTGGCCACAATCAAGGTGTCCTTAGGGGTCTTCTCCCCTGCGGGGGTTGTTTCTTCCCCACCTCCGCCGCCGCAGCCGGACAGGCAAGCCGCCAGCAGTACCGCCGCCAGGACGGCACAAAGAGTTTTCTTGTGCTGTTTCTGTTTTTTCATTTTCTCCTCCTGCTCTTTATTTGAAATTCTTTGAGAAACCCCTTTTATCCCTCCGCCAAAAGGCACGCCGCAAAATGCCCCGGCTCCGTCTCTTTCATGGGAACCGCCGCTTGGCTGCACTCCGGCCGCGCATGGATACACCGTTTGGCGAAACGGCACCCTACGCCTACGTTGATGGGGGAGGTAAGCTCCCCTTTCAGTTGGATTCTCTCCATTTTTTTCTCTGGATCCGGCACGGGGATCGCGGAAATAAGAGCCCGCGTATACGGGTGCTGTGGATTGGCAAATAGGCGCTCCGGCGACCCGACTTCCACTGCCTGTCCCAGGTACATGACCATGATCCGGGTGGACAAATGTTTGACCACCGAGAGATCGTGGGTGAGAAAGAGGTAGGGCAGGCCCATCAGCTCATGAAGATCCTCCATCAAATTCAGGA
>CALWEC010000009.1 GCA_944376945.1 uncultured Lachnospiraceae bacterium | reverse complement strand
GCACGGCCGGGAGGCGGTGGAAGCCATGGCGGAGGGCGTCCGGCGGGACATTGGCCAGGCGGAATACGCCTACTTTTGCGGCCGGCCGGAGGAGGCGGCCCGGAAGGCGGAGCCGTACCTGACGGATGCGGACATGGGGGCGCGGCTGTCCGCCTGCCTGATTTACGCCTACGCCAACCTTTCCATCGGCCAGATTTCCCGGGCCCGCTTTGCCCTGGGGGAGCTGTCCTCCGTCCTGGAGGCCGCCGGGGAGCAGGCGCCGGAGTACCGGGCAGCCGCGGCTTTCATCACGTTTACCGGGGCGGTGCTGCTGCATCTGCCGCTGCCGGAAAACCTGCCGGAGGCCGGGAGCTTCCTGCCGCTGCTGCCGCCGGGGCTGCGGGCCTTTGCCCTTTACGTCCAGGCCCACGCCCTTTACCTGAAGGGGGAGTACGGGCGCAGTGCCGGGATGGTGGAGGCCGCCCTGGCCATGGGAGCTTCGCGGTACCCCATTCCGGCCATCTACCTACGCCTGGTGGCGGTGATGGATTACATGAGCCTCAAACAGCCGGAGCCGGCCTGGGAGCACCTTCTGGCGGCCTGGGAGCTGGCCCGGCCCGACGACCTGATCGAAGGCTTCGGCGAGCATCACGGCCTCCTGGGGGCCATGCTGGAGGCGGAGCTCAAGCCTCGGTGGCCGGAGGATTTCAAGCGGATCATCGACATCACCTACCGTTTCTCTTCCGGATGGCGTAGGGTTCACAACCCGCTCACCGGCCACGACGTGGCGGACGATCTGACCACCACCGAGTTCGCCATCGCCATGCTGGCGGCCCGGGGCTGGACCAACCAGGAGATCGCCGGCCATCTGAAAATCTCCGCCAACACGGTGAAAAGCCATCTGTCGGAGGCCATGAAAAAGCTCCGGGCCGGGACCCGGAAAGAACTAAAACAATACATGCTCCGATAAAAATGCCTGCGGGATTCCGCAGGCATTACCCGTTTTAGGGGGTCAAACGGGTAATAGAAATAGGAATTTTCCTCCGGTATAATAAGAATGTAAGAAAACAATCCAATTCGATCTTATAGGTAGGGACAAAAGGAGGAAAAGACTATGAAAAGACGTTGGATGGCGGTATGGCTCTGCCTGTGCCTGGCGCTGACGCTGCTGCCGGCGCCGGCATGGGCGGCGGGGCCGTATTCGCTCACCTTGGCCGATCCAAGCGGGGAGCCGGGGATCCGGCAAACCAGCATCCGGATCGGGAGCGATTATACCTGGTCGGGCGGTTCTACCGAGGCCGCAGAGGGCACCCGGGTGCTTTTAAACTGTGCGCTGGAGGACGGCTATCTGTTTACCGGCTGGAGCGTGGAACCGGCCGGCGCCGTCTCCATGGACGACCTTTGCAGTACATATTTTGACATGCCGGCCTCAGATCTGTCTTTCCGCGCCGGGGTGGAAAAACTGGATCCGGATTTCCAGCTCCAGGACGGCGTTGCCACCTGGAAGGCGGTGGACGGGTACCAGAGCAAGCTGGTCGTGAACCCGTCCAACCAGTCGTTTACGTATCAGGACGGGGAAAATGGACGCCATACCGTGAATCTGGAGCAGGCGTTCCAATCCCTGGAGTATATGGCGATCGTCATGTTGGGGAGCAGCGATACCTCCGGCCTGACGGGGGACTATTCCATCGATCTATCCTACGCCAAGAACGACTCAAATGGGAATGCCCAAGAGCAGGGCCGGGTATCCAACGTAGGGAGCTATCACTACGAAGCCGGGAAGCTGACGAAGCTGGGGACGCCCCAAAACCTCCTCTGGGACGGGTTTGCGGCCCAATGGGACGCCGTGGAGGGCGCCGGGCGGTATCGGGTGATATTTACGGAGCATCGGGAGGGAAGCTCGCGCGAGTGCGGGTCGGAGTATGTCTCCGGAACCCGCTACGAGCTGGGCTCGATCGTGGGGACGCTGGCGGACGGCGCAAGCTATACCTTTACCGTACAGGCCTGGAACGGGGCGGAGGATGTTTCCTGCCTGCCCGGAGAGACGAGCGCGCCCAGCGTGCCAAGCGATGTGTATCAGGCTCCTGCCCCGGCCTCCTACGGCATCACCGTGGATGGGACGGAGGTCACCAGCGAAAACGCGGCGGACGTGCTGGGGGACGGCACGGTTTCCTACGACCCGGAAACCAACACCCTGACCCTGAAGGGGGCGGTCCTGAAGAAAAACGCCTCGCAGGGGGCCATTCTGGCGCAGGCCGGGCTGAACCTGGTCCGGATAGGGGAAAAACGCTGCGAGGGGCAGATCCAGGCGCAGGGGGATATACGCATTTCCGGCTCCGGCAGCCTGACCGTGACCACCACGGAAAATAACCATCCTTGTCTTTCCTCGAAAGAAGGGACGATTGCGGTCGATGGAGGGAAGCTGTCGCTGACGGCAACGGATCCCTACACGGCGGCCATGAGAAACCAGAAGGACATCACCATTGAGAACGCGGAGGTCACAGCGATAGGGCCGAACAGCGGCATTTCCAGTGACAATGGGACCGTCCGCATCGAGAACAGCACGGTGACGGCGGAGGGGCGGTACGGGATCAACGCCAACTACAAGGGGGCGGTGGAAATCCGCGGCAGCCAGGTGATCCTGAACGGGACCGATACGTGCGGCGCTTACGCCAAGACCATGGATGTCTGGGATTCCCATATTTCCACTGCCACGGAAAGCTATGCCTATAGCCTTTGGATCCTGGACACGCTGACGCTCCGGAACAGTACCTTCGAGAGCCAGTCGCCCCAGTACGGTGTCCGCACGGGGAACCTGCTGGTAGAGGATTGCGCCGAGGGGGAGCAAGCCAGCGAGCTGACAATCCAGTGCGGCGGCGGTGCCTGCGTCCTTATCGCCCCCTCGGAGGGGACGGGGGTATTCCGGGTGACGCCCCAGCCGGGCGTTTGGATGGATGCCTTTACCGGAAGCCGGACGGACGGAACGGACGCGGAGCGGATGGAGGGCGCCCCCTTTGATACAGAGACCGTATTGACGGTCCCTTCCGGCGGAAACTATTTCCGCTTGGGCTCCCATGTCCACGAGGGGACGCTGGTAGAGGGGAAGGGAGCCACCTGCACGGAGGCAGGGGTGAAAGACTACTATACCTGCGCCGTCTGCGGAAATTCCTTTGAAGACGAGGCGTGCACCGCTGGGATTGCGGATCTGGACAGCTGGAAGGTTATCCCGGCAAACGGCCATCAGTGGGAAACGGACGCGGCCACCGGCGGCCGGTGCTGCGCCGTCTGCGGCTGCATGTTCTACGAAGTATGGGTAGACACCCGGGAGGTCACCAGCGAAAACGCGGCGGACGTGCTGGGGGACGGCACGGTTTCCTACGACCCGGAAACCAAGACCCTAACCCTGAAGGACGCCGGGATTCAGGTGACGGAGGGGCTCGGGGAACTGCAGGGCTTTTACGGGATCGGCGCCCAGGGCGATCTGAACCTGTGGCTGGAGGGGGAAAATTCCGTGAGCTTCTCGGCTGAGCCTACGGACTGGGCTTCGGCGGCCGTTTGGGTCCAGGGCAGCCTGTCCATAGACGGAAGCGGAAGCCTGGAGGCCATCGCCGGCTTCGGCGGGCTTAGCGCCTGCGGAATCTGGGCCGGCGGGGATATTCAGATCCTGGGCGGAACCGTTACCGCCGCCGGCTCCGGCAGCTGGGAGTCTGCGCCGGAGTCCGGAGGCGGCATCCTCAGCGAAGGCGGCGATATTACCATCCAGGGGGCCGGGACTGTGGTCAAGGCCTACAGCGGATACGCCCAGAACCGCCTGGCCGGCATCGGGGCGGAAGGGGGCAGCGTGACCATCCGGGATCAGGCCCAGGTGGAAGCGCTGGCTGAGGCGTGGAACAGCGGTACGGCCTTTACCACGGAGAACGGAGGCAGTACCGGAAGGGGCCTTTACGCGTACGGCGGCATTTGGCTGGACGGCGCCCAGGTAATCGCCCGGGGCGGACAGGCCAACTACACCAGCGGCATGTTCAGCGAGACCGGGGACATTACCGTGGAGAGCGGCTTGGTGGCGGCGGCCGGCGGCCGGGCGGTGAATCATGAGGATTCGGACGCGGCGGACAGCGCGGGGATCTATGCCGGAGCGGGCCGCGTCCAGATCCGGGGCGGCCAGGTCATAACGGAGATTGGGCTGACGGAGCACGGAACGGCGGCCGGCATCCGCGCCCGAGGGGATGTGGAAATCACCGGCGGCGCCGTCCAGGCAGCCGGCGCGTCCGTTAGCATGGACGGTGTGGAGCCGGTGGATTCCCGGGGGATCTTCAGCGAGACCGGCCATGTGATCCTGTCCGGGGAGGATACAAGGGTGAGGGCCGACGGCGGATACGCGGAAGAAGAATCCATCGGCATCTGCGCCCAGGACATCCGCTTTTCCGGCGGAACCTTCGCGGCCGCCGGCTCCACCGGAGGGATTTCCTGCCAGGGCTCCCTGACCGTCTGCCCGGACCAGTCGGAGATTCTCATCAAAACCCTGGGGGAGCGGATTTGGGGCCGCGGCGGATGGGATTGGGAGCAGATGGAGGCGGAGGCCGCGGAGATTTCCGGTTCTCCCTTTACGGAGGAAACCGAAATTCCGGAAGCCCTCACCCAGGGACAGCAGTATGTAAGCGGAAGCTGCCGGCCGGCGGATCCAACCGATCCCACCGATCCTACGGAGCCGACAGACCCGACGGATCCCACGGATCCTACCGATCCTACGGAACCCACAGACCCTACGGACCCCACCGATCCTACGGACCCGACAGACCCTACTGATCCTACGGATCCGACCGATCCTACGGATCCCACCGAACCTACGGATCCCACCGAACCTACGGATCCCACGGATTCGTCCCAGGAGGGGGAAGGCTCCGACGCTCCTAAGACAGGGGACGCCGGAAGCATGGCCCGGTGGTTCCTGGTCCTGGCCCTTTCCGGGGGCGCGGCGGCGGGAATCTTGGTTTACGACAGACGCAGAAATGGCTAAGGCCAGCGGATACAAAGCGAAGGCCATCGAATACAGGGCCTAGGGCCGTCCGCCCCGAAAGGGGACGGGCGGCCCTTTTTGCCAACAAAATTTGACAAAACCCTGGCTTTTGGGTATCCTATATCCGAGGAAGAAACCCGGAGTCAGAAAGGGGGAAGCGGCATGTTTCAGGAGATCCGGCGGCAGGCCCGGGCGTTTTACCCGGAGGCGGTGGCAATCCGCCGCCGCCTGCACCAATATCCGGAGCTGGGCTGGTGCGAGTTTGCCTCCACCGCCCTGGCGGCGGAGAAGCTGCGGCAATTGGGCTTTCAGGTGCTCACCGGCCCGGCGGTGTGCCCGGAGGGGGCCCGGATGGGCCTTCCGCCGGAGGCGGATTTGGAAGCGGCCTGGCGGCAGGCCCGGCAGGAAGGCGCGCCGGAAGGGGAGCTGCTCCCTCTCCGGGGCGGCTTTACCGGGGTGCTGGCAGAGTTTTCCCACGGCCCCGGCCCGGTGGCGGCCTTCCGGTGCGATCTGGACGCTTTACCCCTCACGGAGGAGACAGGGCTTCCCTTCGCCTCCCGGCATCCGGGGGTGATGCATGCCTGCGGCCACGACGGCCACACGGCCATGGCCCTGGGAGCGGCCGCGATTCTCCGGAACCTGTCGGACGCCTGGAGCGGCACCTTAAAGCTGATTTTCCAGCCGGCGGAGGAGGGGGTCCGTGGCGGCCGGGCCGTGGCGGAATCCGGTTTTCTGGACGATGTGGATTTCCTTTTGGGAGCGCATATTTTTGGCCGCGGCCGTCCGGAAGGAGACTGCGACCTGGTACCAGGGGCCTTCGGTTCCCTGGCCACCACCAAGCTGGACGCGGAATTCCGGGGCCAGGCTTCCCATGCCGGCAGCTTCCCGGAACAGGGCCGCAGCGTTATGCCGGCGATGGCGGCGGCGGTTTCGGCTCTCTACGGCATCCCCCGGCACAGCGGCGGCGCGTCCCGGGTGAACGTAGGGCGGCTGGAGGCCGGAAGCGGACGGAATGTGACGGCGGACTGGGGCCGGATGGAGCTGGAGGTCCGGGGCGCCACCACGGAGATTAACCGGTACATGGAGGAAAACGCCCGGCGGATCCTGGACGGGGCGGCCCAAATGCAGGGGGTGTCCTGCCGGATCCAGACGGCAGGCGGGGCCCCCTCGGTGGAGAGCAGCCTGCCTCTTTGCCGCCGGATCCAGGAGGTATGCCGCCGGGAGTTCCCGGACATCCGCCCCACCTCCTACCTGCAGGGGCCTTCCGAGGGCAGCGAGGACTTTTCCTGGCTTATGGAGCGGGTGAAAGCCCGGGGCGGGCAGGCGGCCTTTCCGCTGCTGCTGGCGGACACGGCGGCGCCGGCCCACACGCCCCGGTTTGATTTTCCGGAGCCGGTGATGCAAACCGGCATGACGGCGCTGGCAGGAGTCCTGTACGACATCCTGAGAAAGTAAGCCGCCCAGCGGCAAGGCCAGGGAGCAAGCCGCCCGGAGGCAAGGCCGGGGAGCAAGCCGCCCGGGGGAGGCGGGCCCCCAGATACAAATTGGATACAAGAGCCTGGTAGGCTGTCACCGGGAGGCGATCGCGTGCGCAGGCGGGCAGGAGTGAAGAAGATGAAGGATCAGATCTTAGTCGTGGACGACGAGAAGGAGATTGCGGATCTTATCGAGCTGTACCTGATGAACGAAGGCTACGAAATCCACAAGTGCTACGATGGGGCCAGCGCCCTGCGGGAGGTGGAGGGGCAGAAGCTGGATTTGGCCATCCTGGACGTGATGCTGCCGGACATCGATGGCTTTACCCTCTGCAAAACCATCCGGGAGCGGTACAATTACCCGATCATTATGCTGACGGCCAAAATCGAGGACGTGGATAAAATCCGGGGCCTGACCATCGGCGCGGACGATTACATTACCAAGCCCTTTAACCCGCTGGAGGTCATCGCCCGGGTAAAGGCCCAGCTGCGGCGGTATAAAAACTATAACGACCAGGCGCAGGAGGAGGCCCGGGAGGTTTACGAAATCGGCGGCCTGGTGATCGACAACGAGCGGCACGAGTGCACCCTGTACGGGAAGCCCATCGCCCTGACGCCCATCGAGTTTAAGATCCTCTGGACCCTCTGCGAGAACGACGGGAAGGTGGTTTCCTCGGAAAAGCTGTTTGAGACGGTCTGGGGGGAGGAGTATCTGGACTGCAACAACACGGTGATGGTCCATATCCGCCGCCTCCGGGAAAAGCTGGGGGAGCGCCCCCGGAATCCCAAGTACATTAAGACGGTCTGGGGAGTAGGGTACAAAATTGAAAAATAAGAAGAAAAAGGATTTCCGGCTGGTGAAGCGCCGGGCCGTGGGGCGGATCCTGCGGAACCTGCTGATCTATACCCTGATCCTGCTGCTGCTGGTGGCGGGATACTACCTGTTTTACCGGGGCTCCATTTCCCTGTGGTTCCAGGCGCACCTGGGCGATTCGCTGATGCGCTCCCTGCGGGATAAGAAGGAGCTGCTGTTCGCCCTTTTGTACTGCATGGGGGCGGTGGTCATCTGCGCCCGGGAGGCCCGGAAAAACCTGCGCTACCTGGAGCGGGTCATCCGTTCCCTGACGGCCCTGGTGGATGAGGACGCGGAGATCGAAGCGTTCCCGCCGGATCTGAAGGAAGTGGAGATGGGGCTGGTGGAGCTGCGGGCCCGGCTGCACCGGCGGGAGCAGGAAAGCCGGGAGGCAGAGCAGCAGAAAAACGATATGCTGGCCTACCTGGCCCACGATCTAAAGACGCCCCTGACCTCGGTGATCGGCTACCTGTCCCTGCTCCAGGAAAACCCGGAGCTGCCGGTGGAGCAGCGGGCCAAGTACGTGGACATTGCCGTGGAAAAGGCGTACCGGCTGGAACAGCTGATCCACGAATTTTTTGATATTACCCGTTTTACCACTCAGGGGATTGTCCTGGAAAAGAGCCCGGTGGATCTGACCATGATGCTGTACCAGATTGCGGATGAGTTTTATCCGGTGCTGGCGGAGCGGGGGATGACGGCGGTGCTGGATATCGAGGCGGGGCTGAAGCTGAACGCGGACTCGGACAAGCTGGCCCGGGTCTTTGACAACCTGCTGCGGAACGCGGTGGCCTACGGCTACCCGGACACCTGCGTCTGTATCGACGCCTTCCGGGAGCCAGGCGGCATCCATGTGACGGTGCGGAACCAGGGGGATACCATTCCGCCGGAGAAGCTGGCCCTGCTGTTTGAGAAAATGTACCGGGCGGACAGCTCCCGGGGCACCCGGGACGGAGGCGCGGGGCTGGGGCTGGCCATCGCCAAGGAGCTGGTGGAGCTGCACGGAGGCGACATCTGGGCGGAAAGCCGGGACCAGCAGGTTATTTTTTCGGTATACCTTCCGGACGGGGCTTCCGTTCCTCGTGGAAAAAAGGAGACTCCAAAAAAACGTTCAGCTCGGCGCCGGCCAGAAGGATGATAATGCAGAAATACAGCCACAGCATCATCAGGATGATGGCGCCCAGGCTTCCGTACAGGTAGGTGTAATTGGAAAAATGGGCGATGTAGTAGGCGTAAATTAAGGAAAACACCATCCAGCCGGCGGTGGCGAACATAACGCCGGGCAGCACCTGCAGAAACCGCCGCCGGGCGCCGGAAAGCACTTGGTAGATGATGGTAAAGGCGGTCACAAAGGTGACGGTGGAAAGCAGCGAGCGGAGGCCGAAAATCAGAAACTCAAACCGGTTTAAAACCGGCAGCCGGGCGCTGAGGGCCGCCTGGATGGCGTTGCCGAATACCAGCAGGCCCAGGGCGATGACCATCACCACCAGGAACACCAGCGTATAGAGGACCGAGCGGAGACGGCGAAGCAGGAAGTTCCCTTTCTCGTGGACCCGGTAGATCCGGTGCAGGCACCGCTCCAGGGCCAGGATGCCTTTGGAAGCACTCCAGATGGCCACCACCGCGGACACGGACACAATGGAAGGGGTTGAGGACGTGAAAATGTCGTTGACCACCGCGGTCACCGCCTCCCGGAGGGAGGCCGGCAGCACGCCCAGCAGGTAGGAAAGGGCCTCCGCCCGCCGGACCGGGATAAAAAACTGAATCAGGGAAAGAAGCGCCATGGCAAAAGGAATGGCGGACACAATGATAAAAAAGGAGGCCTGGGCCCCGTAGACCGGAATCTGGTCCTGGCCGATTTTCTGGGACAGCGCCAGCAGCTCCCGCTTCCAGTTTTCCTTGTTTTTTCGTTCCTTCACCGTTTCCCCCTTGTTTGGATGCTTCCCTACAGATTTATTCATCGTACCATGAACGGAGAACTTTTTCAACGGGGCGGAAGGAATTTTACGGGGCGGCGGGGGCGCGCGGAAAGGCAGCCTGCGGGGCAGGGCCTGGCCGGGAAAATTCCGCTGCCGGGGCTTGACATCCGCAAAAAAGTGGTGTAGAATCTATTTTCAGATGCGGAACGCCGCATCCTATGTGCGTGTAGCTCAGCTGGATAGAGCGTCTGACTACGGATCAGAAGGCCGGGAGTTCGAATCTTCTCACGCACGTTTTTCTTTTCCCAAGCGGAAGGGGCCTCCGGTTCCCAAGCCGCCGGGAAGGGAGCATACCGAGAAAGGCTTAGAAGGCGTTCAGTAGCCTTCGGATTTCCGTCAGAGAGGGAAAATCACCGGCTGAAAGTTTTCCCAGGTTCCTTCCGAAGCGCGAATTTCCCGCCGGAGCCGCATTTCCGAACCGCTGCCTGGCAGCCAGTAGGAAGTGACGTGCCTGCACGTTACGCAGCCGAGTGCCCGCCGCCGGCGGGAAGTAGGGTGGTACCGCGATTGAACTCGTCCCTTTGGGGGCGGGCTTTTTTATTTTTACAGGAGGAGCAAAAGGAGAACGCGATGAAGGAAAGATTAGAGCAGGTCTGCCAGGAAGCCCTGGCCAGACTGGAAACGGCAGATTCCATGGAGGCTCTCAACGAGATCCGGGTGGCGTACCTGGGGAAAAAGGGAAAGCTGACGGAGATTTTAAAGAGTATGCGGGACGTGGCCCCGGAGGACCGGCCCAAGGTAGGCCAGCTGGTCAACGAGGCCCGGGCTCAGCTGGAGGGCCGTCTGGACGGCCGGAAGCGGGAGCTGGCCGCCAAGGCCCGGGAGGAGCAGCTGCGGTCGGAGACCATCGACGTGACCCTGCCGGCCAAGCGGAACCTGGTGGGCCACCGGCATCCCAACACCATCGCCCTGGAGGAGCTGGAGCGGATTTTTATCGGCATGGGCTACGAGGTCATCGAGGGGCCGGAGGTAGAGTACGACTACTACAACTTTGAGGCCCTGAACATCCCGGCCAACCATCCGGCCCGGGACGAGCAGGATACCTTCTATATTAACAAGGACATTGTGCTGCGGTCCCAGACTTCCCCGGTGCAGGTCCGGACCATGGAGCAGCAGAAGCCGCCCATCCGCATGATCGCCCCCGGCCGGGTGTTCCGGTCGGACGAGGTGGACGCCACCCACTCCCCCTGTTTCCATCAGGTGGAGGGCCTGGTCATCGACAAGGGCATTACCTTCGCGGACCTGAAGGGCACCCTCCAGGATTTTGCCCGGGAGTTGTTCGGGCCGGAGACCAAGGTAAAATTCCGCCCCCACCACTTCCCCTTTACCGAGCCCTCGGCGGAGATGGACGTGTCCTGCTTTAAGTGCGGCGGCAAGGGCTGCCGGATGTGCAAGGGCTCCGGCTGGATTGAGATTTTGGGCTGCGGCATGGTGCACCCCAAGGTGCTGCGGATGAGCGGCATCGACCCGGACGAGTACACGGGCTTCGCCTTCGGCATCGGCCTGGAGCGGATTACCCTGCTGAAATACGAGATCGACGACATGCGGCTGCTCTATGAGAACGACGACCGGTTCCTGCGGCAATTCTGACGGGAGGAGGAAAGAGCGATGAACACACCTTATTCTTGGATAAAAGCGTATGTGCCGGACCTGGACGTGACTCCCCAGGAGTACACGGACGCCATGACCCTCACCGGGACCAAGGTGGAGGGCTACACCCGGCTGGACAAAAATTTGGAGAAGATTGTGGTGGGCGAGATTCTGTCCATCGATCCCCATCCGGACGCGGACAAGCTGGTGGTCTGCCGGGTGGACGTGGGCAGCGAGGTGCTGCAGATTGTCACCGGCGCGCCCAACGTGGCGGTGGGCCAGAAGGTGCCGGTGGTGCTGGATGGCGGGAAGGTGGCCGGCGGCCACGACGGCGGCCCCATGCCGGAGGACGGCGTGCGGATTACGGCCGGGAAGCTGCGGGGCGTCATGTCCTACGGCATGATGTGCTCCATCGAGGAGTTGGGCTCCTCCCGGGACATGTACCCGGACGCTCCGGAGGAGGGCATCTATATCCTGCCGGAGGACGCAGAGGTAGGCGCGGACGCGGTGGAGCTGCTGGGCCTTCACGAGACGGTCTTTGAGTATGAGATTACCTCCAACCGGGTGGACTGCTACAGCGTCCTGGGCATCGCCCGGGAGGCGGCGGCCACCTTCCGGAAGGAGTTTGTGCCTCCGGAGGTGCGGACGGTGGGGAACCGGGAGGACGTCAATGATTACATCCAGGTGGAGGTAAAGGACGGGAACCTGTGCCCCCGGTACTGCGCCCGGGTGGTGAAGAACATCCGGCTGGCCCCCTCCCCCCAGTGGATGCAGCGGCGGCTGGCGGCCTGCGGTATCCGGCCCATCAACAACATTGTGGACATCACCAACTACGTGATGGAGGAGTATGGCCAGCCCATGCACGCCTACGACCTGGACCAGGTGGCGGGCCACAAGATTGTGGTGAAGCGGGCCGAGGACGGCCAGGAGTTCCAGACCCTGGACGGCCAGGTCCGGAAGCTGGATTCCAACGTGCTGATGATCTGCGACGGGGAGAAGGCTGTGGGCATCGCAGGTATTATGGGCGGCGAAAACTCCAAGATCACCGACGACGTGCACACCATGCTTTTTGAGGCGGCTTGCTTCGACGGCACCAACATCCGCCTGTCCTCCAAGCGGCTGGGCATGCGCACCGAGGCCTCCGGCAAGTTTGAGAAGGGCCTGGATCCCAACAGCGCCGAGGAGGCCATCAACCGGGCCTGCCAGCTCATTGAGGAGCTGGACTGCGGCGATGTGGTAGGCGGCATGGTGGACGTGTACACCACGGCCCTGGGGCCCAAGCGCATTGCCTTCCGGCCGGATTGGGCCAACCAGTTCCTGGGCACCGACATCCCCAAGGAGGAGATGCTGAAATACTTTGAGAAGATCCAGCTGGAGTACGACGAGGTGACGGAGGAGGTCATCGTCCCTTCCTTCCGGCAGGATTTGGAGTGCGAGGCGGACCTGGCGGAGGAAGTAGCCCGGTTCTACGGCTACGACAAGATTCCCACCACCCTGCCCCGGGGCGAAGCCACCACCGGCAAGCTGTCCTTTAAGCTGCGGGTGGAGGAGGTGGCCCGGGACGTGGCGGAGTACTGCGGCTTCAGCCAGTCCATGACCTACTCCTTTGAGAGCCCCAAGGTCTTTGACAAGCTGCTGCTGCCGGCGGACGATCCGAAGCGGCAGGCGGTGACCATCCTGAACCCTCTGGGCGAGGACTTTAGCATCATGCGGACCCTGCCCTTAAACGGGATGCTTACCTCCCTGGCCACCAACTATAACCGCCGGAACAAAAACGTGCGGCTCTACGAGCTGGCCAACGTGTACCTGCCCAAGTCCCTGCCTCTGACGGAGCTGCCGGAGGAGCGGATGCAGTTTACCCTGGGCTTCTACGGGGAAGGCGACTTCTTTATGATGAAGGGCGTGGTGGAGGAATTCTTTGACAAGATCGGCCTCCACGGCCGGATGGCCTACAATCCGGAGGCGGGCAAGCCCTTCCTGCACCCGGGCCGCCAGGCGGAGTTCTCCTACCAGGGCCAGGTGTTAGGCTACCTGGGCGAGCTGCACCCCCAGACGGCGGAGAACTACGGCATCGGCGAGCGGGCCTATGTGGCGGTCATCGACATGCCGGCGGTGCTGCCCCTGGCCAACTTTGACCGGAAGTTTGAGGGCATCGCCAAATTCCCGGCGGTAACCCGGGATCTGAGCATGGTGGTGCCTCACCACGTCCGGGTAGGCCAGATCGAGGAGATCCTGGAGAAGAAGGGCGGCAAGCTGGTGGAGAGCTACCATCTGTTTGACCTGTACGAGGGAGCCCAGATCCAGGCGGGCTTTAAGTCCGTGGCCTACAGCGTCACCTTCCGGGCTAAGGACCGGACCCTGGAGGATAAGGACGTCAACGCGGTGATGAGCAAGATCCTGTCCGCCCTGGCGGAGCTGGGGATTGAGCTGCGGTCGTAATACCAAGAAGGACAGCCGGCTGCCGGAAGGGGGCCGGCTGTCTTGGAAGGAGGAAATCATGATCATTCTGCATGTGACCTATCAGGTGAAAGAGGGCTGCCTGGACGCACTTTTGGCGGCCATGGAGGAAACCCAGGTGGGCGTCCTTTCCCGGCAGGAGCCCGGCAACCGGACCTACCGGTATTTCCGCCCGCTGGACGCGGAGGACCAGGTGTTCCTGGTGGAGGAGTGGGAGAGCCAGGAGGCTCTGGACGCGCACAAGGAGACGGCCCACTATCGGAAGTGGATGGAGGCCAAAAAGGCGCTGGTGGCGTCCACGGAGATTCAGGAATACCGGACCAGGTAAGGAATTCCGAAAGGAATTTCGAAGTAATTTCGAAATATCGGACCCGGCGAGAAAAGGCTTGTATTTTCCGGCGGCCTGTGCTATAGTACCCATGTATGACCATTAGGGAGGAACGGACATGGCAGCTTTAAAGATTGTTTTGACGGTAGTGCTGGTAGCGGTCTGTATTGTTATGACGGTAATGATCCTGTCGCAGGAGGGCAAATCCTCCGGCCTCAGCGGTTCCATTGCCGGCGGTGCCACGGAAACCTACGTAGCCCAGAACCGGGGACGCACCCCGGAGGGGAAAATGGAAAAGTGGACCAAAATCCTGATCGCCGCTTTCCTGGTACTGGCGCTGGCGCTGAACATTTTGAATTAAGCGATGAGAATAGAGCCCATGGTTTTACCGCAGAATAAAACCATGGGCTCTATTTATGGAAAACGGAAGCAGAGAATGCGTGAAAAGAGTATGAGAGAGAAAAAACAGAAAGAATTGAAACGAGAAGAACCGAAGAAAAAAATCCTGGAACTGATCCGCCAGCCTTTCTACCGCCCGATGAAGCGGAAGGAGCTGGCCGCGCTGCTGGAAGTCCCTAGGGAAAGAAGGGAGGAGCTGCAGCAGGCCCTGGACGAGCTGGTGGCAGAGGGAAGGCTGAGCCTTTCCAAGCGGGGAAAATACGGGATCCCGGAGGAGGCGGCCCTGACCGGCCTTTTCTGCGCCACCGCCCAAGGCTACGGCTTTGTGACGGTAGAGGGGCAGAAGGAGGATTTTTATATATCGGAAGCCCATACCGGCGGCGCCCTTCACGGGGACCGGGTGGAGGTGGTGCCGGAGCGCTCGGCCCGGGGCCGCCGGTCCGAGGCACGGGTGGTGCGGGTGGTGGAGCGGAATACGTCCACGGTAGTAGGCCTGTACCGGAAACGGAAAAACGGCGGCGTGGTGATCCCGGACCAGGCGAAGCTTCCCCGGCAGGTGTGGATTCCTAAGGGAAAAGCCCACAGCGCCCGGGACGGCCAGAAGGTGGCGGCGGAGCTGACCGGGTACGACCATCCGGCGTACGGGCTGGAGGGGCGGATCACCGAGATTCTGGGCCGGCCCTCGGCGCCAGGGGTGGACGTGGTTTCCATCCTTCGGGCCATGGGGATCCAGGAGGCCTTTCCTCCGGACGTCCAGGCCCAGGCGGCCGCCGCGCCGGATACGGTGGATCCGGCGGCGTTCCCGGAGCGGCTGGACCTGCGGGATCTGCGGATGGTGACCATCGACGGGGAGGATTCCAAGGACCTGGACGACGCGGTGAGCCTGGAGCGGACGGCGGAGGGCTACCGGCTGGGGGTGCACATTGCCGATGTGAGCCATTACGTGCCGGAGGATTCCCCGCTGGACCGGGAGGCCCGCCAGCGGGGCACCAGCGTTTATGTGGCGGACCGGGTGGTGCCCATGCTGCCCCGGGAGCTTTCTAACGGCATCTGCTCCCTGAACCAGGGGGAGGACCGGCTGGCCTTGTCCTGTCTCATGGAGCTGGACGGCCAGGGGCGGATCACCGGCCACCAGCTGCGGGAAACCCTGATCCGGGTGGACCGGCGGATGACCTACACCGCGGTGAACGCGGTGCTGTCCGGGGAGCCGGAGGCGCTGGCGGAATACGCGGAGTTTGCGGACTGGTTCCGGCAGATGGGGGAGCTTTCGGAAAA
>CALWEC010000008.1 GCA_944376945.1 uncultured Lachnospiraceae bacterium | reverse complement strand
CAGCAGAAGGGGGAAAAGAATTTTTCCCCTACCGTTTCGAAAATGGACATGCGCCCTCCCTTTCCGCAAGTTCCCGCTCCCTCCAAGCGCGGATCCTCCCGGAAAATATTTTCCTTATTGTACCGCAGATTCCTGGGTTTCTCAAGACAAGCTCAAGACAATATGAAAAAAACTGTTTTTTTCCCTGGTCCCGTGGTACAATTTTTCTAAACCCGCCTGGGTACCCGGCATCCTCCGCCTGCCGGGTACCCAGGCCCCACAGCCGTACATGTTTCCAACTGGAAAGGATGGTTGATATGCCTCTGCAGATTGTACGCAACGATATTACCCACATGCATGTGGACGCCATTGTCAACGCCGCCAACTCCTCCCTGCTGGGAGGCGGCGGGGTAGACGGCGCCATCCACCGGGCCGCCGGGCCGGAATTGCTGGCCCAATGCCGTCCGCTAGGCGGCTGCCCCACTGGCAGCGCCAAAATCACCGGCGCCGGAAACCTGCCCTGCCGCTATGTGATCCACGCCGTAGGCCCCCGCTGGCAAGGCGGCGGACACGGGGAGCGGCAGCTGCTGGCCTCCTGCTACCGCCGCGCGCTGGAGCTGGCCCTGGAATACGGCTGCCAGACCATCGCCTTCCCGCTAATTTCCTCCGGTATCTACGGATATCCCAAAGACCAGGCAATGCAGGTGGCGGTGGAGGCCATCGGCGCTTTTCTCCTGGAACAGGAAATGTTGGTCTACCTGGTCATCTTCGACCGGAAAGCCTTCCAGATTGGCAGCCGGCTGTACGCGGATATTGCCGCCTATATCGACGACCGCTACGCAGAGGAGCACGCAGACCGCCCGGCGCAGATCCAGCAGAGACTGCGGGAACTGTCTCCGTGGAAGAGCGCCGCTGCCGGTTCCCTGAAGGAGGCCCTGGATCAGCTGGACGAAAGTTTTTCCCAGATGCTTCTGCGGAAGATCGATGAAAAGGGCATGAAGGATTCGGAATGCTACAAAAAGGCCAACATCGACCGGAAACTGTTTTCCAAGATCCGCGGGGACGTCCACTACCGCCCTTCCAAGCCTACGGCCCTGGCCTTTGCCATCGCCTTGGAGCTGACGCTGCCGGAGACCCGGGACTTGCTGGAAAAAGCCGGTTTTGCCCTGTCCCATTCCAGCAAGTTTGACATTATTGTGGAATACTTTATCACCCATGGCTGCTACAACATTTTTGAGATCAATGAGGCCCTGTTTGCCTTTGACCAAAGCCTGCTGGGCGGCTGACCGCTAAATGTCGCCTGCCAGGCGACCAAACCGGCCCGCCCCTGTGGTATCCTTCTTTCTGTAAACGCCAAACAGCCGGACCGTTTCCTTTCCAGGAACCTGGCCCCGGCGGCTGGCCATCTTATATGGGAGGGATATCGTATGAAGAAAGATCGGACGGAACTGGTTTTTATCCTGGACCGCAGCGGCTCCATGGGCGGACTGGAGGCGGATACCATCGGCGGGTTTAATTCCCTGCTGGAAAAACAGCGGAAGGCTCCCGGGGAGGCCCTGGTGTCCACGGTCCTCTTTGACCATGAATGCCAGGTGCTCCACGACCGGACGCCCCTTTCCAAGGTGGCGCCGCTGACCCAGGAGGACTATTGGGTCCGAGGCACCACCGCCCTGCTGGACGCCATTGGCGGGGCCCTTCACCACATCGGCAACGTCCATAAATACGCCCGGCCAGAGGACGTGCCGGAGCACACTCTGTTTGTCATCACCACAGACGGCATGGAAAACGCAAGCCGCCGGTATACGCTGGAGCAGGTAAGACAGCGGATCCAGCGGCAGCAGGAAGCCTACGGCTGGGAATTTCTGTTCCTGGGAGCCAATATGGACGCCGTGTCCGCCGCCGGCCACCTGGGGATCCGGGCGGACCGGGCCGTCCGCTATCAATCCGACAGCCAGGGAACCCAGCTGAACTACCAGACGGTAGAAAAAGCCATTCACGCCATCCGCTGCGGCCAGCCCCTGGCAGCCAACTGGAAAGCGCCTATTGAGCAGGATTATCAGAAGCGGAGGGAGGGCCCTGCAGACCCAAAACAAAGCCGTAAGAAGCACGGCGGATAAAGGAGATATCCTATGCTGGACTTTGCCCATCTGGAAAAATACCGGGAAAACAACCGCATAGAGGCCAAACGGGCCTTGGGAGGATTGCCCAAAAGCATCTGGGAAACCTACTCCGCCTTTGCCAATACCCTAGGAGGCCTTATCCTCCTGGGGGTGGTGGAGAAAGAGGACAAAACCCTGGAACCCATTGATCTGCCGGAACCGCACTGGCTGATCCGGGAGTTCTGGCGCACGCTCAGCACTCCCGGAAAGGTCAGCGTCAATCTTCTCTCCCCGGAAGATGTATATGTGCAACTGGTGGAAGGGAAGCAAATCGTAGTCATCCAGGTGCCTCGGGCGGACCGAGCCTACCGGCCAGTGTATATAGACGGAAATCCTCTTACCGGAACCTATCGCCGGAATGGCGAAGGAGACTACCGATGCAGTCAGGAGGAATATCTGGCCATGATCCGGGACGCTTCCCTCCACACATCCGATTTAAAGACTGTAGATAGTCTGGGCATGGACGCTTTCTGCCTGGAGACAGTTCACCGCTATCGCCAGCAGTTGGCCGTTGTCCGTCCAGGGCATGTGTGGGAGAAACTGGGAGACATGGACTTTCTCCTGCGGATCCAGGCCGCAGCCATTGGCAAAGACAGCGCCAAACACCCTACCTCCGCCGGCCTGCTGATGTTTGGCTGGGAGCCCCAGATCCGCCAGGAATTCACCAGTTATGCTCTGGATTACCAGGAGAAAAACCAGCCGGCCGCCCAGGCAGAGGATCCTTCCCAGAGGAGGGATCCCGTTCCAACGAACGTTCCTGCCCCGCCAGCGATCTTTCAGATCTGTTCTTCCTCCGGTGACTGGAGTGGCAATGTATACGATTTTTACACCCGGGTCTACCATCGGCTGACTCGGGATCTTCCTCTGTCTGACGGCCTGTCCAAAACTCTTCCCACCGGCCAGCCTCCTGTATGCCGCGCCTTGCGCGAGGCACTGATCAACTGCCTGGTTAACGCGGATTACTATAGCCGGCAAGGTGTCACCATTTTCAAACGGCAGAATCAGATTTCTTTGTCCAACCCAGGAAGCTTCCGAGTGGAAATGGAGGCTGCCAAAGGCGGCGGCATTTCCGATCCCCGGAACAGCACCCTGCTGCAGATGTTCCATCTGATCGATGCTGGAAAGCGAAATGGCAGCGGCCTTCCCAACATTTTTTCCGTATGGAACCAGCAAGGTTGGAAGGAACCGGTTATAGAAGAAGAATTTGAGCCGGAGCGGATCACCCTTTCCCTGCAGCTTGGTCAGGTTGGCGCTCCCTGCCAAGCCACTTCTAGGCTCAATATCCCCGGAACAGATCTTCCGTCCAGGAAAAGTTCCGAAGACCAAAAACAGGCCATCGCCGAGCACCTGACCGACCATGTTTCCGCTTCCTGCCGGGAACTAGCCGCTATTCTAAAGGTTTCCGCCTCCCGTACTAGGCAGCTGTTGCGGGATCTGATCCAGACGGAAGCGGTAGTGCCGGAAGGAAACGGGAAAAGGCGGCGGTACCGGCTAAAGACATAGGATATTGCCATTCCGTTTTTTCCACGTTATACTATCGCCAGAGGGAGGAACCACCATGAGAAAATTTGCCGTATTCAGCGGTTTTTTAGGCTCCGGAAAGACCACCACCATGATGGCCCTGACCCGTTACTACACAGAGCGGTACGGGAAAGCGGCCATGATCTCCAACGACCTGGGCCACGGCGTCAATCTGGCGGACAACCGGCTGGCCCAGCTGGCAGGCTGCCATGCCTCGGAAATGACGGATGCCTGCATCTGCTATCAAAACGAAAACCTGGCAAACCGTCTCAACGAATATTACGCGGACGGATGCCAGCTGGTCATTTCCGATATCCCAGGTTTTGGCGTGGGGGCCCTGGAGCATGTCTATCACGGACTGACAGAAAAATTCCCCGGCCAGTTTGACTTGGCGCCTTTTACGGTCCTGGTAGAACCCCAGACCGTGGATCTTTTGCGAAGCGGCCAAGGCGGGGATATGGAATATCTGCTGGACACCCAGCTGGTGGAGGCGGACCTGATCGTCCTGAACAAATGCGATTGGATCGCCGAAGCGGAAAAAGAGGCGGACCGGGCCTGGCTGGCGGAGCGCTACCCACAGGCTCAGGTGCTGGCCATCAGCGCCAAGAAGCAGGAGGGGCTGGAAGATCTGTGCCAAGCGCTGAAGCAGGGAAAAGCCTCCCTGCGCCGGCCGGATATCGGCTACGGCGGGGAAGCCTTCCAGGCCGCCATGGGCAAGCTTAGCGAATACTATCTCCAATATCACGCGGTGGTGTGCTGCCGCACCTTTGACGGCAACGCCTATTTGATGGATATGGCTGCCGAAGTCCAGGCCCGGATCCGGGAAGCAGGCTTTGAGATTCCCCACCTAAAGCTGCTGGCATGGGAGCCGGAGGGAGACTACGGCAAGGCGGATCTTCTGGGCACCGGCCGGCCGGTGGAGATGCCCCACCGCTTTTCCCGCCCTTGCACGGAGATTGCCGTCCTTCTCAATGCCAGCGCCGTCTGCCCGCCAGATGTGCTGGATCCAGAACTGACCCACGCCATCCAGAAGGTTTCCCGCCGGTACCAGCTGGAACTCACCATTTTCAAAAAAGAAGCCTTTGGCATGGGAGATTAAAAATGCAGATCCGAAAAACCCGTTCCGTGTGCCCGGTGTGCCTGCGGAACCTTCCCGCCCAGCTTTCCCGCCAGGAAGACGGCCGCGTGTTTCTGCAAAAGCGCTGCCCAGAGCACGGAGCTTTCCAGGTGCTGGTCTGGCAGGGGAAATTGGATTTTGAACAATGGAGCCAGGACGCGGAGCCGCTTTCCCCAGGCAGCGGCCTCCATTGCCCAGAGGGCTGCGGCATCTGCCGGGAGCACGAGGTAGGAACCTGCTGCGCCCTGCTGGAGGTAACCCGCCGCTGCAACCTGCGCTGCCGCTATTGCTTTGCCAACGGCGGATCCCCGGAAGAGGATCCAAGCCTAGAGGAAATGAAAGCTGCCATCCGGGAGATTGCCGGCCAATGCGGACAGCCATTGATCCAGTTTTCCGGCGGCGAGCCTACCCTGCGGGACGATCTGCCGGAGCTGATCCGGTATGCCCGGGAAGCCGGCTGCCGCTATGTGCAGATCAATACCAACGGCATCCGCCTGGCCCAGGATCCGGAATACGCCCGCCGCCTGGCCGCTGCCGGCCTGGATATTGTCTTTCTTCAGTTTGACGGGACCCAGGACGCCATCTACCAGGAACTCCGAGGAATGCCCCTTCTGGAACTGAAAAAGGACGCCATCCGGATCTGCGGAGAGCTGCGGATAGGCGTCACCCTGGTGCCTACGGTGGTAAAGGGCGTCAACGACCAAAACCTGGGGGAGCTGATCCAGCTGGCCTGCTCCCTGGCGCCTGCCGTCCGCGGCGTCCATTTCCAGCCGGTGTCCTATTTTGGCCGTTACCCGCAGGACGCCGCCACAAAAGACCGTTACACCCTGGATCAGCTGATGGCGGACATCCACCGGCAGGCCCGGATCCCCCTGGAAAGCTTTTTGCCTTCCCGCTGCGATCATCCGCTTTGCGGGTTCCACGCCAAATTTCTGATCCGCCCAGACGGCGGCCTAAAGCCTCTTACCGATGTCGCCTATGCCGCCCATACCCGCAGCGGCGCCCAGGATAACCGGGAATATGTGGCCCGGAGCTGGCGGCGCGGCCCGTTGGAAAGCGCCGGTTCCGCCGGAGACAGCCGCTCCCCGGCTCCTGCCTTAGCGCTATCGGAGGAGATGGATTTTGACACGTTTCTGCGGCGTATGCGTAACGGCAGCCTGACCCTCTCCGCCATGGCGTTCCAGGACGCCATGAACCTAAATGTGGAACGGCTCCACCGCTGCAGCCTTCACGCCTACGACCAGGGGGTAATCCAGCCTTTCTGCGCCAAATACCTGTCCCCCATCCACGTCTCTTCCCGCCCGCTATAGGCGGCGGCGCAGATAGATCATATCCACCAACTGGACGCCGCCCTCAAAGATCGGGTGGTCGTAATGGTCTGTGAAAAAGTTTTTCTTACAGTGGGAGCGGGTAAAGCCGCATTTTTCATAGAAGGGGACCGTAGCCGGGCTGTCGCCGGTCCCCACCTGCAGGATCTGGTATTGTCCGGCGTAGGTTTGAACCAGAAAGTCCACCAGCGCTTTCCCATATCCCTTTTTTTGGTGTTCCGGCACAGTGGCCAGACTTTTGATTTCCAGGACTCCGTCCCCTTCGTCTGTGACGATACATTCACTTTTTATTCCATGATCGTCCAGCACGTACATGCTCCCTTTCCCGATATAGCGGTCGATCATGGTTTCCTGCTCGTCCGCCAGAAGCAGCAAGTCCAAATAGCGCTTCCAGTTTCCTTGCACCTCTTTGATTTCCACGGCCCCCGGCTCCTTCCTCCTGGCTTAAAGGCTTTCCGCCCACTGTTTTAGCGCCGCTTCCGAAGGGTTCCCGTTCAGCAGCCGTCCTTCCAGGATCTTCGCCCCTGGGCAGCTGGAGGCAAGCTCCTTGGCGATTTTCCCCAAACCGCTGCCGCCGGAGGTGGCAAACAGGATAATGGTCTTTCCGGAAAAATCATAGCCTTCCAAAAAGGAACGGACAATGGTAGGCGCCGTGTACCACCACACAGGGAACCCTAGGAAGATCCGGGTGTAGTCCTATATATTCGCCGCATGGTCCGCCAGCTCCGGCCGGGAGGACGGGTCGTTCATTTCCACCGAGCTGCGGGACTGTTTGTCCTGCCAGTTTAAGTCGGCGCGGGTATAGGGCACAGCAGGCTGGATCTCATAGAGATCGCTTCCTGTGGCAGCCGCCAGTTTTTCCGCCACTTTCTTTGTGACGCCGCTGGCCGAGAAAAATGCTACTAACGTTTTACTCATACGTTTGGGCCTCCTTACCGATTTTTTTCTTCGCTATCTCTTGGTTTCCATTTTCATTATAATGGCTTTACCGCTCCGTGTCCAATGCTTGTATGAAGCTTACTGCCCTTGGATTTTTTGGCTGCCGGTGCTCCAGACATGCGGCTCTTTCGCGGCGGCCGGGGTATTCTGTGCCATGACGCCCACCGCCTTGGCCGCCCACAGCGGTGTCAAAAAAGTTGACTCCCAGTTCCAGCCCCCGGCGGATGATCTGGCGGGAGTGTTCCTCGTCCAGCGTCCAGCTGTGTTGGCCGTTACGGGGATCGCCAAATCCCATGCAGCCCATGCAGATGCGTGAGGCGGTCAGATGGGAATTTCCCAGTTTTGTGTACTGCACTCTGCCCCCCTCCTTACTCCAACCCGCTGTAAGCCGCATCGTCCACCGGCTCGCACCATTCATTGGAAGTTTCCTCGCCGGGCACCTCCACGGCAATGTGGCTGAACCAGCTGTCCTTTTTGGCTCCGTGCCAGTGCTTGACCCCCGCCGGGATGGTGACGACCATGCCGGGCGTCAGGTGGATGGCTTCCTTGCCCTCCTCCTGGTACCAGCCCTCCCCGGCGGTGCAGATTAAAATCTGACCGCCGCCGCTTTTGGCGTGGTGGATGTGCCAGTGGTTGCGGCAGCCCGGCTCAAAGGTAACGTTGGCCAAAAATACCGGGCACTGGCCCGCCTGTGTCAGTGGGTTCAGATAGGAATTGCCGGTGAAATACTGGGCGTAGGCTGTGTTGGCCTGTCCCAGGCCGAACACGTTTTCTTTGCCGAATAACTCTTTGTCATAGATCCGCATGTTACACCCTCCTTTAAAGAGAGAGACGCCTGCACATCCACATTGGCAAAAAAGCGGTAATATCCGTCTCCGTGGATCTGCATATCCATTAAAATACGTTCCTGTGTGCTTTCATTCGGAAGGCAGCTCTCGTTATCAGCGGAGTCCTTTGCATAAGCTGGTTTTACTGCGCTGTCCTAACGATCTCTGCCAACCCCACCTGGCCCATCCATTGGATCAGTGCCTCCCTCAAACCGTCCCCTCCGTCCTCCACGGCACAAAACGCCTGCCGTACCTCCGCTTGCGGGCAGAGCCTGGCAATATCCCAGCGAAAATCACAAGGCACGCCGCCGCAATGCGAATAAAACGGAAGAATGATTTTATGGGACAGATTGTTTTTCGCCAGCCAGGAAGCCAGAGGCGGAGCCAGCGTCCCGCACCAATTCGGAGCCCCCGCAAAAACCACCGAATATGGTTTCGGATTGCTGGGACTGGGAAGCAAACGGGGATGATACCCTGTCTGTATTTCCTTTTTGACTTGATCTAACAGCTCTGGAAATGCCATGGGATAAGGCTGCCAGGGATATATCTCGCGCCAGTCGCCGCCGGTCAAATCCTGAATTTCCTGGGCGATCCGATGGGTATGGCCGGAATAGGAATAGGATATGATCAGGGGGCGGCCGATTGTGTCCGTATCCGAATACCGCATGATTTTCGTATCCATTCTCTTATCCCCCTCCCGCATTTCGGTTCCTCCCAAAATATTTTTCCCTGCGTCTTTTCCGCGCATAATAGGCCAGGAAAACCAACGTCCCCATCATGGCCAGATAGCCCAGATTTTTGCTGTTATTTCAAACGATTGCCAAGGCTGTACGCCTGCTGAGGATACGGAGAGTGCTGTGTCATGGGAGGCGTGCCGCAGCCATAGCCCAGCACCATGCCCATATCCGTAAGGTTCAGATAGCGTACCAGCGTTTTATAGTGGGCTTCCAGCGCCTCAAAGGTCCAATCGTCGCTGTTCCAGGCCACCGCCAGCAGGGCGGACTTCCTATGTTTGCGCTGGAGGGAACGATTGAAGGCGCAAAAGCGGTCGATCATGGTTTTCAGCTGGGCGCTCATCCCGTAGTAGTACAGGGGCGTGGCAAACACCAGCATACCGGCAGCCAGGATTTTTTCGCGGATGAATTCCACATCGTCCTTCTGCACACAGGGACCCTCGTAGCCGCAGCGGACGCAGCCGGTGCAGGGATGGATGTTGGCATGGGCGGTATCCACCATCTCCACACTGTGCCCGGCTTCTTCCGCGCCCCGCCGAAAGCAGTCTGCCAGCAGATGGGAGGAACCGTTTTGGTTGGGGCTGCCTGTCAAAACAACGATTTTCATGGCGGTTTTCCTCCTTTACGCGGTCGTTTCCAGCAGCTCCTTGCACACATTCAGCGCATTGAACAGCCGGGGGAAGCCCATATAGCCGCTGGCGTGGACCAGGGCGCAGACCACTTCCTCCTTGGTATTGCCCGCTTTCAATGCGCCCGCCACATGGCTTTTTAGCTGCACCTCCGCGCCGCCCAGCGCCGCCAGCAGCACCACGGTCAGCAGCTCGCGGGTCTTGCCGGCAAGGCCTTCGCGAGTGTTAAAATCCCCAAAGCACAGCTCGGTGAGGAACCGGGGCACCGCCTGGGCAAATTCGCCGGGCAGCCAGGTATAGCGGGCAGCGATCTCGTCCCCATAGAGAGGCGCTTGCATCTCCCGCCCTCTCTGATACCGTTCATCCTCGCATTCACCGGTCCGCGTCTGTTGGCTGGGCAGGGGCAATTGGATACCGTTTTCCGTGAACACCTGGTTCATCGTACTAATGGCGTTGAGGGTTTTAGGGAAGCCGATAAACGGGGCGCACTGGTAGACGGCCTCCCGGATCTCCACCGGGGTGCAGCCGGCGTTGAGGCTGGCCTGCACATGGGCTTTCAGCTGGGGCAAGGCGCTAAGGGTGGTCAGCACCGTGACCGTAACCAGCTCCCGCAGCCGGTTATCCAGGCTGCCGGTGTAGCACACATCCCCAAAGATGTATCCCTGCAAGATCTGCATGAACCCGCCGTCGGTTCCTTCGTCCCCGGCGGCATGGCTGTGGAACAGCTCCTGCATTTTCTGTTCGGTTCTTTCTTTCCGGTTCATACGATTCCTTCCTTTCTTTCTCAGGAAAATGTGTTCCTGCGATGGATTTGCCTCTTTTCAACGCCCTTTTTTATTATAGTGGCCTCGCGTTTTGATGTCTAATGCTTATGTTTTATCTTTATCCATACGAATTCCGCATTGATAAGGCTGCAAAAAACCTCCGAGGAAATCGTTCCTGAAGGTCCTTCCGCATCTATTTTATTGGATTCCCGTTTCATTGGATTTTCGCCCGCAGCAAATTGATTTCCTGGATGAATAGGGAGGCAGCCGGGGAAAACAGGTTATTCTTCTTCCACACCAGCACGCTGTGGGTCATGCGGCGCGGTTCCAGAGGGATAAACCGCAGGCGCGGATCGCTGCGGATCGCCAGGGCCCCATCCATGCAGAAGGCGCAACCTAATCCTTCGGCCACCATCAGGGCTGCGTTGGAAAGAAGCGTATAAAACAGCAGGATCCGCAGTTCTGCTTCCTCGCGCCCCAGCCAGTGCAGAATCTCGGCCCGGATATTTTCCCGCAGCGGCAAAAGCAGCGGGCAGGAGGACACATCCTCCGCCGTAAGCGACGCCTTTTCCGCCAACGGGTGATCGTCCCGCAGCAGCAGGCCCCAGGTATCCTGCTGGGACAGGCGGACATAATCGTATTTCGTCACGTCGATGGGCTCTAGCAACAGCCCAATATCCACCAGTCCTTTGTCCAGCCGGCCTTTGATGTTATCCACCGTTTCATTGTAGAGGGTGAACTGCACCGCAGGATATTTCTCGGAGAACGCCTGGATCAGCTTCGCCATTGTCTGGCCGCCGGCCACCTCGGAAGCGCCGATCACAACCATACCGCTGATGTCGCTCTGCCGTTCTGCAAAAGATTTTTCCAGGCGGTCCGCCAGCTCCACAATCTCCTGGGCCCGCTGGCGGAAAAAGATGCCGTCTTCTGTCAGAGTCAGGCCGTTTTTCCCCCGCAGCATCAAGGTTGCGCCCAGTTCCCGCTCCAGATCCATAATCTGACGGCTTAAAGTGGGCTGGGTGACATGCAGGATGTCCGCCGCCCGGGTAATATTCTCCTCCTGCGCCGCCGCCAGGAAATAGCGGAGGGTACGAAGTTCCATGCTGTCATCCTCCCATGGTTTTTTCCAAGTATAGCATATCCATTCATAATAGGCAACAATCCCTTCCATCCATGCCTTTTCCGCATCTTCCGCATTGGCAGCCGAACTTTTCCTTGCTTTCCCTGTGAGCATCCGGCACACACAGGATCCGCAGCCGATCCCAAAGCGCTTCCTTGGGGGATGGTACCGGCTATTCCTTCTTTTTGTTGGCCGCCTCGCTCCGTTCCATAAGCGTTTCACGGGATTGGTTTCCCCAGAATTGGGTTTCCCCCAGGATTGGTTTCCCCAGGAAAATTCACCGCTTTTTTGCAGCCTTCTTCCTAAAAAGCCGGCCTGATGCACGGACATGCGGCTTTTTCTTCCGTTTTTGTAAAAAAAGCCGTTGGGCCATAGCGAACTGCCCAAGGCCAAGCAGCCAGGGGCACCCCGGCGCGGGTGCGAGCGAAGCGAAAGAGAACTACATCCTCCTCGTTGCCGGGCAGGGCAGGGACTTCCCCCCCCCCCTTAGAACGTGCGCCCGCTGGGCGTACTATAAGCAGAGAGAGGACCGTATCCTCTCTCTGCTTATACAAAAGTTTTATACGAAAAAACATTCTACGATTCCGTAAAGGCTTTTTCAAAGGAATATGTTCTAATACAGTAGCCTTCCCTATTTTGAATAAACGGCGTCATTCTTAGAAAGGAGGTAAACACAGTACTGATTCATACTGATCCCTTCTCTTTTAGAATGCTCTGCCAGAGACCGATGCAGACTCCGGGGAATTCTCAGTTTAAATTGTCCGGAATAATCTTCTAAATGATCCGGTTCGTGAATCTCAATTCCTTCTTCCAGTGCAGCTTCCATCCATGCCTTTTTTGCGTCTGCCGCATTTGCAACCGCCTCTTCAATCGTTTCCCCACAGGTAATACAGCCCGGTAACTCAGGATAAGAAACTACATATCCGCCTTCTTCTTTATCTTCTACGATTTCCATTCGATAAGACATCTTCATATAATCATTCAGCGTCTTCATCATTTTTCGCCTCACTTTCTACAACCTGTCTCACAAGTTCTACATATACCTTTTTAATTGGTTCATGCTTTGGTATCGTAATTGGCTGGCATCCAGATTTTCGAAACGTATAATGACTGCTCCCACTTCTTGGAGGATACATCTTGTAGCCGTAGCTTTCCAATACTTTCCTCAGCTCATCAAACCGGAGGTCTCTCGATAAAGAGCAGATGTGCATCAATAGTTTATCCCATTTTGACACTTGAGTACCGACTATTTCCATTATATGTGGTGTCGTATTTGGTGTCAATCATTTATCAATAACAACCCCCTCGAAAAATCCTTCGCCGTCTTTTTCGGAAAAGTTTTCAAAAATGTCAATACTGCCCCAAAATATATATAATTCTAATATGGCAGGCGATCTTATAGACCTCCTGTCATATAATATAACCAAGTGAATATTTTGACGCAGCCATGTCTTCTGACTGTTTTCTTAGATATGAACAAATTGGTGAAACTGCTGCGGAGTCCTAATTTGGGCTCCGCGCTCTCACATCAATATTTATATCCGATATTTGCATATTTTATGCAAAATTAGCTATTAAATATTGACACCTGGCATTTTTAATGCTATAATATGGGCGTAATCTGTTCATGCTATAAGCAGAAGGAGGTATTTGCCCATGCTTATTCAATTTACCGTAGAAAACCATCGTTCTATCCGGGATAATGCAGTGATCAGCTTTGCAGCTTCCAAAGACACCTCTTTAGCATCGTGCTTGATCCATCCGGACGACAAAAGGACTCTGCTCCCTGTTCTGGCCATTTACGGAGCCAACGCCGCCGGCAAGAGCAATGTCCTGCATGCGCTCATGACCATGCAAGATATGATTGTCGGTGCGTCCTCCAAACTGTCCAAGGGGCAGAAGCTGCCTTGGGAACCTTTCGCCGGGAACGACAAACCAACCTCTTTTGAGGCCGTATATATCTACGACGGAATCCGTTATGCTTACGGATTCTCTTTTGACGCAAAGAAAATTTACAATGAATATCTGTACCATT
>CALWEC010000007.1 GCA_944376945.1 uncultured Lachnospiraceae bacterium | reverse complement strand
GGATGATTAGGAACACCAGGAACAGGATCATCTTGCCGAAGCTTTCCGGCAGGATCATCAGAGCGCCAATGGCCCCGCCCAGCAGGCCGCCCAGCATAGGGATCAGCGCCGTCACCCCCACCAGGGCCCCCACCATCGGGGCGTAGGGGATCCGCAGGATCCACATGCCCAGGGCGCAGAGGCTTCCCAGGATGATGGCCTCCACCGTCTGTCCCACCACAAAGCGGCGGAACGCGTCTAAAAACACTCCGGCCACATGGAGCGCCACCTGGGAGGCTTTGGCCGGCAGCCAGGCCTCCACCAGGCGCACAGTCTGCCGCTTCAGGGTTTCCTTGCCTCCCAGCATGTAAAGGCCGAAAAACAGCGCCAGCACAAAGGTTACCACCCGGCTGGCCACCGTGCCGATGACCGTGGCCGTAGTGCCCAGGATGCCGGCCACCCCGCCGCCCAGCCAGTTCAGAGCCGTATCCTGGATCCGGTCCCAGTTTAGCTCCACCGACAGCAGAGCCTCCCCCAAAGGCGTGTCCGCCAGGGCGTTTTCCTGCCCCCACCGCTGCAGGGACTGGACGGTTTCCACCAGGCTGTTGCCCAGAACCGTCACTGCGTTGACCAGTTCCGGCACCACCAGCACCATCACCCCGGCCACCACGCCCAGGATAATCAGCAGGGCCAGCAGGATGCAGAGGGGACGCCGCAGCTTCCTCACCGTAGGGTTCTGGGAGCCAGGGAAAAAATGCCGCTCCAGGGAACGCAGCGGCACGTCCAAAATCAGCGCGATCACACCTCCCAGGATCAGCGGCAGCAGCAGGCCTGCCAGCCAGCTGACCGCGCTTCCCACGTCGTCCAGGTTCTGCACGCCAGCATAGATGACAATACAGACGGCCGCCACGCCAATGAGCCACCGGGCCTGCCGTTTCGTTGGTTCCTTCTCCCACATACCGTTTCCCCTTCCTGTGCGCGGCCTCTGGGCCGGTTCGTTCTGGTTTACAATTTCACGTCTACGCACTATAATAGCATAGAATCTTCTATTCATACAAGGAGCGATCCATGAATCTTCTGGTTTTGGAACATATTTATAAAGATTTCGGCGCCCGCCCCCTGCTGGAGGACGTCTCCCTAGGCGTCCAGGCGGGGGAAAAGATCGGCATAGTAGGCGTTAACGGAACCGGGAAATCCACCCTGCTGAAGATCCTGGCCGGGCTGGAGGAGCCGGACCGGGGGACCGTCACCAAGGGAAACTCCGTCTCCCTGGCCTATCTTCCCCAGACGCCGGTTTTTTCCCCAGACGCCTCCCTTTTAGACTATGTTCTGGAAGAGGCTGCGCCGGAGGAGGAAAGCTGGGACACAGAGACCCGGGCCCGGGAGCTTTTGACCCGGCTAGGTTTCCAGGATCACACCCGGACCGCCGCCCACCTGTCCGGCGGCGAACGGAAGCGGGCCGCCCTGGCCCGGACCCTGCTGCGGCCGGCGGACATCCTGGTGCTGGACGAACCCACCAACCATCTGGACAGCCAGATGGTGGCCTGGCTGGAACAGTATCTGGCCCAGAGGAAGCAAGCCCTGGTTATGGTCACCCACGACCGGTATTTTCTGGACCGGGTGACCCGGCGGATCGTAGAGATCGACGAAGGAAAGCTCTATTCCTACGAGGCCAGTTACGCCGGCTTCCTGGAGCTGCGGGAGCAGCGGCTGGCGGACGCCCAGGCCTCGGAGCGGAAGCGCCGGACCATCCTGCGGACGGAGCTGGAATGGCTGCACCGGGGCGCCCGGGCCCGCTCCACCAAACAGAAAGCCCACATCCAGCGGATTGAGGAGCTGCAAAGCCAAAGCGGCCCCTCCGCCCAGGGGACGGTCCAGCTGGATTCCGTCAGCAGCCGCCTGGGGAAAAAGACCCTCCAGCTGGAAGGCCTCTCCAAATCCTTTGGCAGCCGGACTCTGTTCCAGGATTTCTCCCACATTGCGCTGCGGGAAGAACGGCTGGGGATTGTAGGCCCCAACGGCTGCGGCAAATCCACCCTGCTGAAAATCCTGGCAGGCCAGGAAACACCGGACGCCGGCCAGGTCATCCGGGGCGATACGGTGCGCATTGGCTATTTTGCCCAGGAAACGCCGGTCCTGCCGGAGGGCACCCGGGTGATCGACGCGGTGCGGGACATTGCGGAGGTGATCCACACTTCCCAGGGCACCGCCACCGCCTCCCAGATGCTGGAGCGGTTCCTGTTTTCCCCGGCGGAGCAGTACGGCCTGGTGGAAAAGCTTTCCGGCGGGGAAAAACGCCGCCTGTTCCTGCTGCAGGTGCTGATGGGCGCTCCCAATGTGCTGCTTTTGGACGAGCCCACCAACGATCTGGACATTGCCACCCTGACCGTCCTGGAGGATTACCTGGACCGGTTCGCCGGGATTGTAATCGCGGTCTCCCACGACCGTTACTTCCTGGACCGGACTATGAACCGGATCCTGGCCTTTGAGGGGAGGCGGCTGCATCTGTACGAAGGCGGGTACACCGACTACTGGAACTCTCCCAACCGCCCCCGGGAGGACGGGGGGACGGTTGGTTCCCGGAAAAACGCCTCCGGCGGCTCTCAGAAGAACGGCTCCGGCGGCTCCCAGAAAGACAGCCCCGGCGGCTCCCAGCCTTCCCGAGGGCGGGAAAAGCCCCGTCCCAACGCCAAGCTCCGCTTCCGCTATCAGGAGCAGCGGGAGTACGAAACCATTGAGGACGACATTGCCGCGCTGGAAAGCCAGGTGGAAGCCCTGGAAAAGGAGATGGAAGCCTGCTCCAGCCAGTACGCCCGGCTGGAGCAGCTGACTGCGGAAAAAGAACAGGCGGAGCGGCAGCTGGAGGAAAAGATGGAGCGCTGGGTCTACCTGAGCGAGCTGGCCCAGAAGATCGCGGAGCAGGGGTAAACCGGCAGGCGCTGCCTGCCGGTTTACCCCTGCTCCTGCTTCCCTTTCCGGCTTACAGGTTTTCCTGGAAAAATCGTTCCGCGTTGCGGAAGAAAAGCTTTTCCCGCTCCTCCTCAGAAAAGCCCAGACGTCCCAGGGCCTCCCACAAAAGGGGCATGCCTTCGCAGCCGCCAAAGGACGGCGCTTCCTCAATACCGTCAAAATCCGAGCCCAGGGCCAGACAGTCCATCCCGCCCACGTCCCGGATGTGCCGCAGGTGGGCCGCCATCTCCTCCGGCGTGCCACAGCGGCCCGGCCGCCATGCCGGATCCAGGAAGGAGACGCAGAAATTCAGCCCAATCAGGCCGCCCCGCTCCGCGATCGCCCGGATCATGGGATCCGTCAGGTTCCGGGTGTGGCCGCAGACCGCCCGGGCATTGGAATGGCTGGCCAGAAACGGCCGCCGGGTGCAGGCCGCCACCTGCCAGAAGCCGCCGTCGGACAGATGGGAAACGTCCACCAGCATCCCCAGCCGCTCCATCTCCTCCAGGACGGCCCGGCCCTTTTCCGTCAGCCCCCGCTCCTCCGGACGGCAGACCAGACCGGTTTCCGGCCGGTATTCCGCATGGTTGGGAAAGCCCAGGCCATTGGCGTGGTTCCAGGTCAGGGTCATCATCCGGGCGCCCGCCCGGTACAGGTCCCCCAGAATCTCCGGATCTCCCTGGCACACCGCCCCTTCCTCCAGGGAAAGCAAGGCGGACAGCTTGCCCTGGCGCCGGTTTTCCTCGTAATCCTCCCAGCTTTCCACCGGGGCAATCCAGTCCGGGTTGGCCGCCAGCTCCTCCCGCAGGATTTGGATCTGTTCCCGGCAGGCGGCCAGCGGGTCCGCCTCCCTTCCCAAATCCACAAAAGCCGCGAAAACCTGCAGGCTGTAACCGGCCTGCCGCATCCGGGACAGGTCCAGGTGCAGGTGGTTTTCCCGCAAGCCCGGCTTTTCCGGCAGCTGGGAACATGCGCCGGGATCCAAAGCTCCGGCCTCCGCCTCCGCAGGCCCGGCGCTTTCGCGCCGCAGCCGCCGCAGGGCGCTGAGGGTATCGCAGTGTAGGTCAAGAACGCGCATGGCTCTTTCCTCCCGTCTTTTTCTGTACGCTCCAGCCAAATTTCCCCAGCTTCTTTCCCAGGCAGAAATACTCGCCGTGGCTGTAGGCAATCAGCCCGGCCCGGGACAGGTCCAGCTTCCCGGAGGCATCCAGGTAGGCCCGGTCCGCCTGCACCGCCAGCACATCCGCCACAAACATGTGGTGGGAGCCGTACGGATGGACCTCCCGCACCCGGCATTCCATGTTCACCGGGCTTTCCGCCAGCAGCGGGGCCTTTACGCAGGAGGCCTTCTCCCGGGCCAGCCCCAGCCGCTCGAACTTGTCCACCTCCCGGCCGGACTTGACCCCGCAGAAATCCGTTGCATAGGCCAGCTTCTCGGTGGTCAGGTTGATGACAAATTCCCCGCTTTCCTGGATCAGGCCGTAGGAAAAGCGGGTGGGGCGCAGGGAAATGTAGGCCATGGCCGGGTTGGTGCAGATGGTCCCGGTCCAAGCCACGGTCACCAGGTTTTCCCGGCCGTCCGCGCCCCTCATGGATACCAATACCGCCGGGACCGGGTAAATCATATTGCCCGGCTTCCAAATCTCTTTTGTCATGCCGTTTCCTCTCCGGGCCGGAACTTACAGTTCCGGCACAATCTTTAGGTCGATGCCGTTCTGGCTGTTTACGATCATCAGCGTCAGGATGCTGCCGGCCGGGAACAGCAGGTTCCGGCGGCACAGGACAATCCGGGGCATCCGGCTGCTGGCAATGGTCACCATGGCAAAGCCGTCCGGAATCGTCTCAAAACGGGACGCCGTCCCAAATTCCAGCTGCCGGATGCCCCGGTCGTCGATGGTAATGTTCATAGGCCCATAACCGGCCGCGCCGTGCAGGAAGCGCACCCGGCAGGAAGGCCCGGCCATTCGCCCGTCCCCATCGTCCGCAATCAGGCCAAAATCCTCCTGGTCAAACTCCATCCACTTATCCTCTCCCCTTGTTTCCTTCTGCTATTCTATGCGGCAGGCAGGAAGAAAGGAACCTTAGGATTTCTTTTTGTGTAGGTTCCGGATGGTTTTCTTTTTTCCGCGGGGAGCGGCCGGGCGGCTCCCCGGGCCCGGCGGCTGCTGTCTGGATACCGGCTGCTTTCCGGCGGCCAGGCGCGTTCCCGGCGGCTGCTTTCCGCCAGCCGGCGGTTTCCCGCCGGCCGGGCGCAGCAGGCAGCGGGGCCCCCAGCCGATAAGATCCGTCCGCCCGGTCCGCCTCAGGGCTTCCTCCACCAGCGGCCGCAGCTTAGGATCCCGGTACTGGATCAAAGCCCGCTGCATGGCCTTCTGATGGAGATCCCGCACCACCTCCACCGGCTCCATGGTCCGGGGATCCAGACCGGTATAGTACATGCAGGTGGAAACGGTGGAGGGCGTCGGGTAAAAATCCTGTACCTGCTCCGGCATATACCCCATGTCCCGGACGCACTCCGCCAGTGCAATGCCGTCCTCCAGGGTGGAGCCGGGATGGGAGGAAATCAGGTACGGCACCAGGTACTGCTTTTTCCCTAGCTTCTGGTTGATCTCCCGGAACCGCTTGGCAAAGGCCTGGTACACCTCCTGCCCCGGCTTCCCCATAAGCCGGAGCACCTTCGGGGACACATGCTCCGGCGCCACCTTCAGCTGGCCGCTGACATGGTACCGGCACAGCTCCCAGAGGAAATCCTCCTTGGGATCCGCCATCACATAGTCGAAGCGGATGCCGGAGCGGATGAACACCTTCTTCACCCCCGGCAGGGCCCGCAGCTTCCGCAGCAGGGACAGATAGTCGGTGTGGTCCACCTGCAGGTTGGGACAAGGCCGTGGGAACAGGCACTGGCGGTCCGGGCATACCCCCTGGGTCTCCTGCTTCCGGCAGCTGGGGAAACGGAAGTTGGCGGTGGGCCCGCCTACATCGTGGATATATCCCTTAAAGCCTGGCTCCCGGGTCATGGCCTCCGCCTCCCGCAGGAGGGATTCGTGGCTCCGGGACTGGACGATCCGCCCTTGATGGAAGGTAAGGGCGCAGAAGCTGCATCCGCCGAAGCAGCCCCGGCTGCTGGCCAGGCTGAATTGGACCTCCTGGATGGCCGGGACGCCCCCTGCCGCCGCGTAGGAGGGATGCCAGGTCCGCCGGTAGGGCAGATCGTACACATCGTCCAGCTCCTGGCGGCTCAGGGGCCGGGACGGCGGGTTCTGCACCACAAATAGCTTTTTCCCATAGGGCTCAATGAGGGTTTTCCCGGAAAACGGGTCGGTGTTGGCGTACTGGATCCGGAAGCTTTCCGCGTAAGCCCGGCGGCTCTGCTCTAGCTCCCCATAGGAGGGAAGCCAGATTCCCTGGCCCTCCTCCACCCGGTGGGTTTTGTACACCGTGCCGGGGATATAGGTAAGCTGCTCCACCGGGATCCCTGCCGCCAAGGCCTCCGCGATGGCCAGGATGGACCGCTCCCCCATGCCGTAGGAGATCAAGTCCGCCTGGGCGTCCAGCAGCACGGATTTCTTCAGGCGGTCCGACCAATAGTCATAGTGGGCCAGCCGCCGCAGGCTGGCCTCGATCCCTCCCAGGACAATGGGCGCGTCCGGGTACACCCGGCGGATCCAGTTTCCGTACACCGTGGCCGCCCGGTCCGGCCGGCGGCCCATCTCCCCGCCTGGGGAATAGGAATCGGTTTTCCGGTGGCGCCGGGAGACCGAATAGTGGTTCACCATAGAGTCCATATTGCCGGCGGACACCAAAAAGGCCAGCCGGGGGCGTCCAAACTCCCGGATGGCCTCTTCCCGCCGCCAGTCCGGCTGGGCTAAAATGCCCACCCGGTATCCGTGAGCCTCCAGCAGCCGGGTGATGATGGCATGGCCAAAGGAAGGATGGTCCACGTAGGCGTCCCCGCACACATAGACAAAGTCCACCTGGCTCCATCCTCTCTCTTCCATCTCTTTTCGGTTGATGGGCAAAAATTCCGCCTGCATGTCTGACCGCCTTCCTGATCTCCGCTCCCTTCCGGAAAGCCCATTTCTTTCCGGAAAGGAGCGCACTTCCTGCAAGCCTACTTGATAAAGTAGGATATGGCCTTATTCAATTCCTCAACGGCCTGCATATCCCCGTGCTCCACCGCGTCCACGATACAGTGGTTGATGTGATCCTCCAGGATCACCTTGCCGGTGTTTCCCAGGGCGGAGCGCACCGCCGCCAGCTGGATCAGCACCTCCGAGCAGTCCCGTCCGTCCTCCACCATCCGCTTGATGGATTCCAGGTGGCCGATGGCCCGGGACAGCCGGTTCAGCACCGCCTTGGTGTGCTCGTGGGAGTGGGTGTGGGTGTAGACCGTGCCGTCCGGCGCCACGTGGCTATGGGTATGCTCCATTTACCGCCCCTCCTGCCGGGCCGCCGCCTCCACCACATGGCCCACCAGCACGGAGGTAGTGACGGTCCCCACGCCGCCGGGCACCGGGGTGATGGCCGCCACCACCGGCTCCGCCTGGGCAAAATCCACATCCCCGCAAAGCTTGCCCTCTGCGTCCACGTTGATGCCTACGTCAATCACCACCTGGCCCGGCCGCAGGAATTCCTTGGTCACCATGTCCGGCTGGCCCGCCGCCACCACCAGGATGTCCGCCTCCCGGCAGATGGCCGCCATGTCCTGGGTCTTGGTATGGCAGATGGTAACGGTGGCGTTCTTCTGCAGCAGCATCATGGCCGCCGGTTTGCCCACCACCAGGCTGCGGCCGATGACTACCGCCCGCTTTCCCTGGCAGTCTACGCCGTAGTGATCCAAAATCTCCATGCAGGCCTCCGGCGTGCAGGGAGGAAAGCCCTTCTCGTGGCCCACAAACACCCCGGCCATGGAGCCGCTGGTAATGCCGTCCATATCCTTCTCCGGATCCAAGGCCGCGCAGGCCGCCTCCTCGTCCAGATGGTCCGGCAGGGGGCGGAACATCAGCACCCCGTGGATGCCCTTGTCCTGGTTCACCTGCTGGATGGTCTCCATCAGCGTTTCCTGGGACACGTCCGCCGGAAGCAGAAACTGCTTTACCTCCACCCCCAGGGTGGCGCAGCGCTTCATGGCCCCCTTCTCGTAGGAGATGTCGTCTCCCCGTTGGCCTACCCGGATGATCCCCAGGGTCGGGAAAACCCCCTTTGCCTTCAGTTCCTCCGCCTTGGCGCGGATCCTCTCATTTAAAGAAGCGTTGACTTCCTTTCCCAACATAATCTGTGCCATGAAATTTCCCTCCTCAGTCAAAGCGCCTGCGGACATCCTCAAAGATTTCATCCGCCAGGGCCACGTATTGGGAAAGCATCTTCTCCGCCTTCCCGTTGATTTCCTCCGCGTAAGCCCGGTCTGCCATGGACTTGGTGTTGATAAACACATTGAGGCTGGCGCCCAAAAGGGCCGCCCGGCAGCAGGCCACGCCTACGCCCACATCGCTGATGGCCAGGGCCGAACCCTTGGCCGCAAACTCCTGGTGCAGCCGGATGGCCTTGCAGCATTTCTCCATAATCTCCAGCGGCACGCCGCAGGCGTCCCGCAGGGCGCCTTCCATCACCCGCGCCTTCTCCGCCCGCTGCTCCTCCGTCTCCTTGGGAAGGCCGTAGGCCTTGGACAGCGGCTCAAACAGCTCCGCGTCCTTCTGCACCAGTTCCAACAGTTCCCGCTGAAGCCGGTCTGCCTGGGCTTTCAGAGCCACTATGTCCTCCTGCACGTCCGCGTACTTCTTCTTCCCCAGGGTCAGGCTTCCCACCATATTGCCCAGGGCCGTGCCCACGGCTCCCACCAGGGCGGAAGCGCCGCCGCCGCCGGGAACCGGCGCTTTGGACGCCAGCACCTCCACAAATGCCTCACAGCTGCCTTTGGTAAATTCCATCTTCTCGCTTCTCCTTTTTTTCAGCCCTTCCTCCAGGGCCTTGGTCAGGTCGCCTACCATATACAGGGAACCTAAAGCGCAGACCGCGCCCTTGGTCCCCGCCTGCTCCAGCGCCGCCTCGCAGGCCTCCGGGATGGAGGCGGCCGCCGTCACCTGCTTCGCCCCCAGGGAGCGCAGCTCCTCCGCCAGCTTCTCCCCCTCCAGGGCCCGGGGGCTAGGCGGCGTTACGGTGATAAACGATGCGCCCAGAGGCAGGATGGACTGCATCATAGAGCGGTGGTCCTTGTCCGCCAGCACTCCCACCACAAAATGAAGGCCGCCCTCCGGGAAATATTCCCGCAGGCTTTCCGCCGTGGCCCGGATGCCCTGGGGGTTGTGGGAGCCGTCCACCAGCACCGCCGGTTCCTCCGACAGCAGTTCAAACCGGCCTCTCCAGCGGGTGCGCTCCAGCCCGGCCCGCAGGGTTTCCGGGGTAATGGCCCAGCCCTTCCGGGCCAGCACCTCCGCGGCGGTGATGGCCACCGCCGCGTTGTTTACCTGGTAGGTCCCCAGCAGCGGGATCCGCAGCTCGTGGTACGCGCCGTAGTCAAACACCTGCCCCCGCAGGCTCCGGGAGAGGGTACGCAGGGTATCGTAGGCCGGCCGGTACAGGCGGCAGTGTTTCTCCCGGGCCGTCCGCTCGAA
>CALWEC010000006.1 GCA_944376945.1 uncultured Lachnospiraceae bacterium | reverse complement strand
AAGACCCAGTGGTAGCCAGGACGCGGGCTCCGTTTTCCGTGTACGCCACATTGGCTTCCTGTTTCAGCAAGTTCAGCATATCCCTCTCCTCCTACTTTTTTCCGAAGCACCGTTTTCCCCGCATAGCGGAGGCATTTTCCCAGATGCAATCGTGTGGTTTGCTGTTGGTGCTTCTGTTGCCCCTATCATACATCCAAAGGGGAGGGATTTCCCGGAAAAAAAGTTGCGAACCGTTCCGGCGGCGAATCACGCCCCGGCAGTCACACGCCCAGCGACCGCTGCCGGCAGAGCCGCTCCCGGATCTGCTCCCGGAAGGAGTCCGGGGCGATCACCTGCACCAGCGGGCCGAAGGACAGCACCCGGATCAGGATGTCCGTCTCGTCCTCCCGGTAGTAGGACAGGCGAAGCCGGTAATGGCCGCCGTCCAGCTTCCAGGCTTCCTTTTCCAGATGGGAAAAGTGGAGCATCACCCGCTCCAGGGCGTTACGGTCATCCTTCAATTCCAGCACCAGCGGCTCCTTTTCCCGCTCCTGGGGCACGCCGTCCGCCGGTGCAGGAGGCTCCCCAGGCTGCGCGCACGGCTCCCCGACCCGGCATTCCTCCACCCGGGCCAGGTTCACGGACATGGTCCGGTGGGCCAAGAAAACCAGCAGGCGGAACTTATCGTCCTTGGAGGAATACTCCAGCTTGTCCGGAATACAGTCCCATCCATGGGGCTTTCCATGCCGGTCCCGGAAGCGCACCCACAGCCGGCGCTTTTCCCGCAGCGCCTGAAGGATTGTGTGAAAATGCGCCTGATACGCCGGATCCCCGTAGGGATCCCCGTCTCCGTACCGGTCAAAATATACGATGTCTTCCGGCCGGTACAGCGGCGTTACCTCCTCCAAGCCCTGTTCCGAAGGGGAAAAGAGGCGGATCCGGGGATCCAGCAGCAGGCTTTTCAGCCACCGCTTTTCCAGCAGGGTCAGCGGCATTTCCGGGGCATGGCACAGAGGCGTACGGAAATCCGGCTCCAGAAGCGGCCATTCCCCGCTTTCCAAGGCCTGGGGGATCCGCAGGGAGCTTTCCGGGAAGGCTGTTTGCCACACCAGGCGGAGCAGGCCCGGTCCTGTCAGTTTTCCCTCTACTGCCTGTCCTAGGATTTTAGCTACAGTCTGATAGTACAAGCTGTAAATCTCATGAAACAACATCTTCCTTCCCTCCATACAGGCGGTACATTTCCTCCAGATCCTGGCGAAAGGTTTCCTCCACCTCCGGGTTGGAGCAGGAAAAACGCTGGATCCGGCCCAGGAACGTGCGCAGCCACGGCAGCATTTCCCGGGCGTCGTACACTTCCGCCTCATACCGCCAGTGGATCCCGTCCAGCCGGACCACCGTGCCGCAGCGTTTCTCCCGGCGCAGCCGGTCCGCCACAAATTCCTGGCCCGGCTCCACCCGCACCACCATTTCCACCCGCTCCGTTTTCTGGCCGGAGCTTCCCGATACGCCCCACAGATACCGGGCAAACTCCTCATAGGCCCCCGGCGGCATCCCTCCAGTTCCGGCCGGCTTTCCTCCCGGCAGCTCCGGACTTCCCGCCGGCTCCGCGGCCCCCGACACTCCGGATTTCACTGGCTCCGCGGCCCCCGACACACCGGATTTCGCCGGCTCCGCAGCCCCCGCCGGCTTTACCGACAGGATCAGATCCAGGCGGTAAAATTCCAGCTTCCGGGATGTCTCCTCCCAGCCCAGCAGATACTGCCGGCAGGTCTGGGTGCTGATAAAAATCTTAACCGGGCGGACGGTATGGGCGTGGCGCTTTTCCTTCCGCCGGCTTTTTACCTGGATCCGAACCGCTCTTTCCTCCCCTAGCGCCTCCAGCAGTTTATACAAAACCTCGCTGTCCAGGGCATGAAGCAGGTAGTGATGTTTAAACCGGAACCAATCCGGCGTCTCCCGATATCGGTCCAGCAGATAGGAGCCTATCACCCCCAGCGGATTTTCCTCCGAGAAAAAGGCCGCTGCTTCTTTCCAGGCTTCCAATTCCACCTGGCTCTCCGCCCGGTGGTACAAAAGCTCCCTTCCCTGCTTTTCTACCTTCAGAAGGCCCAGTTTTCCATATTCTTTCAGCTTTTTGCGCACACTGGACTCATCCGGCTCCGCCGCTCCTGGAAAGCAGCTGAGATACTCGGTGGAAAAAGCGTCCAGGATCTGGCGCAGCGTGCAGGCTTTCCCCTGTGCCAGCAGATCCAGGATATAAAAATGGAACGCAATATCGCCGCTGGTAAAGCTTTTGGCTTTAAAAGCCCGGTACAGCGGATTGGCGGGAACCGACTGGGCGTCTACGGAAAGGAACAACCGCTTTCCGTCCGGATCCTGGCGGAACCGCATGCTGTCTCCCAGCCAGTTTTCCAGCCTCCGCCGCTCGTTGTCGTAGCTGCGGAGGCTTTTCTGATTGTATTCCCGCCGGCTTTTGAAGCCGTAAACATAAAATTGGCGCAAGGTCTCCCGGATTTTCCCAAAATCCTTAATCTGTTCGCTGTAAGCCATCGCGTTTCCTCCGTGTGCCGCCTGGCAGACGAAAAAAAGCGTACCGTCTGTCCGATGATACGCCTTTCTTTCTGCATCCTGATCAGTCGCTGTACTGAAAGTTTCCCTTACCGCTTTTCTTCACGGCGTACAGCCGTTCATCCGCAATCTGGATCAGCTGCTCAAACGTCTCTTCCCCGCTGCTGACCGCAATGCCGATACTCACGGACAGTTCCACCTGGCTGTACCGGGCCCCCGCCGCCTGGAACATAGAGCAGATCCGGTCTGCTCGTTTCCGCAGCACTTCCTCCTGGGTGCAACCTGGCAGAAACAGGATAAACTCATCTCCGCCTACCCGGGCCACAATATCCCGTTCCCGAGAATTTTTCCGCATAATCTCCGCCAGCAGGCACAGCACCCGGTCTCCCGCCGGATGCCCATAGGTGTCGTTCAGCTGCTTGAAATTATCAATATCCATCAAAAGCAGCGTCCCCGGCAGGCACTCTGCCATCAGCTCCTCCATCCGTGTGTCGGCGCCCTTTCGGTTCAAAAGCCCCGTCAGGGCATCCTCCATGGCCTCCTGCCGCAGCCGCTCCTGCAGTTCCACACTGTCGTTGATGTCCAGCATCACGCTGATCATGGCTTTCCGGCCATCCTCGGTGGTAATCTCGTGGCCCTTGTCATCCACCCACAGACGGGTGCCATCCTTGCGCACGATCCGGTATTGGACATCGTACCCGCCGGTTTTGCGGATGCTTTCGTAAATGGTCTGCTCCACCCGGTCCCAGTCCTCCGGCGCAATCACCTTCTGCATCTGCTCGCCGGTTTCCTCTACCAATTCCTCATAGGTATAGCCCAGATAGTTCAGCATAGTATCGTTGATAATATAGAGAGGGAAGCCTGGCTCCAGATAGCCTCCCATAATCCCTCCCGGCAGCATGGAAAGCATGATCTCCACCAGCTTTTTGCTGGCGGACGCGTCCAGCTTGCCCACCGCCTGGCGGCCGTATTGGATGGGGAAAAACTCCTCCCCCTCCTGCTGGTCCGAAGGGGCGGACATGTGCAGGCAGATGATTTTCCACTGGCCTTCCATCCGTACCGCGTTCATGGTCAGCCGGGTCTGGAAGGACAGCTCCATGCCTTCCTCATCCGGCATGGAAGTCCGCACGCTGCAGTAGACTCCGCATACGTCCTCCGTATAAAAGTTTTCGTGATACTGGCTGATTTCATAGCGGAAGCCGCCGGGGATACTTTCAAATTCGTGGATCATCAATTCCCGGAGCTCCGCCTTGTTTAAGGCCACCTCCTGGGCCCCTGTCCCCAGGCTGACAACCTGATCCGAAAGGAAGGATAACGCCTCTTCCAGGTTTCGCTTTACTAGGTAGGCGTCAAAAAACTGCGTCAGCAAATCCCTTACAACCATATCGTTCCTCCTGCCATTCGGTAATTCTAGCGGATATTATAGCATGTGCTTCGGCCATGGTATCCCCCAGGCCGCTTGGCCTTGGGCCATTCCTTGGGCAAATTTGCCGCGACTCAACGGCTTTTTCGGCAGGAATGCCAGAAAAAGCCGTATGGCCGCGCGTCAGGTCGGCTTTTTAGGATGAAAGCTCCGAAAAAGCCGAATCTCTTTCCGGCCTACACCGCTTTTTCGGCAGAAATGCCAGAAAAAGCCGTGTGGCCGTACGTCAGGACGGCTTTTTAGAATAAAACCTCCGAAAAAGCCGTTTCTCTTTCCAGCGCACACCGCTTTTTCGGCAAAAATGCCAGAAAAAGCCGTGTGGCCGTGCGCCAGGACGGCTTTTTAGGATGAAACCTCCGAAAAAGCCGAATTTTTCTCGGACGCGAACCGGCGCAGGTATAATGTCCGCTCCGCGGACATTATACCATACTTTTTTCGCGGGTGGAACGCTTTCTTTCCGTATTTGTCCCTATCGGCCAAAATAGGCGTCCAGGCCGTCCGCGATTCCCTCCGCCGCCTGGCGCTGGAACGAGTCGCTTACCATCAGCCGGTCTTCCGCCGGATTGCTCATATAGCCCATCTCAAGGATCGTGTTGGGAACCTGGCACCAGTTGGTGCCGGTCATGGTATCCGTCTCCCATACGCCGGTATTCCCAACGCCGGTAGCCCGGCAGTGGCCGTCCAAAACAGCCTCAGTCAACCGCAGGCACTCACCATAGATAGCGCCGCAGTAGGGATTTCCAGAAGTCTGGCAGATCCCTAGGGCGCCCCGTACCGAGCTTCTGTCGCTTCTGTTGCAGTGGATCCTCACCATGGCCGCCGCGCCGTTTTCGTTGGCCAGCTGGGCCCGCTGGACATTGCTCAGCCGCACATCGTTGGTCTCTCGGGTCATCAGAACCCGGTAGCCCCGGGCCAGCAGCTCGTCCCGCAGCAAAAGCGCCACCTGCAGGTTCACCTGGTATTCCTCCACACCGGTGGCGGTTCCCTGGGTGCCGCTGGATACCTTGGCTTTCCATACGGAGGATCCTGGGCCGTTGGGCTCCGTGTCCCGCATCTGCTGGCTCTGGTGGCCAGCGTCCACTACAATCAGCGGACCGCTTCCGCCATACAGAATCCCCGTTCCAGCCTCAGGCCCAATCTCCCGCGGGCCGCTCTGGCCGTCAATCCCCAATTTCCCGCACCGTTCCTGAAACTCCTGGCTCTCTGCAATGGAAAGAAGGACCTCCTCCCGGCTCTGTCCCTGCCTCAGCTGGTTCACCCACGCCCCCAGCTGGGAGTCGCTTCCGCTTCTGCCCAGCAGCGCGCCATAAACATCCTCCACAAACTCTGTGTCCGTCCTATTTTTCCGGGTGTATTCGCTGGAAAAGAAAAACCCGGAGGCAGCCTCCGGCCCGGAAACCGTTCCCGCCGCCAGCCTGCCCGTCCAATCGTTTAACTCTTCCCCGGAAGGAGTCCGCCCCAGGCAGTTTACATATAGGCCTTTGACAAAGCCGCTGATCTCCGGGTGGAAATCCCGCGCCTCCGAAAGCCCGATCTGCCCCTGGGTGATCCCATACTGCCGGCAAATCCGGGAAAATTCCTGGGAGCCCAAGAACCCCTGCGCCACATACCGGCGGGACACTCCCTTATCCAACTCCTCCAGCCAGTCGCGGAATCCGGCCTCATCCGGTTCCCGGCCCATCAGCGCCCGGTACAAAAGTTCCACATAAGCGGAATCGCTCAGATTCTTCCGGTGCATCTCCGGACTGTCCAGAAATCCCCAGGCGGTCTCCGCTCCAGACAATTCTCCCCGAAGCAGGCAGCCTGTCCAGTCCTCCAGTCCCTGCTCATAGGGCCCGGGCCGGCGCCCCAGACAGTTTTCGTACAGCCGGATTACAAAACTGGTCACCTGCAGATTCTGATCCTGTATCCGCTGGGAAAGATAGGATCCCCTCTCCACCTGATACCGGCCGCAAAGCCTGGTGTACTCCGTGGAATTCACAAAACCGGCAAAGACCCATTCCCGGCTGGCCCCCCGGCGCAGATAATCCAGCCATCCCTGCTGTTCCTCTCCATCCGGTTCCCGGCCCAGGATCGTCCGGTACAGCATTTCCACATAATCCTCGTTGCCTTCTTGCTTCCGTTTATATTCCTCACTAAAGATAAAGCCATAGGCGGTATCCGCTCCCGTGGACGCACCTGATTCCAGCCGGTCCGTCCAGGCGGCAATCTCATCCGGCCGGGCCTTTCGTTCCAGGCAAGTTTCATAAAGCCGGGACACAAAAGCTTCCAGATATGTCCGCCGTCCGGTATCGCCGGAAACCACGGTGCCAGTCAAAAGAAGCACCGCGGACAAAACCACGCACCACCCGCTTGCCAGACACTTTCTCCGCATCTCTCTCATTCTGTTACACCCCTCGCGCTTCTCTAAAGGAAAATACTGCCCACATTATAGCACGTTTCTCATGGACAAAGCACGGCTTTTTCATCGGTTTTCCTGGAAAAAGCCGTGCGCACAGGCGGCACTTCTCCCACGCGCCGCAAAAAACCGGCCCCGGAAATTCCGGGGCCGGCCTTCTTGCGTTGTCGTATTTGGATTGGATCCCTGCCGTTTCCAGCCTGGCGCTCTTTAGTTTTTGTGCTGCAGAGCGGCCTGGGCGGCGGCCAGGCGGGCGATGGGTACACGGAACGGGGAGCAGGACACATAGTCCAGGCCGATCTTGTCGAAGAACTCCACAGAGGAAGGATCTCCGCCGTGCTCGCCGCAAACGCCCAGATGGATGTCCGGACGGGTGGCGCGGCCCTTCTTAGCGCCCATCTCCACCAGCTGGCCTACGCCTTCCTGATCCAGCTTGGCAAAAGGATCCGACTCGTAGATCTTGTTCTTGTAGTAGGAATCCAGGAACTTGCCGGCATCGTCACGGGAGAAGCCGAAGGTCATCTGGGTCAGGTCGTTGGTACCGAAGGAGAAGAACTCGGCCTCCTCGGCTACCTTGTCCGCGGTCAGAGCGGCCCGAGGGATCTCGATCATGGTTCCGATATGGTACTTCATGTCGGAGCCTTTCTCCTTCTTCACCTGCTCGGCGGTCTCTACCACCACGTCCTTCACAAACTTCAGCTCTTTCTTCTCGCCAACCAGCGGGATCATGATCTCCGGCACAATGTCGTAGCCTTTCTCCGCCTTCACCTCAATGGCAGCCTCCATCACAGCGCGGGTCTGCATCTTGGCGATCTCCGGATAGGTGACGCACAGACGGCAGCCACGGTGGCCCATCATGGGGTTGAACTCGTGCAGGCCATCGCAGACAGCCTGTACCTCGGCGGGCGTCATGTTCATATCCTTGGCCAGATCCGCAATATCCTGAGGATCGGTGGGAACAAACTCATGCAGCGGCGGATCCAGGTAACGGATGGTCATGGGCCGTCCCTCCAGGGCCTCGTACATGGCCTTGAAGTCCGCCTTCTGGAACGGAAGCAGCTCCATCAGGGCCGCCTCCCGGGCCTCCTGGGTCTTGGACAGGATCATCTTCCGGATCTTCGGAATACGCTCCGGCTCAAAGAACATATGCTCGGTACGGCAAAGGCCAATGCCCTCCGCGCCCAGACGCACCGCGTTGGCGGTATCGGTGGGGTTGTCGGCGTTGGTGCGCACCTGCAGGCGGCGGAACTGATCCGCCCAGCCCATGATCCGGCCAAAGTTTCCGCCTACGGAAGCGGGAACGGTCTTAATGTCGCCCAGGTAGATCTTACCGGTGGAGCCGTCCAGGGAGATGTAGTCGCCCTCGTGGATGGTCTCGCCGCCCAGGGTGAAGTACTTGGCTTCCTCGTCAATGTTGATGGCGCCGCATCCGGACACGCAGCAGGTGCCCATGCCACGGGCCACAACGGCCGCGTGGGAGGTCATGCCGCCGCGGACGGTCAGGATACCCTCGGAAGCGTGCATACCCTCGATATCCTCCGGAGAGGTCTCCAGACGAACCAGGATGACCCGCTCGCCAGCCTCGTGATGGGCCTTGGCATCCTCCGCGGTGAAGTATACTTTACCAGCGGCAGCGCCCGGGGAAGCAGGCAGAGCCTCGCCCAGCACCTTGCCGGACTTCAGGGCGTCCTTGTCAAAGGTCGGATGCAGCAGCTGATCCAGGGACTTGGCCTCGATCCGGAGCACTGCCTCCTCGGGAGTGATCATGCCCTCGTCCACCAGGTCGCAGGCAATCTGCAGAGCCGCCTGCGCGGTTCTCTTGCCGTTCCGGGTCTGCAGGAAGTACAGCTTGCCTTCCTGGATGGTGAACTCCATATCCTGCATGTCGCGGTAATGGGACTCCAGGGTGTTGGCGATCTCCATAAACTGCTTGTAGCACTCCGGCAGATCCTGCTCCAGCTTGGTGATGGGCTGAGGCGTACGGATACCGGCTACCACGTCCTCGCCCTGGGCGTTGATCAGGTACTCGCCGTAAATGCCCTTGGCGCCGGTGGACGGGTTGCGGGTGAAGGCAACGCCGGTACCGGAGGTGTTGCCCATGTTGCCGAATACCATGGCCTGCACGTTAACAGCAGTACCCCAGTCGCCGGGGATGTCGTTCATGCGGCGGTATACGATGGCGCGAGGGTTGTCCCAGGAACGGAACACAGCCTTTACGGCCTCCATCAGCTGCTCCTTGGGATCCTGCGGAAAATCGCTGCCAATCTCTTTCTTGTACAGCTCTTTGTATTTGCCGATGACAACCTTCAGGTCGTCCGCGTCCAGGTCGGTGTCGTACTGAGCGCCCTTGGACTCCTTCACCTCGTCCAGAATAGCCTCAAATTTGGCCTTCTCCACTTCCATCACGACATCGGAGAACATCTGGATGAACCGGCGGTAGGAATCGTAAGCAAAACGAGGGTTGCCCGTCTTCTTGGCGAAGCCCTCCACCGCCACGTCGTTCAGGCCCAGGTTCAGGATGGTGTCCATCATACCAGGCATGGACGCCCGGGCGCCGGAACGAACGGATACCAGCAGCGGATCCTCGCTGTCGCCGAACTTCTTGCCCTGAATCTCCTCCAGAGTCTTCAGGTAATCAAAAATCTGTCCCTGAATCTCCTGGGAAATCTGTTTTCCGTTGTTGTAGTAATCCGTGCAGGCTTCCGTGGTCACGGTAAAGCCCTGGGGAATCGGCAGACCCAGGTTGGTCATCTCGGCCAGGTTGGCACCTTTGCCGCCCAGAAGGTTCCGCATGTCGGCGTTGCCTTCTTTAAACAAGTACACCCATTTAGCCATGTTTCAATCTCCTCCTATATTGGTTCTCCTCCCTGCCTATGGGCCGGCAGGCAGAATTTCAAATTGAGAAAGGCCGCGCAAAGACACGGTTTTCCGCCTTTTTGCGCAAACCCATTAAGCATTATAGCATGGGGTTTTCAAAATGTCTATCCGCAGATAAAAATTTTAACACGGATTTTCCCGAAATTTGCCCCAAAAGAAGGAGATTCGCCGTCATCCCAAGGGTTCCAGCCTATCCAGCCGCCTGGCGATGGCCTCCCGGGCGAAGCCCAGCAGCGGGTCCTCCCCCTCCGGATCCTCCTGCGCCCGGCTGGGGCAGTCTAGGTACAGCACGCACCGCTGTTCTTTCCGATAGGGCTTCCAGCAAGGCATCTCCTGGGTTTCCTGCCGCCCCTCCCCGGTATCCGCCGCCGGATTGGGATCTCCCGTTTGGATAAACTGGCACCAATATTCCTGCATCTGCTCCGCCAGGGCCGCGTCCTCCTGGGAAGCGCCTGGGAGGTTCCCATAGGTCCCCAGCAGGTACTGGGTCTCCAGCCCATGGCAGGCCACGCCTTTCTGAGGGTCCTTCCGGCAGAAATCAAACACGTACACCGGCTTTCTTCCGGCGGCGGCGCTGCGCTCCGCAAACACCTTGGCCCGGGCCAGCAGCAGATGGGTCCGGCGCAGGCGGTCCCGGATCTCCTCCTCCGTCCCAGCGCCGCACAAGGACTCATATTCCTGCCAGGCATCGCCAAAAACCGCCTGGTTCAGCAGATGGAAGGTTTCCTGGCCATGGAGGAACACATGCTCCCCGCTTTCCTCGTGGGTATTTCCCACCAGGTAAGGGATATCGGCATTCTCCAGCCGGGCCATGGATTCCCGGTAATGCTTGGGCAGCACGTACCCATCCCGGCAGACCCCCAGGGTGGTCCCATAGTGGTATTTTCTCCGGAAATGGCATTCCTCAAAGCCAATCAGTTCTTCATAGGAAAGCTTCCGCATTTCCTCCACGGACCGGCAGCCTACCTTTTCCATGTACTCCACGCCCCGGGCTTCCAAAGCTTCCAGGGTATCCAGCTTAAAGTCCTCCGGATACATGGCCCCCTCCAGGGCCACGCTGCTTTCTATAATGGCCTGTTGGAACAGCCCTTGGGACAGGGGAGAGCAGCACAGCACCTGGGTGCTGCCCGCTCCCGCGGAGCAGCCGCCGATGGTCACCCGGTCCGGGTCGCCGCCGAAAGCGGCAATATTCTCCCGCACCCACCTGAGGGCGGCCATCTGATCCAGATGGGCGTAGTTGCCGGAAGCGCCGTACCCGCTTTCCGCGGAAAGCTCCGGGTGGGCAAAGTAGCCCATCAGCCCCAGGCGGTAGTTGAACGTTACATAGACGATCCCCCGCCGGCAGAACGGTTCCGGGCTGGCGCTTTTCCCGCCGCCGGAGCCGCAGCAAAACGCCCCGCCGTGGATCCAGACAAACACCGGCAGGCAGCCCTCCGGATCCGGCGTCCAGACATTCAGGTACAGGCAGTCCTCGCTGCCGTTTCCAAACACCCCCCGCTCCGCCGGATCCCCTCCAGGAATAGACTGGCTGGGGGCCTGCAGGGCCGGAGCTCCCAGTTCCCGCGCCGGCCGCTCCCCCTCCCAGGGCTCCGGCGGCTGGGGAGCCCGCCAGCGAAGGTCCCCCACCGGCGGTTTGGCGTAGGGGATTCCTAGAAACGCGGCCCAGCCCTTCTCTTCCTTCCCCAGCAGCCAGCCTTCCTTTACCCGCACCCGAGTCTTCATGTCTCCTCCTCTCTCTCCAGCCCTTCTGGAGCGCTCATGGATTTTTTCCAGTTTTCCGCAATCATCCCTGCGATATCTTCCAGGATCTCGTTCCGCTTTTTCTTTTTGGTATAAAACAGCATAATATCCCGCCCCAATTTAGGCTTCGCCAAAGGAAATACGTGCAGCTTTTTCCCTGCGGTTTCCGTCAGGATCTGGGCGATGGTACGGCTGCACATTCCGTACGCCTTGTTTTTTAACACCATGCTGTTGACCACGTCCTGGGTGGGGCCTTCCCCAAAAACCTTAAAGGTCCGGTGGCTGTCCATAAAGTACCGGCGGATCTTTTTGGAAACCCCGCTTTCCATGGGGTGCAGCACAATGGGCACATGGGACAGGTCCAGCAGGTCGATTCCCTGGCTGAATTTTTCCACATACGCGTCGTACTCATCCGCAAAGTACAGGTGCATCACCTCGTCGGTGATGATAATACAATCCTCGTCCCAGCTGAGGCGGATGGCCTCCAGCCCCTCCGGCTTCTGCTCCTCCGTCCCTACGTACCCGGCCACCGCCAGATCCAGGGCCTGCCGCTGGACCCGCTCCATAATCTCCTGGTTAAACCCGGTGGTAATGTGGAACGAAACATTGGGATATTTTTTCCCAATCTCTATAATAGGAAGGTTCCGCATGACCAGGGAGACCAGAGGCTCAAAAATCCCCAGGGAAATCCGGATGTCCGTGTCGTTCTCCAGTTCCGCCAGGTCCCGGGCCAAATCCTGATACACCTGCTCGATTTCCTCAGCCGCCAGCAGCAGCCGTTCCCCCGCCACCGTCAGCCGCAGCCGCGGCTTCCGGTGCAGGAGGGTGACTCCGTAATGTTTTTCCAGCTTTTGGATGTAAGCGCTAAGGCTTTGCTGGGAAATGTGCAGGTTGGCCGCCGCCTTGGAAATGTTCAGCTGCTTGGCAATCTCCACAAAGTATTCCAGCGATGGATTGTCCATACTCTCCTCCCCGTCCTTTACTCCTCCTGATGGCGTTTAGGCAGGCCGTGGCAGGGGCACCAGCAGCCAAAATTATACCGGGACACCTTCCGCAGGGACTGGGCAGCCAGCTCCTCATCCTCCGTAAATCCCGCCTCCGGCCCAGTCACTTCCCCAGATTCCGTAGAGCAGCAGTCTCCCGCGAACAGGCAGTCCTGGTACAGGACGCACACATGGCCCGCCGTATGGCCGGGAGTCGGGATAATCTGATACTCGGCCAATTTCTCCGGATAGACCTGCACTTTAGGGCCCTGGAAACCCTGGAACATTTTTTCTTTCCCAGGCAGGCGTTTCCGCTCCCCGGTCAGGTATTTTTCCTCCTCCGCGGAGACATACACCTGGCATCCGGTGGCCTCCTGCAGCATCCGGGCATTGCCAATGTGATCCATATCCGTGTGGGTCAAAAAAATCCGCTTCAGATCCTCCGGCTGGAAGCCCAGTTCCCGGATTTCCTCCAGGATCGCCTCCCCGCGCCCCGGCAGGCTGGTGTCCACCAGGGTCAGGCCTTCCGCATCCCGGATCAGATAGCAGTGGAAGCCCGGCGCCTGTTTCTGGGCCCGGGACGCCTCCAGCAGCCAAATATTTTCCGCTAACCGCATACGCAAACCTCTCTTTCCCAAGGAAGGCGGCTGCCCTTCCCAACCGGCAGCCGCCCCTTGCTGTTCCTTTTTCCTGTTACCAAACGGATCTTATTCAAAGTAGGCCTTGGAGAAATCCACGTTGGGGCGGAATACCATGCCCTTCAGATTGGACGCCACCAGGTTCAGATCGAACATGTCCGAAATACCCTTGGCGATATAGTTGGACGCGATTTCCTCCTGCAGCTCCACATAGATGTCCGCCCGGGCCGCCTCGTCGGTTTCCGCCACCGCCGCGTTGAGCAGAGAATCGATGGTGTCCGAAACCTCGGTGCCGGCATAGCGGAACATACCGTTTCCGCCGCCCTCCGGGCTGTTGGAGCTGCCCAGGAACGCGGACATGGCGGAGGCCGGCTCATTCAGCTGTCCCATGTTGCTCAGGAACACGTCAAAGTCGCTGCCATCGCTTTCCAGCTTCCAGGTATTGTAGGCGGCAGACTCCATAAATTCCACCTGGATGGTGATCCCCGCTTCTTCCATCATGGCCGGAAGGGCCTCTGCCATGGCCCGCCGGGCCGCGTTGGAATCGCAGATCAGCCGGATGGTAATGCCGTCCGGATAGCCTGCCTCCGCCAGCAGTTCCTTGGCGCGCTCCGGGTTGTACTGGTACGCCGCGTCACCCTCCAAGGTGGCCGTATACCACATGTTGGACGGCAGGATGCTGGTGGAAGCGGAGCCGGACACATCGAAGGCCAGGATGTTCAGGGTCTCGCTGTCCACGGCATACATTACCGCCTGGCGCACCCGGGCATCCTGCATGATCTCGCTGGTCATGTTAATGCCCAGATAGTAGATGGCCTGGGACACATCCGCCCGCCAGATGGAGATGTTCTCCACCTCGCCGTTTTCCACCCGCTTCACATCCTCGGTGGCCGCGCTTTTGTACACGTCAATGCTGCCGTTTTCCAGCTCCACCATCCGGACCGAAGACTCGGTGATGATCCGGAAGGTCATGTTCTTAATGTAGGGAGCGCCTCTCCAGTAGGATTCATTGGCGGTAAAGCCGACGCTGACGCCTGCCTGCCAATCGCTTACCACAAAGGGGCCGGTGCCGGTGATGGCTTCGCCCTGGGCCGCTTCCTCCTCGTACACCGCCGGGTCCACGATAAATATATTGGACATGGTGTAGGGCAGGGTACCAAACTCAATGAGAGTAGGGATGTACACCGTGTAGTCATCGATCTTCTCCACATTGGCCACATCTACGTTGGCCAGATAGCCCATGACGGAAGCGCTTTCCGCCGCCGCGGTCTGCATGGTGTAGATTACCGCGTCCGCGTTAAAAGGATTTCCGTTGCTGAAGGTTACGTCCTGGCGCAGGTGGAAGGTGGCGCCCATATGGTCCTCATCAAACTCCCAGCTTTCCGCCAGCCAGGGGATCAGCTCCCCGTTCTCATCGTAGGTGGTCAGGGCCTCCAGGGACTGGCAGGACAGCACCAGCTGCGGGCCCATGGGGCCGGAGTAGGGATTCATGGTGCCCGGGTCCGAGTTCATGGCAAACACCAGCGTGTCTTTGCTGCTGGTAATCTCACCCTCCGCCTGGCTCTCTCCGCCGGCTGCCTCCGTTCCCGCGGCTTCCGTGCCGGCAGCCGCGGTGGATCCTGCCGCTGTGGACTCTCCTCCGCCGCCGGAGCAGCCTGCCAGCACCATGGACAGCGCCAGAAGGGATGCCATCAAGATCTTTCCTTTTCTCATACTGTTTCCTCCTTTCACTGCCGCCGTGTTTCCCACGGCGTCCAGTTCCACCCGTTGGGTGTTTTTATTTATCAATTTGCATTGATATCGTTCAGCTCCCGGGCCCGGTGGCAGGCCACAAAGTGTCCGGGCCGGACTTCCGTGAGCGCCGGCGGGGCAGCCAGGCAGGCCTCCGTGGCGTGGATGCACCGCTTAGCAAAACGGCAGCGGGGCTCCGGGTTAATGGGAGAGACAATCTCGCCCTTTAGAAGGATCCTCTGCTTCTTCGGCCCCACCTTGGGGATGGGAACCGCCGAGAGCAGCGCCTGGGTGTACGGATGAAGGGGATTGGCAAACAGGTCCTCCGTATCCCTCCACCCCCCCGTCTGCCCCAGATACATGACCATAATCTTATGGGACAGGTATTTTACCACCGAAAGGTCGTGGGAGATAAACATATAGGTAAGCCCCCGGTCCCGCTGCAGATCCTGCAGCAGATTGATGATCTGGGCCTGGATGGAAACGTCCAGGGCGGACACCGGCTCGTCGCAGACCACAAAGTCCGGGTTCATGGCAATGGCCCGGGCCACGCCGATCCGCTGGCGGCGGCCGCCGTCCAGCTCGTGGGGATAGGAATCCCCCAGCCGGGCCGCCAAGCCTACCGTATCCATCAGCTCCGTAATCCGCTTTTCCCGCTCTGCCCGGGGAACCCCTGCGTTTTCCAGAGGCTCCGAGATAATCTTCCGCACCGGCATCCGAGGGTTCAGGGAGGCAAAGGGATCCTGGAAGATAATCTGCATCTCGTTCCGCAGCTCCCGCAGTTCCCGTTTGCTCACATGGGTAATGTCTTTTCCCTTGTAGAGGATCTTCCCGTCCGTGCTTTCCAGCAGATGCAGCACCACCCGCCCCAGGGTAGACTTGCCGCAGCCGGACTCTCCCACCACTCCCAGGGTCGTCCCCTTTTCCACGGAGAAGTGGATGTCGTCCACCGCGTGGAGCTGTCCCGCCGCGGTCTGGAAATATTTTTTCAAGCCTACGGCTTCCAGTAAAACTTCTTTGGCCAATTTACGCCCCCTCCTTTCCTGCAAACAGGTGGCAGCGCACCAT
>CALWEC010000005.1 GCA_944376945.1 uncultured Lachnospiraceae bacterium | reverse complement strand
GGGGCCGGAAGCCACGCCGCCGGAGTCAAAGGCAATGGCGGTAAAAATCTTCGGCGTAAAAAAGGACAGAAGGATGGCCAGGGCATAGCCGGGAATCAGCAGGTAAAAAAGGGAGATCCCCGTCAGGACCCGAAGCAGGGCCAGCCCTACGGAAACGGCTACGGAGACAGACAGGCCGGTTTTCATAACCGGAGCGGGGATGGCCCCGTCCGTCAGCTCCTCCACCTGCTTGGTCAGCACGTACACCGCCGGCTCCGCCGCCACAATAAAGAAGCCGATGACCATGCCGATGGGAACCATCACCCAGCGGTAGGGCAGGGAGGCGATGGTCTGTCCCAGGAAATTGCCGGCCGGCATAAACCCTACGTTGACGCCGGTGAGAAACAGCACCAGCCCCAGATAGGTGTACACCATGCCTACGGCGATGCGGATCAGGGTGCTCCGGTTCAGCCGGAGGGTCACCAGCTGGCAGATCCCGAAAAAGAGGACGATGGGCAGCAGGGAAACGGCAATCTCTCCCAGATATTTGGGAAACTCCTGGAGAAACAGCTGCCCCAGCTCCACCGAATTCTGCACCTCCGTCACAAAGGAGGAGGTGTAGGCGCCACCGTCGGTCTGGTACACCAGCCCTAAAATCAGCACCGCCAGAATCGGGCCGATGGAGCAGAGGGCCACCAGGCCAAAGCTATCGTCCGCCGCGTGCCTGTCGCTGCGGAGGGAGGAAATGCCGATGCCCAGGGCCATGATAAAAGGCACCGTCATGGGCCCGGTGGTAACGCCGCCGGAGTCGAAGGCCACCGCCAAAAAGGACTTGGGGGTAAAAAGGGCCAGCAGGAAAACCAGGGCGTAAAAGAACATTAAAAGGGGAGGCAGCGGAAGGCCCAGCAGGATCCGCAGCAGGGAAAAGACCAGGAAAAACCCTACGCCGGCGGCCACGGCCAGCACCAGCACCAGGTTGGGGATGGAGGGGACCTGGCCGGCCAGCACCTGCAGGTCCGGCTCCGAGATGGTGATGAGGAAGCCCAAAAGGAAGCCCAGCAGCACCATCACCCACAGCTTCCGGGACTTGGTCATGGCGGCCCCCACCCGCTCTCCCATGGGGGTCATGGCCATCTCCGCCCCCAGGGTAAAAAACATCATGCCAAAAACCAGGAGCACGGCCCCCAGGATCAACTCCAACAGGATGGCCGGGGACACGGGGGCGATGGTAAAGCACAGGAGCAGCACAATGGCCAGGATCGGCAGGACCGCCGCCAGCGCTTCCCGCAGCTTTTCCTGAAGCCCCTGCTGAATCTTTTGCCTGTGATCTCTGAAATCTTCCAATCCAAACTCCTTTCCAGAAAGCGCAGTCGTTCTTCTAAATTATACCGGAAGCCGGCAGGGATGTCAAACCGGGAGGCATCTTTTGCGGAAGGCCGCATATACTGTAGCTGCGCCGGAAAACGGCGGCAGAAAGGAGCGGCTGCCTTGCAGGACCAAAAACTGGAAAATTTGCTGAACCTGGCGTTGGACGCCAGCGAGGAGGAGCGGAGGAAATCCCTGGATCTGGACGTGGGCTACCAGCCGGAGGGCCGCCGGTGGCAGGTGATTGTCCGCTATTCCGGGGATATCAAGCAGTATGAGACTTCGGAGCTTTCTGTGACGGAGCTGACCGGCGGCTACGCCATTGTCTCCCTGCCGGAGGCGGAGATCCACCGGTTTTCCGGGCTGCCGGAGGTGGAGTATATGGAAATGCCCAAGCGGTTGTTCCTGTCCCTGGACCAGGGAAGCCGGGCTTCCTGCGTGCAGGCGGTGCAGGAGGCGCCCCGGCGGCTGACTGGCCGGGGGGTGCTGGTGGCGGTCCTGGATTCGGGCGTAGACTGGCGGCACCCGGATTTCCAGACGGAGGAGGGCCGCTCCCGGATTGTCCGCCTGTGGGATCAGACCCTGACGGGCCGCCCGCCGGAGGGGTATGCCTACGGGGCGGAATTTACCGGGGAGGAGCTGACGGCGGCCCTGGAGCGGGAGAGGGAAGGAGCGCCCCCGCTCCAAGACGGGCTCCCGCTCCCCAATGCGCTCCCGCTTCCCGGCGCGGGGGAGGGCGGGGTCCGCCCGGCGGACAGCCGGGACTTTTCCGGCCACGGCACCGGGGTCCTGGGCATTGCCGCCGGGAACGGCCGGGCTTCCGGCGGCCGCTACCGGGGCGTGGCGCCCCAGGCGGACATCCTGGCGGTAAAGCTGGGAAACCCGGAGCCAGACGGCTTCCCCCGGACCACGGAGCTGATGCAGGCGGTGGATTACGCGGTGCGGACGGCCCGGAGGCGGAACCAGCCGGTTTCCATCAACATAAGTTTCGGAAACACCTATGGCTCCCACGAGGGCAATTCCATCCTGGAAACCTTCCTGGATACCATGGCGGACCAGTGGAAAACCTCCATCTCGGTGGGAACCGGCAACGAGGGGGCAGACGGAGGCCATGTCTCCGGGGTTCTGGAAAACGGGAGGGTGCGGGAGATAACGCTGGCGGTGGGGGAGAATGAGACGGCGGTCAGCGTACAGCTGTGGAAAGCCTACGAAGATGTGTTTGACGTGCTGTTGATTACCCCCTGGGGGACGGTGCTGGGCCCCATGCGGCCCATTCGCCAGCCCCAGCGGTTTGGGGCCCGGGGCACGGAACTGCTGGTCTACTATGGAAGCCCCAGCCCTTACAGCGCCGCCCAGGAAATCTATTTTGAATTCCTGCCCCAGGACCGCCTGCTGGACAGCGGCCTTTGGACCTTCCGGCTGGTGCCCCGGCGCATTGTCACCGGGCGCTACGACCTTTGGCTCCCCAGCGGCCAGGTGCGGGGGCCGGACACCCGGTTTCCCCGGCAGACCCCGGACACCACCCTGACCATTCCCTCGGCGGCGGGGAAGGTAATGGCGGTGGGGGCGTACAACAGCCGGAACGATTCCTACGCCGGTTTTTCCGGCCGGGGCTATACCCGGCAGACCAACCGGGTGCGGCCGGATTTTGCCGCGCCGGGGGTGGATATTGTAACCGCCGCGCCGGGAGGAGGCTACCGGTCCCAGACCGGCACCTCCTTTGCCGCGCCCTTTGCGGCCGGCAGCGCGGCCCTGCTGATGGAATGGGGGATTGTCCAGGGAAACGATCCATACCTGTATGGGGAAAAGCTGAAGGCCTACCTGATCCGGGGGGCCCGGCAGCTGGACGCGGAAGAAACGTACCCCAACCCGCGGGTGGGATATGGGGCCCTTTGCCTGGAGGCCTCCTTCCCGGAGGAATAGCCCTGGGCCGCCCTATTTGGTCCCGAAAATCCGGTCTCCGGCGTCTCCCAGGCCCGGGCAGATGTAGCAGGCTTCGTTGAGCCCCCGGTCCAGATGGCCCACGTAAATCTGGACGTCCGGATGGGCTTCCTGCAGGCGCTTCAGCCCTTCCGGAGCCGCGATGATGCACATGAACTTAATCTTTTTCCCGCCGTGGGCTTTGATAAAGTTGACGGCGGCCACGGCGGAGCCGCCGGTGGCCAGCATGGGATCCAGCACCACAATGGTCCGCTCCTCAATGGGGTTCGGCAGCTTGCAGTAGTATTCGTGGGGCTCGTGGGTCTCCTCGTCCCGGTACAGGCCGATGTGGCCCACCTTGGCGGTGGGGGTCAGCTTCAGGAGGCCCTCCACCATGCCCAGGCCAGCCCGCAGGATGGGGACGATGGCCAGCTTCCGCCCGCTGATCACCGGGGAAAGGCAGCTTTCGATGGGGGTCTGCACCTCAATGTCCTCCAGCGGCAGGTCCCGGAGCGCCTCGTACCCCATCAGGACGGCGATTTCTTCAATCAGCTTCCGGAACTCATTGGTGCCGGTGCGCACATCCCGGAGCATGGTAATTTTGTGCTGGATCAGCGGGTGATCCAGGATGGTGACTTGTTGGTTCATGGCGTATCTCCTTTGTGGATTTTCTTTTTGCCTTATTGTAGCACGGCCCAGGAGGAATTGCAATGCGGCCTCAGGTTTATAGAGAAACGTTATAGCAAATTAATATGATTAAATATAATGAAATGTATTATAACAAATCAGGGAGAATATAGGATACAAAATAGTCTCAAATAAAGAAAAAATCGAGAAAAGTACGATCTGACAAGGTTTTTTTAAGGGATTCGAGAAGATTCAAAGAAAAAAGAATACAAAGACATTGACAAAGTTATAGGATAGGAGTAGAATAAAACGCATATTTCCAAGGAAAGTTTTCTATTTAAGGGGAGAGAAAAAGCATACCTTTGGGAAAAAAAGAATTGGAGGAATGCAATCATGAACAAGCAAATGAAAAAGCTGTTCAGCGTGACGCTGGCTGGCGTGCTGGCCGCGTCCTGCCTGGCCAGCTGCGGAGGGGATTCTAAGGAGACCACGGCGGCCGCAGGCACCGAGGCGGCGGAGACGGAAGCAGCCGGAGAGACCACGGCGGCGGCCGGAGAGACCGAAGCGGCAGGCGAGAGCACCGAAGCGGCGGCTGCGGAGGGCGGCACCTTCCTGATCGGCGGCATTGGGCCGGTTACCGGCGGCGCGGCGGTATACGGCAACGCGGTAAAGAACGGCGCGGAGCTGGCGATCCAGGAGATCAACGCGGCCGGCGGCGTCAACGGCATGACGCTGGCCCTGGATTTCCAGGACGATGAGAACAACACGGAGAAGGCGGTAAACGCCTACAACACCCTGAAGGATCACAACATTAAGGTTCTGATGGGTACGGTGACCAGCGATCCTTGTATCGCGGTGGCGGAGCGGACCTACGAGGACAACATGTTCCAGCTGACCCCCTCCGGCTCCTCCGTACCCTGCACCCAGTACGAGAACGCCTTCCGGATCTGCTTTAACGACCCGGCTCAGGGCGGCGCTTCCGCTCAGTACATCAGCACCATGGGGCTGGCCTCCAAGGTGGCGGTGATCTACGATAGCTCCACCAGCTACTCGGCGGGGATTTACCAGAACTTCGCCCAGGAGGCGGCTTCCCTGGGAATTGAGGTGGTAGCGGCGGAAGCCTTTACGGCGGACAGCAACACGGACTTCTCCGTACAGCTGCAGAAGATCCAGGAAGCGGATCCGGATCTGGTGTTCCTTCCCATCTACTATGAGGAGGCTGCCCTGATCCTGAAGCAGGCGGACACCATGGGCATGGATATGACCTTCTTCGGCTGCGACGGCCTGGACGGCGTGATTGGCCAGCTGGGCGCGGACGCGGATCTGGCGGAAGGCGTTATGCTGCTGACTCCTTTCGTGGCGGACGCTTCCGATGCCAAGACCCAGGCCTTTACCAAAGCGTACCAGGAAGCCTACGGCGACACGCCCAACCAGTTTGCCGCGGACGCCTACGATGCCATCTACACCATTAAGGCAGCTCTGGAGCAGGCCGGCGTAACGGATCCGGAGATAGATCCCTCCGAGCTGTGCGAGCTGCTGAAACCGGCTATGACCCAGATTACCGTAGAGGGCCTGACCGGCACCATGACCTGGACCGCGGACGGCGAGTGCAACAAGGAGCCGAAGGGCATGATCATTGAGAACGGCTCTTACACGGCCATCGAGTAAGCGGACGTCCCGCAGGGAAACCTAGAATCAGTCAGAGGAGACTGCGGCCAGCAGCCTCCTCTTTTCGTAAGTGAACGCGAGGAACATAGAAGGAGAGGAACAAGATGAGCTTTATATCCTTTTTGATAAGCGGCATCAGCCTGGGCAGTATCTACGCCCTGATCGCCCTGGGATATACCATGGTGTACGGCATCGCCAAAATGCTGAACTTCGCCCACGGGGATGTGATCATGGTAGGCGGCTTTGTGGTGTTTACGGCCATGAGCACCATGCAGCAGCCGGTGTGGCTTTCCATCCTTATGGGAATGGTGGTCTGCACGGTACTGGGCGTGACCATCGAAAAGATTGCCTATAAGCCGCTGCGGAACGCTTCCCCCCTGTCGGTGCTGATTACCGCCATCGGCGTCAGCTACCTGCTGCAGAACCTGGCGCTGCTGATCTTTGGATCCAGCTCCCAGACCTTCCAGTCGGTGGTAAGCCTTCCCCCCATCCGGATTACGGAGACCCTGGTGATTACCGGCGAGACCATTGTGACCATCATCACCACGGTGGTGATTATGGTAGGGCTGACCCTGTTTATCAACCGGACCAAGCCGGGGCAGGCCATGCTGGCGGTGTCGGAGGACCGGGGCGCGGCCCAGCTGATGGGAGTCAACGTCAACGGCACCATCAGCCTGACCTTTGCCATCGGCTCCGCCCTGGCGGCCGTTGCCGGCGTGCTGCTGTGTTCCATGTATCCCCAGATCAACGCCTACACCGGCCAGATGCCGGGCATCAAGGCCTTTATCGCGGCGGTGTTCGGCGGCATCGGCAGCATTCCCGGCGCCATGATCGGCGGGGTCCTGCTGGGGATTATCGAAAACCTGAGCCGGGCGTATATTTCTTCCCAGCTGTCGGACGCTATTGTATTCGCGGTACTGATTCTGATGCTGTTGATCAAACCCACCGGCATTCTGGGCCGGAAGCTGAATGAGAAGGTGTAAGGGATGGAGAAGAACAAAACCAAAAGAGTTTCCGGCCTGGCGCGGCCGGCATTCCGAAGTAAACTGATTACGTATGTACTGGCGGCCGGCTTCTTTGGCGTCTCGGCCCTGCTGGTGCAGGCGGAGGTGGCGGGCAGCCTGTACGAAGGTTTGCTGATCCCCATGTGCTGCTACATTATGATGGCGGTGTCCCTGAACCTGACCGTTGGCATCCTGGGCGAGTTGAGCCTGGGACATGCCGGCTTTATGTGCGTGGGGGCCTATGTAGGCGCGGTGTTTTCCATTGTCACCCGGACGGCCATCCCCTCCGCGTGGATCCGTTTCCCCCTGGCCCTGCTGCTGGGAGGGCTGACGGCGGCCCTGTTTGGCGTCGTCATCGGCATCCCCATCCTTCGACTGCGAGGCGATTACCTGGCCATTGTAACCTTGGCCTTTGGAGAGATTATCCGGAAGCTGGTGGAAAACCTGTATATTGCCGTGGACGCCAACGGCCTGCATTTTTCCTTTGCCAAGGCCATCGACCCTCTGAGCATGGATCTGGCCACCAAGAAGGATATTTTAAACGGCCCTATGGCGGTCAGCGGCATCCCCCGGGATACCACCCTGCTGCTGGCGGTGCTTTTTGTCATGCTTACCCTGTTTGTGGTTATGAACCTGATTGATTCCCGGTCCGGCCGCGCCATTATGGCCATCCGGGACAACCGGATTGCCGCGGAGGCCACCGGCATCAGCATTACCAAACATAAGCTGATTGTGTTTACGGTGTCCGCCTTTTTCGCAGGCCTGGCCGGTGTGCTGTACGCCCACAGCAGCACCCTCAAGTCCACCCAGTTTGACTACAACCTGTCTATCCAGATCCTGGTGTTTGTGGTGCTGGGCGGCATCGGAAGCACCCGGGGCGCTATGATCGCCACGGTGATCCTGTACGCGCTGCCGGAGCTGCTTCGGTTCCTCCAGGACTACCGGATGCTGGTGTACGCCATTGTGCTGATTGTGATGATGCTGCTGAATAACAACGCCCGCTTTCACCAGCTGAAACAGACGCTGTTCCAAAGAAAGGCAAAGGAGGAGACCACATAATGTCATTCTTAGAAGTCACCAACATCGGGATTTCCTTCGGCGGCCTGCGGGCGGTGGACGATTTCTGCCTGCACATTGAAAAAGGCGAACTGTACGGGCTCATCGGCCCCAACGGCGCTGGCAAGACCACGGTATTCAACTTGCTTACCGGCGTGTATAAGCCGGACCGGGGCACCATTGTCCTGGACGGGGAAAACCTGACGGGCAAATCCCCCATTGAGATCAACCAGCACGGCATGGCCCGTACCTTCCAGAATATCCGCTTGTTCCACAACCTTTCCGTGCTGGACAACGTGAAGGTAGGGCTGCACAACCAGATCCCCTACTCGGCTTTGGAGGGGGTGCTGCGGCTGCCCCGGTACCGGAAGGCGGAGCGGGAGATGGACGAAAAGGCAGAGGAGCTGCTGGAGGTTTTTGACCTGCAGGGGGAGAAGGACTACCTTTCCTCCAACCTGCCCTACGGCAAGCAGCGGAAGCTGGAGATTGCCCGGGCCTTGGCCACCAATCCTAAGCTGCTGCTGCTGGATGAGCCGGCGGCCGGCATGAACCCCAACGAAACCGAGGAACTAATGGAGACCATCCAGCTGGTGCGGAAGCGCTTTGACATGACCATCCTTCTCATTGAGCACGATATGAAGCTGGTGTCCGGCATCTGCGAAGAATTGACCGTGCTGAACTTTGGCTCTATCCTGGCCCAGGGAAAGACCAGCCAGGTACTGAACAATCCGGACGTGATCACGGCGTATCTGGGAGAATAGGGGGAAACAGCTATGGCAATGCTTCAGATTGAAAACCTGGAAGTTTCCTATGGCATGATCCGTGCCATCAAGGGGATTTCCTTTGAGGTAAACGAAGGCGAGATTGTAACGCTCATCGGAGCCAACGGCGCCGGAAAAACCACCATCCTGCATACCATCACCGGGCTGGTGGCGGCCAAGGCCGGCAGCATCCAGTTTGAGGGGAAGGAGCTGACCAAAACGCCGCCCCATAAGATTGTGGCCATGGGCATGGCCCATGTGCCGGAGGGCCGCCGGGTCTTCAGCCAGCTTTCCGTGCTGAAAAACCTGCAGCTGGGAGCCTACACCCGGAAGGACCGGGACGGGATCCAGAAAGACCTGGAAATGGTGTATCAGCGGTTCCCCCGTCTGGAGGAGCGGAAAAACCAGCTGGCCGGCACCTTAAGCGGCGGCGAGCAGCAGATGCTGGCCATGGGCCGGGCCCTTATGTCCCACCCGAAGATTATCCTGATGGATGAGCCTTCCATGGGCCTTTCCCCTATTTTAGTCAGCGAAATCTTTGACATTATCAAGTCTATCAACGAGGCGGGCACCACGGTGCTGCTGGTAGAGCAGAACGCCAAGAAGGCGCTGTCCATTGCCCACCGGGGGTATGTGCTGGAGACCGGCAAGATTGTCCTTTCCGGCCCGGCCCAGGAGCTGATGGACAACGATTCCATTAAAAAGGCATATCTGGGAGAGTAGGAGGCGTGTGTATGTCAAAATTTGTAATTACCATCGCCAGAGGATATGGCAGCGGCGGCAAGACCATTGGCAAGATGCTGTCCAAGGAGCTGGGGATCCCGTATTACGACCGGGAGCTGCTGCGGTTCGCCAGCGAGGAAAGCGGCATCAACGAGCGGCTTTTTGGGCTGGCGGACGAAAAGGCCAAGGGCAGCCTTTTTAAGAAGAAGGCGGACTACCGGGTGGAGCCTCTGCCGCCGGAAAGCGACGAGTTTGTGTCGGACGACAACCTGTTCAACTATCAGGCCAAGATTATCCGCCAGCTGGCGGAGAAGGAATCCTGCGTGATTGTGGGCCGCTGCGCCGACTTTGTCCTGCAGGACTACGATTATGTGACCCGGGTGTTTATTTTTGCCAACCGGGAAAACTGCATCCGTAACGTGGTGGAAATGTACGGCAAGACGCCTAAAGAGGCGGAGAAGATTATTGAAAAGACGGACCGGATCCGCAGCGCCTACTACAAATACCACACTGGCCACGCCTGGGATAATGCCCGGAATTACGACCTTTGCCTGGACAGCGGCTGCCTGGGGTACCAGAAATGCGTGGATATTATCAAGGAGTACATTGCCATCCGGAACCGGTAAAGGGTTTTGTCCCCAAGTCCCTTGCCAGATTCCCCAGGCCTTGGTACAATAGAGAGGCGGACAAAAAAACCCGCGGCCCAGTTGCTCTGGACAGCGGGTTTTTTATCCGATGCCGGTGGTGGGACTCGAACCCACACGGATTTCTCCACACGATTTTGAGTCGCGGTCGTCTGCCAATTCCGACACACCGGCAAATCACGCTTATATATTTTAGCATCGGAACCGATGGCTGTCAACTGTTTGTTGCGAAGCCGCCGTGGTTTTTTTGGACGGAAACGGAAGGATGCGGGAGGAAAGCAAGATGGCGGAAAAGATCGTTCTCATCGACGGACACAGTATTTTAAACCGGGCCTTTTACGGGGTGCCGGAGCTGAACAATTCCCAGGGGGTCCCTACCAACGCCGTGTACGGGTTCCTGAACATCCTCTTTAAGATCCTGGAGGAGGAGCAGCCCCAATACCTGGCGGTGGCCTTTGACCGGAAGGAGCCTACCTTCCGGCACCAAAGGTTTGCGGAATACAAGGGCACCCGGAAGCCTATGCCGGAGGCCCTCCACGCCCAGGTGCCGCTGATGAAGGAGATGCTTACGGCCTGCGGCGTGCCCATTTTGGAAAAGCCCGGGTATGAGGCGGACGACATCCTGGGGACCCTTGCCCGGCAAAGCCAGGAAAAGGGCATGGAGGTAACTTTGGTTTCCGGAGACCGGGATCTGCTGCAGATTGCCTCGGACCACATCTGCATCCGGATCCCCAAGACCAAGGGCGGCCAGACGGTGACGGAAAACTACTGGGCGCAGCAGGTGAAGGAAAAGTACGGGGTGACGCCGGAGGAGTTTATCGACGTGAAGGCCCTGATGGGAGATTCTTCGGACAACATCCCGGGGGTGCCCAGCATTGGGGAAAAGACGGCCACCAGCCTTATCGCCGCCTACCACAGCATCGAAAACGCCTACGCCCACCTTTCGGAGATCCGGCCGCCCCGGGCCCAGAAAGCCCTGGGAGAGCACTACGACCTGGCCCAGATGAGCAAGGAGCTGGCCACCATCTGCGTGACCGCGCCGGTGGAGTTTTCCTGGGAGGAGGCCCGGCTGGGGAACCTGTACACCCGGGAGGCCTACCAGCTGATGAAGCGGCTGGAGCTAAAATCCCTGCTGAAGCGGTTTGACCCGGCGGCCTGGGAGGAACGGCAGCCGGAGGAGCCTGGGACCTTCCGGGCGCTGGCGGATCCGGCGGAGGCCCGGGCTTTCCTGGAAGGGCTGGGCCGGGAGGGACTCTTTGGCGTCCAGGCGGTGACCCAGGAAGGGGAGCTTTTGGGCGTGGTCTTTGCCCCGGGCCCCCGGGAGGCGGTGTATCTGCCGGCGGGGCCGGAACTTACGCCGGAAAGGCTGGCAGCCGGCCTGGACGCGGCGGCGGAGCGGGCCGGGACTGCGGTGGCCCTGGATCTGAAAGCGCTGTTAAAGGCGCTGCCGGTCCGGGAGCAGGAGGCCTACCGGGACGCAGGAGTGGCGGCCTATCTGCTGAACCCTTTAAAGAGCAGCTACGGGTATGAGGACTTGGCCCGGGACTACCTGGGGGAGACGGTGCCGGCCCCGGCGGAGCTTCTGGGGAAGACGCTTCTTACGGAGGCGGCGCCGGAGGTGTTCCAGGAGCATGTGTCCCAGCTGGCGGCCATCCCCTACCGGGCCTGGCCGTCCCTGGAGCGGCAGCTGGAGGAGACCGGTATGGCGGACCTGTTCCGGCGGATCGAAATGCCTCTGATCTTCAGCCTGGACCGGATGGAAAAGGCCGGGGTCAAGGTGGAGCGGCCGGCCCTGGAGGCCTACAGCCAACAGCTGGAGGGCCGGATCCTTTCACTGGAAAAGGAAATCTACGAGGACACCGGCTGCCAGTTTAACATCCAGTCCCCCAAGCAGCTGGGGGAGGTGCTTTTTGAAAAAATGGGCCTTCCCGGCGGCAAGCGGACCAAGACCGGCTACTCCACGGCGGCGGACGTGCTGGAGAAGCTGCGGCCCCATGTGCCGGTGGTGGGAAAGATCCTGGAATACCGGACCCTGACCAAGCTGAAATCCACCTACGCCGACGGCCTGGTGAACTTTATCCGGCCCGACGGCCGGATCCACGGCACCTTCAACCAGACCATCACCGCCACCGGCCGCATCAGCAGCACGGAGCCCAACCTGCAGAACATCCCGGTGCGGATGGAGCTGGGCCGGGTGCTGCGGCGGGTTCTTGTGCCGGGGGAAGGGATGGTGCTGGTGGACGCGGATTACTCCCAGATTGAGCTGCGGATCCTGGCCCACATGTCCGGGGACGCCCGTCTGATTGAGGCCTACCGGGAGGAGCTGGACATCCACAAGATTACCGCCTCCCAGGTGTTCCACATTCCTCTGGACCAGGTGACGCCCCAGCAGCGGCGGAACGCCAAGGCGGTAAACTTCGGCATTGTCTACGGCATCAGCGCCTTCGGCCTCAGCGAGGATCTGAGCATTTCCCGGCAGGAGGCCACGGAATACATCCAGAAATATTTTGAGACCTATCCGGGGGTCAAGGCTTTTCTGGACCGGATGGTGCGGGAAGGGAAGGAGAAGGGGTACGTGACTACCCTCTACGGGCGGCGGCGGCCCATCCCGGAGCTGAAATCCTCCAACTTTAACCAGCGCTCCTTCGGGGAGCGGGTGGCCATGAACTCTCCCATCCAAGGGACGGCGGCGGACATTATGAAGATGGCCATGATCCGGGTGGACCGGCGGCTCCGGGAGCTGGGGCTGAAAGCCCGGATTATCCTCCAGGTCCACGACGAGCTGCTGGTGGAGGCTCCCCGGCAGGAGGCGGAGCAGGTGAAGGCTCTGCTGGCCCAGGAGATGGCCGGGGTGGCGGAATTTTCCGTGCCCCTGGCGGTGGAAGTAGGCGTAGGGGACAACTGGCTGGACGCCAAATAGACGCTCCGAAACGGAAGCGGATCATAGGAGGAAGGGTCATGCTTGTCATCGGCATCACCGGAGGCGTTGGCTCCGGCAAAAGCGTGGTGTTAAACATTCTGGAGCAGGAATACGGGGCGGAAATCCTGGAGGAGGACCGGATTGCCCGGGACTTGATGGAGCCAGGCGGCGCTTCCTACCAAGCGGTGGCGGAGGCTTTTGGGCCGGGCATCCTCCGGGAGGACGGGACCATCCACCGGCCCCGGCTGGGGAGCCTGGTTTTTGGCGACCCGGAAAAACTCCTTCTGCTGAACCGGCTGACCCATCCGCTGGTGGAGCAGGAAACCCGAAGGCGACTGGCCGCCTGCCGGAAGCCTCTGGCGGCGGTGGAGACGGCCCTGCCCCGGGAGGCCAACCTGTCTGCCTTCTGCGACGCCGTCTGGTACATCCATGTGCCGGAGGAGGTGCGGATCCGGCGGCTTTCGGAAAGCCGGGGCTACAGCCGGGAAAAGTGCCGGGAGATCATGGGAAACCAGCTGCCGGAGCAGGAGTTCCGGGCCCTCTGCCGGGTGGTCATCGAAAACGGCGGCAGCCTGGAGGAAACCCGGCGGCAGATCCGCCGGGCCCTGGAGCAGGCAGGGTTCCGGCCGGAGCCGGGAGCCTGACGGGGCGGCGGCTCTGCCGGAGCCTGGAGGCCGGCGAAATTCCGCGTTGCGGGAACCGCGGAGTTCTGCTATACTGGAAGCCGGGCGCGGAAAAGGAAGATCCCAGGGCCGGAAACGGCCGGGGACGCGCCTGAAAGGAAAGGCGGAACCATGAGACTGGCAAGCATCGCAAGCGGCAGCAGCGGAAACTGTATATACATAGGATCGGAAAACCATCACGTCCTGGTGGACGTGGGCATCGGCCGGAAGCGGGTGGAGGAAGGGCTGGCCGCCCTGGACCTGACCCCGGCGGATCTGGACGGGATCCTTCTCACCCATGAGCACAGCGACCACATCAGCGGCCTGGGAGTCCTGTCCCGGCGGTACGAGATCCCCATCTACGGGACGGCGGCCACCTTGGAGCGGGTGCAGGAGGCCAAAAGCCTAGGCGCTTTCCCTGGGGAGCTGTTCCATCCGGTGGAAGCGGGAAGCGCCTTCCGGCTGGGGGATCTGGAGATCCATCCCTTCCCGGTGGAGCACGACGCGGCGGACCCAGTGGCTTACCGGGTGGACTGGGAGGACAAATCCGTGGCGGTGGTGACGGACCTGGGGGAGTACCAGCCGGAGACCCTGGAGCACCTGGGGGAGCTGGACGCCCTGCTGCTGGAGGCCAACCACGACCTGCGGATGCTGCAGGTAGGGCCGTACCCCTATTACCTGAAGCAGCGGGTCATGGGGAAAAAGGGCCATCTTTCCAACGACGCGGCGGGGCAACTGCTGGCGGAAATCTGGCAGCCGCGGCTGGAGCATGTGCTGCTGGGTCATCTGAGCAAGGAAAACAATTACGCGGAGCTGGCCTATGAGACGGTGCGGACGGAGCTATTGCTGGGAGAGGGCGGCTGCGGGAAGCACGACGTACGGCTGGCGGTGGCGCCCCGGGCGGCCCGCTCGGAAACCATAGAGATTTAAAGGGAGGACAGTATGAAAAAAACGATTATCACGGTGGTGGGAAAAGATACGGTGGGGATTATCGCCAAGGTGTGCACCTACCTGGCCAACAACAAGGTGAATATCCTGGATATTTCCCAGACCATCGTCCAGGGGTACTTTAATATGATGATGATTGTGGACGCCGGCCAGTCCCCCAAGGCGGTAGGCGAATTGGCCCAGGATTTAAATGTGCTGGGAGAGGAGATTGGCGTGGGGATCCGCTGCCAGAACGAAGAGATTTTTGAGAAAATGCACCGCATCTGACAAGGGCGGGCCACAGGCAGGAGGAAACCATGATCAATATTGGAGAAGTCAACGAGACCAATCAGATGATCGAGCAGGAAAAGCTGGATGTGCGCACCATTACCATGGGCATCAGCCTGCTGGACTGCTGCGACGGCAGCTTGAAGGAACTGAACCGGAAAATATACGATAAAATCACCCGGCTGGCGGAACGGCTGGTGCCGGTGGGACAGGAGATCGAAAGGGAGTACGGGGTCCCCATTGTCAACAAGCGGATTTCCGTAACGCCCATCGCCCTGGTGGGCGGCGCGGCCTGCCGCTGCCCGGAGGATTTTGTGTCCATCGCCAAAACCTTGGATGAGGCGGCCAAAACCGTAGGGGTCAACTTCCTGGGCGGCTATTCGGCCTTGGTGTCCAAAGGGATGACCGAGGCGGACCGGAACCTGATCCAGTCCATCCCGGAGGCCTTGGCGGCCACAGACCGGGTGTGCAGCTCCGTGAACGTAGGCTCCACCAAGACTGGCCTGGACATGGACGCCATCCGTATGATGGGGGAGATTATCCGGGAGACGGCCCAGGCCACGGCGGAGCACGGTTCCCTGGGCTGCGCCAAGCTGGTGGTGTTCTGCAACGCCCCAGACGACAATCCCTTTATGGCCGGCGCCTTCCACGGCGTCACCGAGGGGGACGCGGTGATCCATGTGGGGGTCAGCGGACCCGGCGCGGTGAAGCACGCCCTGGAGCGGGTCCGGGGCAAAAACTTTGAGATCCTCTGCGAGACGGTTAAGCGGACGGCCTTTAAGGTGACCCGGGTGGGCCAGCTGGTGGCCCAGGAGGCCTCCGCCCGGCTGGGCGTCCCCTTCGGCATTGTGGACCTGTCCCTGGCCCCTACCCCGGCGGTAGGCGACAGCGTGGCGGAGATCCTGGAGGAGATGGGCCTGGAGTCCGTAGGGGCGCCCGGCACCACCGCGGCCCTGGCCCTGCTTAACGACCAGGTGAAAAAGGGCGGCGTCATGGCTTCCTCCTACGTAGGCGGCTTAAGCGGGGCCTTTATCCCGGTCAGCGAGGACCAGGGGATGATCGACGCGGTGAACCGGGGGGCCCTGACCCTGGAAAAGCTGGAGGCTATGACCTGCGTCTGCTCCGTGGGACTGGATATGATCGCGGTGCCTGGGGATACCCCTGCCGCCGCCATCTCCGGCCTGATCGCGGACGAGGCGGCCATCGGCATGGTCAACCAGAAAACCACGGCGGTGCGGATTATCCCGGTGGCGGGAAAGAAGCTGGGGGAAGTGGTGGAGTTTGGCGGCCTTCTGGGATACGCGCCCATTATGCCGGTAAATTCGTTCTCCTGCCAGGACTTTGTGAACCGGGGCGGCCGGATCCCCGCGCCCATCCACAGCTTTAAAAATTGACCAAAACGGCGGCAGGCTGCATAGAATCCTTCGGTCCGGCCCATACTAGGAGGGAACCTATCAAGAAGGAGGTAGTTTGCCATGCCTATTTTGGACTGTAACGTAAACACCTGCGTGCACTACGCGGACAACTGCTGCTGCCGGAGCAACATCCTGGTGGAAGGGACCCATGCCAGCAAGGACAACGAGACCAGCTGCGGGAACTTTGACCAGAGAAGAGGCGACTGCTGCCAGAATTCGGCCCGGGAGGCCAAGCTGCAGCTGGCGGTGGACTGCGAGGCCATTTCCTGCGTCTACAACGAGAACCGGAAATGCTGCGCGGAGCACATCGGCATTTCCGGCCCTGGGGCCAAGATGGCGGATCAGACCAAGTGCGCCAGCTTTAAATGCTGAGACAAAAGAAAGTGCTTGACAAGCGGGCGGAATCGTGCTAACATCCATATGTTGACAATTTAGGAAAAGCAGAGTATCCGCTCTCACCTCAGCACCGTGTGTGACTCAGGTTTCGTATTGGCTTACAAGCGCGTAAGGTAGGTGGATAGTCTGACTATCCACCTATTTTTTGTAGGAGGTACACGGCAATTAGCGAGTTATTGATCAACGGGAAAATCGGTGACAGAGAGATTCGTTTGATCGGAAGCCAGGGACAGCAGGTGGGGATCATGAATTCCCGGGAAGCTCTGCGGCTGGCTCGGGAGGAAGAGCTGGATCTGGTGATGATCGCGCCCACCGCCAATCCGCCGGTCTGCAAAATTATCGATTACGGTAAGTACCGGTATGAGCAGGCACGGAAAGAGAAGGATGCCAAAAAGAAACAGAAGACAGTGGAAACCAAGGAGGTCCGGCTGACACCCAATATTGAGGACAACGACCTGAACACCAAGGTGAAGGCTGCCAGAAAGTTTTTGGAGAAAGGCGACAAGGTAAAGGTTACGCTGCGTTTCCGCGGCCGTGAAATGAGCCATATGAACCAGAGCCGCCATATCCTGGACGAATTCGCGGAGAAGGTGGCGGATATTGCCAATGTTGACAAGGCCCCGAAGGTGGAGGGCCGGAGCCTGGTAATGTTCCTAAGCCAAAAGCGCTGAAAGGTACATTCCTGTGCCGCTTCCGCGGCATAGACCTATGTAGAAACTGAAGGAGGACATAGAAATGCTGAAATTGAAGACCAAAAGAGCCGCTGCCAAGCGTTTCAAAAAGACCGGGAACGGTCAGCTGAAGAGAATGAAAGCCTACAAGAGCCACATTCTGACCAAGAAGTCCCAGAAGAGAAAGAGAAATCTTCGCAAGGCGACCATCACCGATTCCACCAACGCCAAGGTGATGAAGAAGATTCTGCCCTACTAATGGTTGAAAGGAGATAAGCGAAATGGCAAGAGTAAAAGGTGGCTTAGGCGCCAAGAAAAGACATAATCGTGTATTAAAGCTGGCAAAAGGGTACCGGGGTGCCCGTTCCAAACAGTATAGAGTGGCGAAGCAGTCTGTTATGAGAGCTCTCACCAGCTCCTACGCAGGCCGCAAGCAGAGAAAGAGACAGTTCCGCAGCCTGTGGATCGCCCGGATCAACGCGGCGGCCCGGATGAACGGCCTGTCCTACAGCCGCTTCATGTACGGCCTGAAGCAGGCCGGCGTGGAGATGAACCGCAAGATCCTGGCGGATATGGCGGTAAACGACGCGGAGGGATTTGCCAAGCTGGCGGCCCTGGCCAAGGAAAAAATTGCGTAACTTTTGCTTGACAAATAGGTGAGAGTGTGCTAAAGTACTTGAGGGCATGCGGAATGCCCTCTTATTTCGGGGCGTGGCTCAGCTTGGTAGAGCGTCCGGTTAGGGACCGGGAGGTCGCAGGTTCAAATCCTGTCGCCCCGATGTTGCGAAGGCAAAGTACAAAAACACTCAGCGCCGCTGAGTGTTTTGTATACTGCCGGAACCTGTGCCTGTAGCTCAGCTGGATAGAGCAACGGCCTTCTAAGCCGTGGGTCGGGGGTTCGAATCCCTCCAGGCACGTTTGAATCGGAAAGCCCTTTGGTATCCCAGGATGCCAGAGGGTTTTGTTTATGTACCAAAAGAAGGAGGATGCATCATGCAG
>CALWEC010000004.1 GCA_944376945.1 uncultured Lachnospiraceae bacterium | reverse complement strand
GCCTACGCCGGTGCCGGAGATGTAGCCGGGGCGGGCGCGGCGGAAGGCCGCGCGGCCGGAAAACAGAAAGAGAAAACAGGAAAAATGGGCAAAAGCTGCCGTGTCTTTTCGGGACGCGGCAGCTTTTTTCATTGACCCAGCGGGCAAACCGTGCTATAGTGGGTGAGGCTTGGAAAGCGCCTGGGCTGCCGGCCCAGGCGCGGGACAAAAGAATGCCCGATGGGAAGGGGAAAAAATGGATATTTTGTGGAACCTGCTGTCTCTCCTGGCGCCGCTGGCGCTGGGATATTTTTTGAAACGGAAGCGTTTTTTTGGCCCGCGGGACTATCAGCTTCTGGCTAAGATTGCCCTGAATATTACGCTGCCTGCGGCGGTGATCTGTTCCTTCGCGGATTTCACCCTGGATTACTCCCTGCTGAGCCTGATCCTGCTGGCGTTTCTGGCCAACTGGGCGACGCTTTTGTTTACCTGGGCTACCACGGTCCACGACCGGGAAAACGTCCGCCTCCGTTCCATGAAGATGCTCTGTGCCGCTGGGTACAACCTGGGGAACTTCCTGATCCCTTTTGTCCAGCAGATGCTGGGAGGCCCGGGTTTGGCCCTGGCTTCCCTCTTTGACTCCGGCAATTCCCTGATGTCCGTGGGAGGAAGCTTTGTCTTTACCTCCAGCGTGGTCAAGGCGTCCGGGGCAAAGCCGCTGAAGGTGAAGGACGTGCTGCTGGCGCTGCTGCGCTCGGTGACCATCCCGATCTACCTGACCCTGGTGGTGCTGGCCCTGTTCGGCATCCGGCCGCCGGCGGCCTTGGTGACCATCGCGGAGCCCACCGGCAACGCCAACGCCTTCCTCTCCATGTTTATGATCGGGCTGATGTTTGAAATCCACTTTGACCGGAACTATATGGGGACGGCCTTGGCGGTTTTGGGCCGCAAATATCTCTGCGGCGCAGTCTTTGCGCTGATCTTCTATTTCCTGCTGCCCTTTGAGGAGATTGTCCGGCAGGTGATGGTTATGTGCGTCTTTGCGCCGGTGCCCAGTATTTCCAGCGTGTTTGTAGGAAGGCTGAACGGGGACGTAGGGCTGGCCAGTTTTATCACGTCCCTGTCCTTTATCGTCAGCTGCGTGATCCTGGTGGGCCTGATGGTAGTGTTTTGAATCAGGGGAGGATATAGCCCTCCTTCCCGTCCTCGTTGCGCAGGGCCTCCTGCAGGTAGTCCCGGCAGACCTGGATGAAGGTGTTGAGGGCCGGGGAGAGGAATTTGTTCTTGTGATACACCAGGGCCACCTCCCGGTTAAACTCCACGTCCTCGACGGGGATGGCGTAAAAGAGGCCGCTTTCCAGCTCGGCCTTTACCGCGACCGCGGAGATAACGGCAATGCCCTGCCCGGCGGCCACCGCCGCCTTGATGGCCTCGGAGCCGGAGCAGCGCCAGGCTTCCCGGTAGGCGATCCCCCTTTCCCGCGCCATGGCGTCGAAGCGGTTGCGCAGGTAGCTGGTCTCCTCCCGGGAGATGAAGGCCTGCCCGTCCAGATCGCGGAAGCGGATCCGCTTCCCGTAGAGGGGATGGGCCTGCCCGCAGGCGAATACCACATGGTCGGTCATCAGATGGACCCGCAGGATGTCCGGGTTGTCGACCAGCCCTTCCACAATCCCCAGATCCAGCTGGCTGGACAGGAGCTTTTCCCCCACGGTGGCCGTGTTGGTCACCACCATATCCATGGAAATATTGGGGTGCAGCCGCTGCATCTGCGCCGCGATGTTGCTGAGGAAGCAGGTGCTGAAGGTGGCGGTGGAGCCGATGCGCAGGATGGGGTTTTGGGCGGAATTCTTGAGGAAGATCTCCATGTCGTTGAAATTCGAGACAATATAGCGGGCATAGGAGAGCAGCTGCGAGCCGACGGGCGTCAGGTACAGGTGGCGGTTCAGCCGGTCGAACAGCTTCACCCCGTAATAGTGCTCCATTTCCTGGATCGCCTGGCTGATGGACGGCTGGGCGATGTTCAATACCTTGGCGGCGGCGTTCATGGTCTTGTGATCCACCACCGCCAAAAAAATTTTCAGATAGCGAATGTTCATACGAGCCTCCCGGTCCCGCCGCTGGGCGGGCTTTTTTTTATGCGCCGGCGCAGCCTCCGGCCCTTTTATTATAGCCAGAACCAGCCGGCAAGTCTATAGGCAAAATACTATTAAAATTACAGATATTATATATTGGACAGAGAATAAGGGGAAATGTTATATTTTAAGCAAGTTCTATTTGAAAAATGTATTTTCTTATAATAATCAAAGGAGAAATGTAAAAATGGTGAAAGGGCAGGAGAGCAGACGGAAAGTAAAGCTGCGGGATGTGACTCTCGGTTCCGGAAGGCCGGCGCTGATTCTTCCTCTGGTGCCCCGGGACCGGGAGGAGCTGCGGGACATGGCGCAGGAGGCCGCCGCCCACCGCCCGGATCTCTTTGAGTGGCGGGCCGACTACTTTGAGGCGGTGGAGGATCGGGAAGAAGTGGCGGAAGCCCTGCGCATCCTCCGGGCGGCCATCGGGAACGGCGCGCTGCTGGTTACGCCCCGCCATGCCAAGGAAAACGGCGTGCGGGAGATTTCCCCGGAACAGAAGGAAGCATTTTTCCGCTGGGTGGCGGAGAGCCGCCTGGCGGATATGGTGGACGTGGAGCTGCGGTACGGCGGGGCATACATCGGCCGGATCCGCCGCCTGTGCCAAGAAAACGGGACCGCCCTGATGGTTTCCTACCACGATCTGGAAAAGACGCCCGGCGAGGAGGAGATCCGGGAAAAAATGCGGGAGGAGGAAGCGGCCGGGGCGGACGTGTGCAAGGTCTCCTTTTTGGCCCAGGGCTACGGCGACATCTGGCGGCTGGGGCGCGCGGTCCGGAACGCGAAGCGGGAGGAGATTGCCGTCCCGGTGGTCTCTATCTCCGCGGGGCCTCTGGGCACCCTCTCCCGGATTGGCGCTGAGGCCTTCGGCTCGGACGGGACCTTTGTCTCGGTGGGGCGGACCCACCAGATCCACATAGACGATCTGCGGATTCTCCGGAGCGATCTGGGGCTGGAAGAAGAGAAAGAGGTGTAAGGGTGTACAGATACATATTGAAGCGTCTGTTGATGATGATTCCGGTTTTGCTGGGCGTTACGGTGATCGTGTTCGCCATGCTGCAGGTGACGCCCGGCGATCCGGCCCGCTCCATCCTGGGGGACGACGCCACGCCGGCGGAGCTGGAGGCCAAGCGGGAGGAACTGGGGCTGAACGACCCGGTGGTGGTCCAGTACGTGCGGTATCTGGCGGACATGCTGCGGGGGGATCTGGGCGAGTCCTATACCAGCGGCCGGCCGGTCCTGCAGGAGGTCATGCGCCGCTTCCCTACGACCATGCAGCTGACCCTGGTGGGGATTTCCGTCTCCATTGTGCTGGGCATCCTGCTGGGCGTTACCTCCGCGGTGAACAAGGGGAAGATAGTGGATAAGGTGGTGACGGTGGTCGGCATGATCGGCATCTCCATGCCGGCGTTCTGGATCGGCCTGCTCCTGTCGCAGGTGTTCGCCCTCCATCTGCAGATCCTGCCGGCCACCGGCTGGTACGGCCCCCGCTACTGGGTGCTGCCGGCGCTGACGGTGGGCGTCAACGGGGCGGCGGCCATCATGCGCACCACCCGCTCCAGCATGCTGGAGGTCATCCGGCAGGACTACATCCGCACGGCGGAGGCCAAGGGCGCGCCCCGGAAAAGCGTGATTTACCACCACGCGCTGAAGAACTCCCTGATCCCGGTGATCACGGTGGCCGGCCTGCGGGTGGGCATCCAGCTGGGCGGCGCCATGGTGGTGGAGATGATCTTTACCATCCCGGGGCTGGGCAGCTATCTGGTGGACGCCATTTCCTTCCGCGACTATCCGGCGGTGATGGGCGGCGTCCTGGTGATTGCGGTTACCTTCTCCCTGGTCAACCTGCTGGTGGATATTTTGTATGCGTTTGTGGATCCCCGGATCCGCTCCCAGTACGGAGGCGGGAAGAAGAGGAAGTTCCAGAAGAAGGAGGTGTCGGCATGAACCCTATGGCATCCTCGCCGTCTGTGGAAATGGAAGAAGAAATTGTAAAAAAGAAAAGCCTGTGGGCGGACGCCTGGTCGCGGATGCGGCGGAATAAGCTGGCCATGTTCGGCCTGTTCCTGGTGCTCCTGATCCTGGTGCTGGCGGTCTTTGCGCCGCTCATCGCCCCCTATCACTACGACGAGCAGAACACGAAAATCGCTTTCCAGTTCCCCAGCCTGGCCCATCCCTTCGGCACAGACAACTACGGGCGGGATATTTTGAGCCGGGTCATCTACGGCGCGCGCTCCTCCCTGATGGTGGGGCTGGTCTCGGTCTGCGTGTCCTCCTCCCTGGGCGGCGTCCTGGGCTGCGTGGCCGGCTTCTACGGCGGCAAGGTGGATAACGCGATCATGCGCTTTATCGACGTGGTGCTGGCCATTCCCGCCACGCTGCTGGCCATCGCCATTGCGGCCATCCTGGGGCCCGGCCTTTTCAACGCGGTGATTTCCATCGGGCTTTCCAACGTCGGCCGCTTTACCCGGGTGGTCCGGGGCGCGGTGCTGACCGTCCGCGGGCAGGAATATGTGGAGGCGGCCCGGTCGATCAACGCCAACAATTTCCGCATTATCCGCCGCTACGTGCTGCCCAACGCCTTCGCCCCGATGCTGGTGGAGTTCACCCTGAACATTTCTACCAGTATCCTGTCCGCCTCGCAGCTGAGCTTCCTGGGGCTGGGGGTGCAGCCTCCCATGCCGGAGTGGGGCGCGATGCTTTCGGCCGGGCGGAAATTTATCCGGGATTACTGGTACATTACCACCTTCCCGGGCCTGTCCATTATGCTGACCGTGTACGGCTTTAACCTGCTGGGCGACGGGCTGCGGGACGCCCTGGATCCCAGGCTGAAAGATTGAGGGGAGGCTGACGATGAGCGAGAAACTGCTGAACATAGAAGATCTGTCCATCCACTATTTTACGGAAAACCGGGAGGTCTGCGCCGTCAACCATGTGGCGCTCTCCCTCGATAAGGGGGAGACGCTGGGGTTGGTGGGGGAGACCGGGGCCGGGAAAACCACCATCGCCCTGGGCATTATGCGGCTGGTGCCCAACCCGCCGGGAAAAATCCTGGGCGGGCGGATCGAGCTGGAGGGGGAAAACCTCCTGGAAAAAAAGAATTCGGAAATGCAGAAGATCCGGGGCGCGAAGGTCTCCATGATCTTCCAGGACCCCATGACGGCCCTCAACCCCATCGACACCGTGGGCGACCAGATTGCGGAATGTATCCGGCTCCACTCCCATGTGTCCCGGGCGGAGGCGGCGCTCAAGGCGGCGGAAACCCTGGAGATGGTGGGCATCCCCCGGGAGCGCTACGGCGAATACCCGCATCAGTTTTCCGGCGGCATGAAGCAGAGGATTGTCATTGCCATCGCCCTGTCCTGCAAGCCGGAGCTGCTGATTGCGGACGAACCCACCACCGCGCTGGACGTGACCATCCAGGCGCAGGTGCTGGACATTATGAACGACCTGAAGAACAAGCTGAACATGTCCATGATCCTGATTACCCACGACCTGGGGGTGGTGGCGGAAATGTGCGACAAGGTGGCGATCCTCTACGCGGGCGAGATTGTGGAGTCCGGGACGGCGGAGCACATTTTCGACGACACCCGGCACCCCTATACCATCGGGCTTTTCGGCTCCCTGCCCAGCGTGGCGGGCCAAAAGCGCCGCCTGACCCCGGTGGCGGGGCTGACGCCGGATCCGGCCCGGCTTCCGGCCGGCTGCAAATTCGCGCCCCGCTGTCCGCACCGGACACCGGAGTGCGGGCAGGAGGAGGTGGCCCTGCGGGAGGTTTCCCCGGGGCACTGGGTCCGCTGCCGGAACCTAGAGCATGTGAAAGGGAGGGAGTAGGCCATGTCCGCCATCGTAGAAGTAAAAAATTTGAAGAAGTATTTTAAAACCGGCAAGGGCGTCCTCCACGCGGTGGACGGCCTCACATTCGGCATCGAGGCCGGGGAAACCCTGGGCGTGGTGGGGGAATCCGGCTGCGGCAAGTCCACGCTGGGGCGGACCATCCTGCACCTGCTGGACAACACCGGCGGCCAGATTTTCTTCCAGGGGCGGGACATTACCCGGGTAAACAAGAAGCAGCTGCGGGAGCTGCGCGAGGATATGCAGATTATCTTCCAGGACCCGTACGCCTCCCTGAACCCGCGGATGTCCATCAGCGAGACCATCGCGGAACCCATGGTAATCCAGGGGAAGCTGGGGAAGGCGGAGATCGAAAAGCGGGTGTTCCAGCTGATGGACACGGTGGGCCTGGCCCGGCGGCTGCTGAATTCCTACCCCCATGAGCTGGACGGCGGCCGCCGGCAGCGGATTGGCATTGCCCGGGCCCTGGCCCTCAGCCCGAAGTTTGTGGTCTGCGACGAACCGGTGTCGGCCCTGGACGTCTCCATCCAGGCGCAGATCATCAACCTTATGCTGGATTTGCAGGAAAACCTGGGGCTGACCTACCTGTTTATCACCCACGACCTGTCGGTGGTGCGCTACATTTCCCAGAACATCCTGGTGATGTACCTGGGGCAGATGGTGGAGCACTGCGGGGCGGACCGGCTGTTTGAAGCCCCCCTGCACCCGTACACCAAGGCCCTGCTGTCGGCCATCCCGGAGCCGGATATTCATAGGAAGAAAAACCGGATTATCCTGAAGGGGGAGCTGGCCTCCCCCATCAACCCCAAGCCGGGCTGCCGCTTCGCGCCCCGCTGCCTGTACGCCCGGGAGGCGTGCTTCCAAAAGGGGCCGGAGCTGCGGGAGGTGGAGCCGGGTCATGTGGTAGCCTGCCATTTTGCGGAGGAAATCCAGAAGGAGGAAAACGGCTGAAGCGGACGCCCCGGGAAGGCCCGGGGCGGGAGGGATTCCGAACCGGCCCAGGAGCCGGATTCGAGATACAAGGAGGGAAAAAGAATGAACAAAGGGAACATGCGCAGACTCTTGGCCTTGGCGCTGGCGGCGGCCCTGGCCCTTGCCGGCTGCGGCGGGGGAGGGAACGGCGGCCAGGAAGGCGGCAGCGGCAAAACCAATCTGGTGATGTCCACCTCGGTGGGGGAGCCGGGAAACCTGCACCCCTACGCCACCAACAACGCCGGCGTCAAAAACTCCATCGGCTCCGTCTATGAATGCCTGTTCCAGCTTTCCGGGGACGGCAGCGAGGTGCTGCCGGGGATCGGGGAGTCCTGGGAGTGGAGCGAGGACAACATGCAGCTGACCATCCACCTGCGCCAGGGGGTGAAATTCCACAACGGCGAGGAGCTGAAGGCCAGCGACGTGGCGTTCTCCATCCGCCAGTGGGGGGAATTCTCCACCCCGCGGGCCAGCCTCAACGACTCGCTGGATTTTGAAAACGTGGAGACGCCGGACGACTACACCGTGATTATCCACATGGTCACGCCGGATTCCTCCGTGGTGGCCAATATGGCCTCCATCCAGTGCCACACGTTTATCGTCAGCGAGAAGGCCTGGAACGAGATGGGGGACCAGCTGCAGTACAAGCCGGTGGGCACGGGCCCCTTTGCCTTCGACGAGTGGGTGCAGGGCGACCATCTGAGCCTGAAGCGGTTTGACGATTACTGGGACGGCCCGGCCAAGCTGGAGACGATCACCCTGCGCTACATCGAGGAGCAGTCCCAGGCCTACATCGAGCTGGAAACCGGCGGCATCGACTGCATGATGGAGGCCCTGAGCACCGACATCCAGCGGGCGGGGGAAAACGAGAACCTGCAGGTGATTACCTCCGAGGGGACCTCCGTGCGGATGAACGCGCTGAACTTTAACTGCTCGGTGCCGGAGCTGGCGGACGCCCGCGTCCGGCAGGCCATCGGCTACGCCATCGACAAGGAGGCCATCCAGAGCACCATCTGGCCGGTGGAAGGGGAGATCGCCTACTCGGTGCTGCCGGTGGACGGCTGGGGATACGACGAGTCCCTGACCGGGACGGCCAACGGCTACGACCTGGAGAAGGCCAAGCAGCTGATGGCGGAGGCGGGGTATCCGGACGGCTTTGACCGGCCTCTGATCTTCTTGACCGACAGCCGGGACTACCATGTCTCCACGGTGGAGCTGATCCAGAACGCCCTGGGCCAGCTGGGCATCGAGGTGGAGGTGTCCACCATCGAGCTGACCGCTCAGAAGGAAATTATGGTGACGGGGGAAAATTACGACCTGTATATGCTGGACTATGTGTGCAGCGCCACGGATCCCCTGTTCGGCGTATACCGGAGCTTCTACCCGCCCTACGGCGTTACCAACAGCTCCCAGTACCTGATGAACGCGGACACGGCCCAGGCCGCGGCCTTTGCGGACAGCCTGGACGCCATTAAGGCCGAGTTTGACGAGACGGCCAAGCGGGAGCGCACCCAGGAAATGCAGGCGCTGTTCCTGGAGGAAATGTACTGCATCCCGCTGTGCTCCCAGACGCCCACCGGCGTGGCGGTTGCCAACCTGAAAAATGTGCAGATGTTCGGGAACGGCACCCTGTACATTGGAAACGATACCTACTTTGAGTAACCTTGCATAAAAACGGCGTCCTGCCAGAAAGAAGGAGAATACCATGAAAGTAATCGACATGTACCTGCGGCCTCCCATCGAAGGCTTTCTCCGGGGCTCCCTGTACAACGACCCGGTGCGGGCGGCGGACTACTGCCGCCGCTGGGACGTATCGCTGCCGGAGTCGGTCAAGCAGCGCTCGGTGGAGCTGCTGCTGGAGGAGATGGACGAGTACCAGATTGTGGGGGTGGTCCCGGCCCGGAAGCGGAAGCCCTACTATATGGACAACGAGGAGATCGTCAAGCTGCTGGAGGACTACCCGGGGCGGTTTATCGGCATGGCGGCGATCGATGGGAACGCGGACATGAAGGATACCCTGTACGAGATCGACAAGTACGCGGTCAACGGCCCCTGCGCCGGCATGACCTTTGAGCCGGGGTATTTCGATCCGGAGACGCCGCTGGACGATCCCCGCTTTGAGCCGATCTTTGAAAAGTGCCAGAAGGAGAACGTGCCGCTGCTGCTTCCCTACGGGGGGAACTGCAACCGCACCATCCGCTGCTACCAGCCGGTGATGATCGACAATGTGTGCCTGAAGTTCCCGGATCTGCATATCGTGCTCACCCACGGCGGCTGGCCCTATGTGGCGGAAATGTGCTACATTGCCTTTAAGAGGCCCCATTTGTACATTTCGCCGGATGTGTACGGGGTGCATACGCCGGGCTCGGAGGGCTACTACGAGGCGGCCAACTATTACCTCCACGACAAGATGTGCTTTGGATCCTGCTATCCCAGCAACTCCATCCGGGATCTGATGGAGTACAACCGGGCGCGGGTCCACGAAGAATGCTGGCAGGAGTATTTCCACGACAACGCCGTCAAGGCGCTGAACCTGAAAGGCGTATAAGAGGCCTGGGGCCGCCGCACGAAAGCGTCCGCGCGGCGGCCCTGCGCGCCGGCGTCCCACAGCCGTTCCGACAGGTTGTAGGACGCCTTTTTTTTGTGAGGAAACCAAATCTTTTTTACTATACAAACGCAGAGAGTTTTGCTATAATACAAAAAGCAGTATGGCGCGAGCCGTGCAATCACAGAGAAAGGTATGGTGGACATGTACAAGATTTTACGGAAAGCGGAGCTGAATCCTACGGTAACCCTGATGGAGATCGAGGCTCCCCATGTGGCCAAGAAGGCGGAGCCGGGGCAGTTTATCATCCTGCGTGTGGACGTGGACGGGGAGCGGATCCCCCTGACCATCGCGGACTACGACCGGGAGAAGGGCACCATCACGATCATCTTCCAGATCGTAGGCGCCACCACTGAGAAGCTGAACCACAAGGAAGTGGGCGAGTACCTGCAGGATTTCGTGGGCCCGCTGGGAACCCCGACCCATGTGGAAGGCCTGAAGAAGGTGGCCGTGGTAGGCGGCGGCGTAGGCTGCGCCATTGCGTACCCGGTGGCCAAGAAGCTCCACAGCCTGGGCTGCGTGGTACACACGGTGGTAGGCTTCCGCAGCAAGGATATTGTGATCCTGGAGGATGAGTTTAAGGCGGTCAGCGACAAGCTGGTGATGATGACGGACGACGGCACCTACGGCGTCAAGGGAATGGTGACGGCAGGCCTGGAGGAGCTGATCCAGTCCGGCGAGCAGTACGATGAGGTCATCGCCATCGGCCCGGTGATTATGATGAAGTTCGTATGTAAGCTGACCAAGCAGTACAATATTAAGACCGTGGTTTCCATGAACCCCATTATGATCGACGGGACGGGCATGTGCGGCGGCTGTCGTCTGACCGTGGGCGGCGAGACCAAGTTCGCCTGCGTGGACGGGCCGGACTTCGACGGCCATCTGGTGGACTTTGACGAGGCCATGTCCCGGGGCAGCATGTACAAGCCCTTCGAGCGCCACAAATACGAGGAGACCTGCAATCTGTTCAAAAAGGAGGTTCAGTAACCATGCCCAACATGTCCCTTGAGAAAAATAAAATGCCGGAGCAGGCTCCGGACGTTAGAAACAAAAATTTCCAGGAAGTAGCCCTGGGCTACACGGAGGAGCAGGCGGTGGACGAAGCCCAGCGCTGCCTCCACTGCAAAAAGATGCCCTGCGTCCAGGGCTGCCCGGTGAACATCAAAATCCCGGAGTTTATCGCCAAGGTGGCGGAGAAGGATTTTGAGGGCGCGTACCAGGTCATCAACCAGGATAGCTCCCTGCCGGCGGTCTGCGGCCGCGTGTGCCCCCAGGAATCCCAGTGCGAGAAATACTGCGTCCGGGGCGTGAAGGGCGAGCCGGTGGGCATCGGCCGTCTGGAGCGCTTTGTGGCGGACTACCACAACGCCCACTGCACGGAGGCCCCGGTAAAGCCGGAGCCCAACGGCCATAAGGTAGCCATTGTGGGAGCCGGTCCGGCCGGCCTTACCTGCGCCGGCGATCTGGCCAAGATGGGCTACGCGGTGACCATCTTTGAGGCCCTGCACCTGGCCGGCGGCGTGCTGGTGTACGGCATCCCGGAATTTCGTCTGCCCAAGACCATCGTGCAGAAGGAAGTGGATACCCTGAAGGCCCTGGGCGTGAAGGTGGAGACCAACATGGTGGTGGGCCGCTCCATCTCCATCGACGAGCTGATGGAGGAGGAAGGCTTCGAGGCTGTGTTTATCGGCTCCGGCGCCGGGCTGCCCAGCTTTATGAACATCCCGGGCGAGAACCTGAAAGCGGTGTACTCCGCCAACGAGTTCCTGACCCGTGTCAACCTGATGAAGGCCTACCGGGAGGACAGCGACACCCCCATCGCCCACTCCAAGCGGGTGGCGGTGATCGGCGGCGGCAACGTGGCCATGGACGCGGCCCGGTCCGCCAAGCGGCTGGGCGCGGAGGAAGTGTACATTGTCTACCGCCGTTCGGACGCGGAGCTGCCGGCCCGGCGGGAGGAGATTGAGCACGCCAAGGAGGAAGGCATTATCTTTAAGTTCCTCACCTCCCCCACGGAGATCCTGGGGGACGAGAACGGCTTTGTCTCCGGCCTGACCTGCGTGGAGATGGAGCTGGGAGAGCCGGACGCCTCCGGACGGCGCCGCCCGGTTAAGAAGGAAGGCTCCGAGTTCCAGATGGATGTGGACTGCGTGATTATGGCCCTGGGGACCTCCCCCAACCCGCTGATCCGCAACACCACCAAGGGCCTGGAGACCAACCGCCACGGCTGTATCGTCACCAACGGGGACGACGGCCTGACCAGCCGGGAAGGCGTGTACGCCGGTGGCGACGCGGTGACCGGGGCGGCCACGGTGATTCTGGCCATGGGCGCGGGCAAGTCCGCCGCCGCGGCCATCGACAAGTACATCCAGTCCAAATAAGACGGGGCGCGGGCAGCCGCGCCGCCTAGGAAAAGGGTAGGAAAAGGGGCAGCCCTCCGAGGAGATGCGGGGGGCTGCCTTTGCGCCGCGTGCGCCGGGCGGCAGGAAGGAAGAAGGAATGAGCGAAGAGGAACAGCTGCGCAAGCGGCTGCGGGAGCTGGCCCAGCGGGCCTATGAGCAGAATGTATACACCTACACCGGCTTTCTCTCCCTGCCGGAGCAGAGCGTGCTGGCCGGGATGGAGCGGGAACTGTCGTTTATCCCCTGGCGGCTGTACGGCGGCCGGGAGGGGAGCGAGCGGCAGATGGCGGAGTTTGGGTCGGAAGCGCTGTTCGGGTATCCGGGGGAATTCCCCATCGCCCTGCTGAAGGTGTCTCCGGTCCAGGAAAAGTTTGCGGACGCCCTGACCCACCGGGACTTTTTGGGGGCCACCCTTCACCTGGGGCTGGAGCGCAGCGTGGTGGGGGATATTTTGGTGGCGGGAAAGTCCGCGTACCTGTTCTGTGCGGAAAACATGGCGGATTTCCTGTGCGAAAACCTGGAGCAGGTGAAGCATACCCGCGTCCGCTGCCGGCGGGAGGAGGCGGTCCCTGCGGCCCTGGAGCCCAAGTCGGAGGAGCGGATGCTGACGGCGGCCTCGGAGCGGGCGGACGTGGTGGCGGCGGCCCTCTGGGGCAGGTCCCGCAGCCAGATGCTGGAGCTGTTCCGGCAAAAAAAGGTTTTTATCAACGGAAGGGAAGCGGAAAACCCCAGCTGCCTTCTGAAGCCAGGGGACTGCCTGGTGGTCCGCGGCTTAGGCAAGGCCTACTACCGGGGGCAGGAGGGGGAGACCCGGAAGGGCCGCTGCCGCCTGCGGCTGGAGGTGCTGGTATAGAAAACCGCAGGATTTTCAAGGTAAGTGCAACACCTGTCCAATAGGCTAAAAGCAACGGAAAAAAGGATATTTCTCCAATGGAAAAAAGGGTATTTTGATGGATTGACAGGGAAAAAACCGCTTGACACCTTAA
>CALWEC010000003.1 GCA_944376945.1 uncultured Lachnospiraceae bacterium | reverse complement strand
CCAGCAGGTTGCTGACCATGGCGGCCTTCCGCTCATCGTCCAGCTCCACCACCTGGTTCTGGCTCAGCTTATCCAGGGCCATCTCTACCATGCCTACGGCCCCTTCCACAATCTTCTGCCGGGCGGCGATGACAGCCACGGCCTGCTGGCGCTGCAGCATGGCGGCGGCAATTTCCGGCGCGTAGGCCAGGTGGGTGATCCGCACCTCCATTACATCCAGACCGGCATCCCGAACCCGCTCCTGCAGCTCATCCCGCATCTGGTTGGCAATCTCCTGACTGCTGCCCCGGAGGGTCTTTTCCTCCCCGTCCCCATTGTCATCCAGAATATCATAGGGATACTGGCGGGCCACGTTCCGGATGATGGAATCACACTGAATGGACAGATAGGCCTTGTAGTTGTTGACGTTGAACACGGCCTGGGTGGGATTGCTCACCTTCCAGATGACCACGGCGCCCACCTCCACCGGATTGCCCAGGCTGTCATTGACCTTCTGACGGTTGTTGTTCAGGGTCATCACCTTGGTGGAGATTTTTTTGCTGGAAAGCTCGCCGGCCCGGACGGACACCTGGCCGGTGGCGGCGTTGCCGGTGGAGGCGGCGGATCCCAAGGAGGTTCGGGAAGCAGGGTTCACACCAGTGCAAAAAGGGTTGACAAAATAGAAGCCCGGTTGCTTGATGGTGCCGTGGTAGCTGCCGAACAGGGTCAGCACCAGCGCCTCATTGGGCTGAATGGCTTTGAGGCCGGCGGGAAGGATACAGGCCACCACGATCAGCACACAGAACACGGCAATGCCAATGCCCCCGGCCACGGTGGAGCCTTCCTCCATCCAGATCACACCAAAAATGAGGGACAGAACGGCAATAGCCAGCAGCACCAGCTCCAGCAGCAGGCCCACGTATCCGCTGGTGGGGTGGATTTCTTTTTCTTCCACGTTTTTCAGATTGGCATTCATAGCGAACCTCCTTTTCAAAATGAAATCATTTTGATATCAATTTGAGCTTAACTCTTTTACTGGAATTTGTCAAGGGAAAATGCAAGAGTGAGCCGGAGGAAAATCGGATAGAGGAAAAAATGGAAAACCAAAGGGCCGCTTCCGGGATCCAGTGTCCGGGAAGCGGCCCTTTTGGGATGGGGATCTGCTTAATAGTGGATAACCTCCGCGGCTTTCCGAATCTTCTCAATCACCGGCGCCGCCTCCGGGGAGGTAAAATATTCGTAGGTGGAGGCAGGGACCAGGTGCCGGATTTCCTCCAGCTGTCCTTCCTGGATGGCCTTGCGCACCTGGGAGGCGCTGATGGGGGCGTCCCCATCGGTCTTCCGGGGGATGACCACGCACTCCATGCCGCAGGCGGCCAGCTCCTCCTCCATGACCCGGTTGTAGATGCCGGTGACCTGGCTGAAGGGCTCCTCCCCTACGTAGCGGCGCTGGATCCCCAGGGCCGCCGCGATTTTTTGGAACACATGGATGTCCAGCTTGGCGTGGGACTCAATGACCACCTCCTCATCCTTCAGGAAGTAGGAGGGGAAGGTGGCGTTGGAGATAATATAGCTGCCGGTAGGGTGGTAGACTAGGTTGGGCAGATGGGCAGAGCCCTTTTGCACCAGGTCGTACCGGACGGAAAAAGGCACCAGGGACACATCCTCGGAGACCACAAACACATGGACCACATCGTTCTCCGCCGAAACCCGCTCCAGCAGGTACTGGTGGCCTAGGGTAAAGGGGTTGGCGTTCATTACCACCGCCGCCACCCGGCCGCCGGGGCGGGCCGTTTTTTTCAGCTCCTCCAGGTAGCCGGAAAAGCCGTTCCGGCGGTTTTCCATAAACACCACCTTGCCTTCCACCCGGGCAATCTCGTAGAAGCCCAGGTCGTGGAAAAATTTGGCGGAATCGCATTTGGTGTAAAGGAACAGCTCCACATTTCCCTGCTGGTACTGATGGTCCATCAGGTGGGTTACCACCTGGTTCAGAAGCCCTTCTCCCTGGTGGTCCGAGTCCACCGCCATACAGCGCAGGGTGTTCCGGAAGCAGGAACCGGTGGCCACCAGGTGGTAATCCTCGTCAAAAAGGCCGATGCTGTAATCCAGGTTCTTATCCCGCTCAATGCCTTCTTTTTCCAGCAGAGCGTCCATTTTCCGCAAATCCCGTTTGTTGCCGGGGCGGATTTCGCTGATTGTATATTCGCTCATGTTCTTTCCCTTTCCGGTAGAATTCCTTTTTCTGATTATACCGGGGAAACGGCGGGTTGTAAATAGGAAACCCGGCGGCCCGGGCGCGGCAGAGGGGCGAAAGGATTTGAAAAAAAATCCATTTCTGGTACAATCAAAAGCAGGAAAAAGGAGTCAAGTACCATGGAAAATCGGCAAAATTCAAAACTCGCGTATCTGCTGCGGCTGCTGGAGCCGGATATTTTGGCCATCACCCAGTATAAAACCGTCCCCCGGAATCTGCTTTCCATTGAGTTTCTGGAAAACCAGACGGTGCTGCACGCCAAGTGCCTGTATCTGGCGGCGGACCTGGAGCAGGTAAAGAAGCTTTCGGAGCGGATGATCTTTCCCGGGACGGTGGTCCTTGCTTGCGGCGGGCAGGAGGCGGCAGCGCTTTTGGAGGCGGAGCACCGGGATTACATAGGCATTGCGGTGCGGATCGGTTTTGTAGAATTATACAACCGGCTGAACCGTATGCTGGCCCAGTACCAGGAGTGGCGTTCCCAGGTGCTGGATCTGCGCACCGGGCGGCTGTCGCTGGAGGAATTCCTGCAGGCGGCCCAGAAAAAGTTTGGAAAACGGATTTTCTTTTTGGACCGGGACCGGCAGATCTACGGGAACCGGCCCTTGGAAAAGGACTTTCCCCGGAAATTCCAGCAGCTTCTGGAACGGGAGCCGGAGGAAATCTATTCCGCCCTTTCCCCGGAGGGAAAGCGGGATGCGTGCCGGGTATACCGGGATCAGGAGGCGGGCAGGCAATATTTCTGCAGCGATGTGACGGTGGGCCAGGCTTGGCGGGGCTGCGTGGCGGTGGAAGGTGGGCTCCAGGAAGAGCAGGACCTGCCTACCATGGCGATTTTTATCTCCCGAGGGATCGGCATCCGCTTCCAGGAAGCGCTGGTGGCGCCGCCCGGCCCGCCGCTGCTGTTCGCGCAGCTTCTGGACGATATCCTCCACGACCGGCTCCGGGAGGAGAAGGACGTGGCAAGCGGCTTCCAGATGCTGCCGTACCCGGTAAAAACGCAGGTGCGCTGCGTGATTCTCCGCTTTGAGTCCGGCCATATCAACGAAAAACCTCACGCCCGGCTTCTGGCGGCGCTGCGGAAAGCGTTCCCGGACGTAAACACGGCGGTTTTCCGGGATGAGATTGTAGTGCTTTTTACCTACGAAGGCTTCCCCAACGGCCTGTCGGAGGAAGAGCGGCGGAAGCTGCAGGAGGTTTTGGAGCAGTTTAACGCTTCGGCCGGGATCGGGGAGCCCTTTACCCAGCTGGCCCACTTTAAAACCCAGTACAACCTGGTCCGGAAAATCCTGCAGCTGGGCATGGCGGTGCGCTTCCGGCCAGAGGAAAGGATCCTTACCCGGGGGGATTACATGGACTACCTGCTGATTGACCTGGCCCTGGGGCAGTTTGTGTGGCAGTACGGCCACCTGAATTTCGCGTACCTGATCCATCCGGCGGTGGTGCATTTGGCCCGGCTGGACCATGAGCAGCAGACAGACCAGCTGACGCTGCTCCATCTTTACCTGCTCAACAACCTAAACGCGGGGAAGACGGCGGAACAGGTGTTTATGCACCGGAACACGGTGATCAACCGGATCAAAAAAATGACGGCGGCCACCGGATGGGACCTGAACCATCCGGCCCTGCAGCATCAGCTTTTGCTATCCTGCTGCCTGATGCGTTACAGCGAAAGGTATCTGCACCGGAGCCTTTTGGAGCCGGACCGTATTTTCCAGGGGAATGGGGAGGCCTCCCAGCCGGATCCAGTTGAATCCCCAGGGAAAATGTGCTAAATTAGGCATCAAAAGAAACTGGAAAGATTTGGAAGGCAGGTTGGGGGAGGATTTCTTTTGGTGCGGGAATATCTGGAGCAGAACGTCTACGAGGCCCTTCAGGACCGGCTGCGGTTTATTTTTGAAGAGTTTGACAACATCTATCTTTCTTTTTCCGGCGGAAAGGACAGCGGCCTACTGTTGAATCTGGTGCTGGACTTCCGCCGGGCCTATTTCCCGGAGAAGCGGCTGGGTGTATTCCATCAGGATTTCGAGGCCCAGTACACGGTGACCACCCAATATATTGAGCGTACCTTTGAACGGATCCAGGATCAGGTGGAGCCTTACTGGGTCTGCCTTCCTATGGCTACCCGGACGGCCCTCAGCAGCTACGAGATGTACTGGTATCCCTGGGACGACACCAAAAAAGAGCTTTGGGTCCGGCCCATGCCTCAGAAAAAGTACGTGATCCACCTGGAGAACAATCCCATCACCACCTACCGCTACCGGATGCACCAGGAGGATCTGGCCAAGCAGTTTGGCCGGTGGTACCGGAAGGCCCACGGAGGGAAGAAAACCGTCTGCCTGCTGGGGATCCGGGCGGAGGAATCCCTCCAGCGCTACAGCGGCTTCCTGAATAAAAAGTACGGCTACAAGGGACAGTGCTGGATCAGCCAGCAGTTTAAAAATATGTGGTGCGCCTCCCCTCTTTACGATTGGACCTCCCAGGATGTCTGGCACGCCAACGCCCGGTTTGGCTACGATTACAACCGGCTGTACGACCTGTACTATAAAGCGGGGCTGAAAATTTCCCAGATGCGGGTGGCCTCCCCCTTCAACGACTATTCCAAGGACGCCCTGAACCTGTACCGGGTCATCGACCCGGAGATCTGGGTAAAGCTGGTAGGCCGGGTGCGGGGGGCCAACTTTGCCAGTATCTACGGAAAGACCAAGGCCATGGGCTACCGGAATATTAAGCTGCCGGAGGGCCATACCTGGAAATCCTACACCCTGTTCCTGCTGGACACGCTGCCGGCCCGGCTGCGGAACCATTACGTGCGGAAGTTTAACACCTCCATCCAGTTTTGGCATAAGACCGGCGGCGGGCTGGACGAGGAAACCATCCGGGAGCTGGAGGAACACGGCTACCGGATCCGGCGCAACGGGGTTTCCAATTATACGGTCAACAAAAAATCCCGGATTGTCTTTCTGGGCAAAATCCCAGATTCCACCGACGACATTAAAACCTGCAAGGACCTTCCCAGCTGGAAGCGGATGTGCTACTGCATCCTGAAAAACGACCACACCTGCCGGTTTATGGGCTTTGGCCTGACCCGGCAGCAGCAGGAGCGGGTCAACCAGATCCGGGAAAAGTACAAAAGCCTGGAGGAGATGGAAGATGAAGTTTGAAAGCCCTGTCTATCATGTGCGCCCGGTGCCGGTGGAAAAGATTTCCCCCAACACCTACAACCCCAACGCGGTGGCGCCGCCGGAAATGAAGCTGCTCTACGAAAGCATTAAGGCGGACGGATACACCATGCCCATTGTCTGCTATTACGACCAGGAGGCGGATCAGTACATTATTGTGGACGGGTTCCACCGCTACCGGGTTATGCTGGAGCATGAGGATATATACCGGCGGGAGAAGGGGATGCTGCCGGTCTCCGTGATCGACAAGCCTTTGGACCAGCGGATGGCCAGCACCATCCGGCACAACCGGGCCCGGGGCAGCCACGATGTGGATTTGATGAGCAATATCGTCAAGGAGCTGCAGGAGCTGGGGCGCTCGGACGCCTGGATTGCCAAGCATCTGGGCATGGAGCGGGACGAGATCCTGCGGCTGAAGCAGATTACCGGGCTGGCGGCCCTGTTCCGGGACGTCCAGTTTGGAAAAGCCTGGCGGCCGGCGGAGGAGGAAGAAGAGCCCTTGGAGACCGAGGAAACGAAAACAAAAGAATGGAATTGACGCACAAAATCAGACACAAACTTGTGCAGAGCCGCCAAAACTCCTTTTCTCTTGCAAGTATTCTTGTGTTTTTTTGGAGAATTGTCTTATAATATAGCCATTCTTGGCTGACAAAGACGGACCAAAGAAGAAAAAGGAGAAGGAGGAAGAATCTATGGTTCTCACTATTCTGTTTTTTGTCATTGTAGCGGCAATTGTGTTTATTGGCATTAAACGGAACATCAATTTCGGCTTGCTGGGGATTATCGCAGCCCTGTGCATTGCCATGCTGGTCAAAGGCGAATCTGCCACAGAAGCGGTAACCGCCAACTTCCCTCTGTCACTGTTCTTTAATCTGTTTATCACCACTTTGTTCTATGGGTTCGCCAACGCGTCCGGCGCCATGAAGGGCGTGGCCCAGCGGATCGTTTATAAGTTCCGCCACCACAGCGCGCTGCTGCCGTTTGTGGGCTACGCCACCACCATCATTGTGTCCGCCATGGGGCCGGGGGCCATGTCCACCCCTATTATTGTGTCCGCGCTGGTCTTTTCCCTGGCCATCCAGGCTGGGTACCACCCGATTCTGGCTTCGCTGGCCGTCTGGTCCGGCACCATGGTAGGCGACGCGGTGCCGTGGATGTCTACCTGGCAGACCCGCCGGGGCACCTACCAGGCGCTGCTGGGCGACGCGTATCTGCCCCAGATTGACCATTCCCTTTGGCTCCTGATGCTCTGGTTCTTTGTGGTTTACACCGGGATTTTCATTGGAGCCTATTTCTTCTTTGGCGCCCACAAGATCAAAGGCAAGGGGATCCAGGTGGAGAAGCCGGAGCCCTTTACCAAAAACCAGAAGCTTTCCATCGCCGTGGTGGTAGCGGTGATCGTGCTGCTGATTGTGCCCCAGTTTGTGGAGCTGATTGCCCCCAACCCGGTAACCGCCTGGATGAAAGCCAACCTTTCCATGCAGCTGCTGGCGGCGGTAGGCGCGGCGGTGCTGGCCTTCCTGCAGGTGGCCAATTTTAACGATGTGCTGAAAAACCACGTGCCGTGGGGCGTTATCTTTACCGCCTGCGGTATGATGTTCCTGATGAAGTACGC
>CALWEC010000002.1 GCA_944376945.1 uncultured Lachnospiraceae bacterium | reverse complement strand
GACCCAGTGGGAGAAAGACCAGCTGAACCTCTATCACCAGCGGGTGTGGGACCAGCTGTCCGGCCTGCTGCCGGAAAAAGAAAAGGCCTGGCTGCAAAACGCAGTCAAGCCCATCTAAGGAACGCCTGCGGCGGCCTGGAACCACCAGGCCGCCGCTTTTTTACTTTCCTCTCTTTTCCAGGAACGCAGCGGTCAGCATCAGCAGGAACAGGAACACCCCGGTCGCCGCCCCTAAAAGCGGCAGCAGCAGGCCGGTCATCCGCAGCGTCAGCCACCGGAGGGAAAACAGATCCCGTAGGAACAGGAACGCCAAGGCAAACCCGCCGCCCATGGCCGCAAACAGTAGCAGACGCTGCCAGGTAAAGGGGATACAGACCTTAAACAGGATCATCATCCCGGTATAGCCCATAAGCACCACCGCCATGGTAGAAATTTCCTCCGGGGAAAAGCGCTGGGATCCGGCCAGCAGCACCAGCAGCACCGTGTTGAACACATTAGTCAGGGCCCCGGGGATGGCCTTCCGGATCACGTTCCACAGGAAGTGGCCCCGCACCCGCTCCTGGTTGGGCTCCAGCGCCAGGAGCAGGGACGGCGTGCCGATGGTCAGGGCGCTGACCAAGGTAAACTGGATGGGCTCAAAGGGATAGCTGGCGTGGAGAAAAATAAATACCAGGGCGATGATGGTGCTGAAAAAGGTTTTGACCAGGAACAAGGAGGCCGAGCGCTGCAGGTTGTTGATGCTCCGCCTTCCCTCCGCCACAATATAGGGCATGGAGGCAAAGTTGGAATCCAGCAGCACAATCTGGCTCACCGTCCGGGCCGCGTCGCTGCCCGCCGCCATGGCAATGCTGCAATCGCTTTCCTTCAGTGCCAGCACGTCGTTTACCCCATCCCCTGTCATAGCCACCGTATGCTTCCGGGCTTTTAGGCTCCGGACCAGCTGCTGCTTCTGCTGGGGCGTAACCCGGCCAAACACCGTGTACTGCCCCACCGCCGCGTCCAGCGCTTCTTCGTCCGGCAGGGCGGAGGCGTCCACATACTGATCCGCCCCCGGCAGCCCTACCCGCCGGGCAATCTGGGAAACTGTCCGGGCATCGTCCCCGGAGATCACCTTAAGCTCCACCCCCTGATCCGCGAAAAAGCGCAGGGTTTTCCTGGCGTTTTCCCGGATGGTATCGCTGAGGAACACCAGCGCCGCCGGTTCCAGGCCCTCCGGCAGCTCCTGCTCCCGGAACGGTTCCCGGCTTACCGCCAGCACCAGCACCCGCTGTCCCCGTTCCACCGCCTCCTGGATGGTCTCCCCCAGGGAGGGCAGGCCCCCGGGGAACACAAAGGATTCCGCCCCCAGCACATAGGTGCCCCGGCCGGGGAATTGGGCCCCGCTCCACTTGCGGGACGAGGAGAAGGGAACGGTTTTTTCCGCCTGCCACCCTGGCGCCGCCGGGCAAAATTTCCGAATGGCCTCCGCCGTAGGGTTGCGGTCGGCCAGGGCCGCCATCAGCGCCGCCGCCGCTTCCCTTACTTCCTGCCGGCTGTGGCCGGCCAGCGGATGCAGCCGGTCCACCTGCATTTCCCCGGTGGTCATGGTGCCGGTTTTATCTAGGCACAGCACGTCCACCCGGGCCAAGGTCTCGATGGAGTACATTTCCTGCACCAAGGCGCTGCGCCGTCCCAGCCGCAGCACCCCCACCGCGAACACCACGCTGGTCAGCAGCACCAGCCCCTCCGGGATCATGCCCACCATGGACGCCACAGTGCTGACCACCGCTTCCTTCCAAAACAAGCCGCCCAGAAACACCTCCTTGCAGAACAGGGCGGCCCCCACCGGCACAATGGAAAAGCCAATGACCTTAATCAGCCGGTTGATGCTGCTTACGATCTCCGAGTGAGGACGCTTCATGTACTTGGCGTTCCGGCTGATCTGCGCCGCGTAGTTGTCGGCTCCCACATGCTCGACCTGCGCCTGGACCCGGCCGGATACCACAAAGCTGCCGGACAGCAGAAAGTCCCCCTGCCGTTTCAGGATGGGATCCGGCTCCCCCGTAATCAGGGCCTCGTTGACCTCGCAGCTGCCGGAAAGGACCCGGCTGTCCGCGCAGACCTGGCTTCCGGTCTCCAGGACTGTCACATCGTCCAGCACCACTTCCTCCACCCGGATGGTCTCCTCCCGGCCGTCCCGGATCACCCGCGCTTTGGGCTCCGTGATCAGGGAAAGCTTGTCGATCAGCCGCTTGGCCCGGATTTCCTGGACGGTGCCAATGACCGTATTGGACAGGATCACGCCCATAAAAAGCATGTTTTTAAAGGAACCTACCAGCAGGATCAGCGAAGCCAGAATCACGTTCAGGATATTAAACGGCGTCACCAGGTTGCCCCACAGAATCTGCCCAAAGCTTTTGCTGCGGATTTCCTCCTCCCCGTTTACCTGCCCTTTTTGAATCCTCTCCTGTACCTCCTGGCGGGTCAGTCCCCTCCGGCCGTCTTCTCCCATGCTGCCTCCTGCCTGTGGCTTGCTTCCCGGCCCCGGCGCGCCCGGGACCGCCTCCTTGGTCTCTAAGCTTTCATCAAAAAAGGGCTGCGCAGGCAGCCCTCTCCCCTATCGTTTTACTCGGCTTCGGAGGACTCCGCCGCCGTGGTATCCGTCTCGGTGGTCCCCGCCGCCGTGGTCTCCGCCGCCGTGGTATCTGCCTCGGTGCTCTCCGCCGCCTCGGTGGTCTTCTCCACGTAGATCATCTCGTCTACCTTCAGGTCGTCCCAGGCGTCCTGGACCTCATAGGCCGGCGCCGCGGCCGCCCACTCGGCGTATACGGCTTCAAAATGCTCTTCGCGCCGTTCATCTTCCACGTCCGCCCGTTTTTCCTCCGTGGCCTCCTGGTCCAGATCCGCCGCGCAGTAAATTACGTACCAGCCCGAGTCATAGCTTACGATCTTGGATTCCCCGGTGGACAGCCCCACCCCTTCCTGGTAGATGGTGGAAGCATTGTCCGTATCCGAACGGAGGAAGCTTTGGGTGTTGGTGGTAACCCCCAGTTCGTCCTCAAAGTCGCTGAAAGCCTGTCCTTCCTGGAGACGGCTCAGCACCTCGTTGGCCAAGGCCTCGCCCTCCAGGGCTTCTTCCGAATCGTCCGCGGCCGCCGCGGTTTCCCCCTCTGCCGCGGTGGTTTCCGCCGCCGTGGTACTCTCCGCCGCCGTGGTACTTTCCTCCGCCGCGGTACTTTCCTCCGCCGCGGTTTCGCTGCCGGTTTCCTCCTCCGGAGCCGTTACATTCACATACTCGATGGTGAACATCTGGCTTT
>CALWEC010000001.1 GCA_944376945.1 uncultured Lachnospiraceae bacterium | reverse complement strand
AAATATATATTCGGGATATAGTCAGGCGGAATCGTGTCAAGAATATCGGCGAATTGGAGGATCTGCTGAACATTCTTTCTTCTGCGATTGGTTCTCTGACTAACCCGGAGAAACTTAAAAATACTTTGCGAACGGTGAAGAAATCTAAAATAACTTCCAATACTATTAAAAAGTATTTGGATTATTTTGAAGATTCCTTCCTGATCGAGTCTGCACAGCGATATGACATCAAGGGAAAAGCATATATTGAAACCCCTAAAAAATATTACTTTTCTGACCTTGGACTTCGGAATGCAAGAATTAACTTTCGTCAGTTTGAACAGACCCATTCCATGGAAAATGTGATTTACAATGAGCTTCGTATGCGTGGTTACAGTGTGGATGTAGGAGTTGTTCCCATCGCAGAAAAAGATCGGAATGGGAAAGTAACACGTAAGCAGCTGGAAGTTGATTTTGTGTGTAATCTTGGTTCTTCCAGATACTATATTCAATCCGCCTACACCCTGCCGGATGAAACAAAACGTACGCAGGAGATCAGGCCATTCAGGAAGATCGATGATTCTTTCAAGAAAATCATCATTACCAAGGATATGGTGCCAACGCAGTACGATGAATATGGTATCCTGACCATAAACATCTATGATTTTCTGCTTGACCCGAAATGCCTTGAGAAATAAAGATGTAGGAAAATGGCGCGCAATAAACATAACACCCCGGGTATCATAAAATATCCCTTCTGGCAGATGACATACCAGAATCCGGAGGTGTTTTACGCCTGCGTCAATCTGGGAGAGGCCTGGGCGCCAAGGGAGATCATGGATCGGTCTATCTGTATCGATGGGTATATTGATTGGGAACGTATTGTTCAATACTTCCTTATCTGGTGTTGGCATTCCCCTAGCCCCTTTTTAGGCGGCGATCCGCCTTTAGGATAAGGAAATTTTCTGGTACGGGATCCGGGCCGCGTCCAGGATCTCCTCCTCCCGCTGGTGGCAGGTAAAGAGGAAAATCTGGCCTCCATAGTTTTCGGACAGCCAGCAAAGGGTGGCGGAGAGACGCTCGTTGTCGTAGAAGGCAAAGCTGTCGTCCAAAAACAGAGGCATGGGCTGGTCCGGCCAGAGAAATTCGATACAGGCCAGGCGGAACGCCAGATACACCTGCTCCACCGTGCCGGAGCTTACCTGGAACAGAGGGATCCGCTGCCCCTCCCGGATGAGGGTCAGGCCCAAGTCCTCATCAATGGAAAGGCCTGTGTAGGCCCCGTCGGTGATCCCTTTGACCAGTTCGGAGGCTTTTTCCTCCAGAAAGAAGCCGAAGGAATCGAAAACCGTGGAGGAAAGCTCCTGGATGGTTTCCATAGCCAGGTCGATGGCCTTTTTTTCCTCCTCCGCCTGGCGGCTCTTTTCCAGGGGTTCCCGCAGGGCGTCCCGGCGTTCCTGAAGGGAGCGGATGGCTTCCGATTTCTGGTCGGCGGCCCACCGCTGGCGCTGGGCTTCCTCCAGCCGGGCGGACAGGGCCGGCTGCTTTTGCTGGGCCTGCAGCAAGGCGTCCATATCCTTCCCCAGGGTTTGGCGGCTTCGGTCGATGGTGCGGCACAGCTTCCGGCAGTATTCCAGCTGCTCCCGCAGGCGGGGGGCCAGGCTTTCCGGCTCACAGGAAGGTTCTTCCCCAAAAAGCTCCTGGTAGAGCTCCTCCAAGGCACGGCAGTCCCGGCGGTACCCGGCGGAGGCGTCCCGTCTCCGGTTCAGCCGGACGCAGAAGGTGCCGAAAAGGGCGCTGGCCAGAAAGACGCCGGCAGCCGGAAGATAGCGGGCCGACAGCACCAAGGTGCAGGACAGCCAAAGCCCAGCCAGGGCGCCGGCTCCCAGGAACAGGCTTGCCAGCAGGCACAAGGGCCGCAGCGCCCCGGACAAAGGCTTCCGGTAGCGGGCCAGGAACTGCTGCCGGCCTTCCTCGTACTGGCTGGTTTCCTCCAGGAGCGCGGCCACATCCTCCTCCTGGGAAATCTCATACTTTTTTAGGGTCTCTTCTCCTTTTTGGATGATCTGGGTCAGCTGCTGGTGGTGCCGCCCCAGCCGAAGGATTTCCCCGTCCAGCTCCTTTTTCTGCTTTTCCAGCCCGTCCAGTTCCTCCCCCTGGGGAAGGGCGTTTTGCTCCTGCTCCAGCAGCCGGATCCGCTTTTCCAGCTCGTCGTCTTCCTGCCGGGCTTCCTGGGAGATGGCGGCTTCCTGCTTTTTCCTTTCCTTTTTTAGGTATAGAAGGGCCTGGCTGATGTCCACGGAGGAGGAACCGGAGGAGCGAAGGTTGACAATATGGTTCCGCAGTTCCTCCGCCAGTTCCTGGCCGGTGGCGGTCCGCAGCTGGCCCACGGAGAGGGTATTCCGGTACAGGGAGGGGGTCAGCCCGTCCAAAAGCTCGGAGAAATTGGCCTCTGAGGGAGTCAGCTGCCGGGCGTGGGTTTCGTCCAACAGGGTGCAGGGCTGGATGTTTTTCTCAAAATTCCGATGGATGGCATAGCGGACGCCGTTTTTTTCCAGCTCCAGGACGCCGCCGTAGGTGCTGCTTCCCTTCCAGGGCAGATAGCGGCTGTAGGCGTCGGTCCGGGCGGCCCTTCCCCGGCCCCGTTCTATGCCGAACAGCATGGCCTGGAAGAAGGCGTGGAGCGTGCTTTTTCCCGCCTCGTTTTCCCCGGTGATCAGGTGGATGCCGTGGGAAAAGGAGAGGGTTTGGTTTTCCAATTTTCCAAAATGGTTAATGTGAATGCGGTGAATCTTCAAGGGAAACTCCTTTTTTATCGGTTTTCGGCGCTGTGGAGGGCCAGCAGCCCATAGTAGAGGGCCTTCCGGCGGATGGGATCGTCCAAATCCGCGGACAGGGAGCGGATGTAGTAGCCGATCAGGTCGTTGGCGTGATCCCGGGAAAGGGCCTCCAGGTCAAAGGCAGGTTCCGTGCGGTCCTGGATTTCCACAATCTGTCCGGCGGCCTCCAAAAGATCCCGGTCAAAGGTGATCTCCGGATCCCGCGGCCCGGCCAGGCACAGCCGGTAGAGAAACTGAGGGTGCTGCTTTAGGATGGGCCGGATGGTATCCAGGATTTTGGCGGTGGTAAAGGATTCGTCGGTTTGGACCTTTAGGTCGGCGTACTGGACCGTGGAGAGCGGAACCCAATCCAGGCGGGTTTTCTTCTGGGTGATTTCCCCTACAATATATCCCCGGGGTCCGGTGTCGGTCCGGTCCAAAGGCTCCGGGGAGCCAGGGTAAGCCGCCGGGATCTCCTGGAACACCTGAGGCTGATGGATGTGGCCCAGGGCCACGTAGCGGAACCCGGCCCCGGCAAACCCGGAGGGCCGGAAGGGGATGTGCTGGGCGTCCCCGCCGTGGGCCAGCAAGATGTGGATCCGGCCGTCCGACGGCGCTTTCACGCCGTTGAGCAAAGGCTCCCGGATCTCCGGCCGGTGATAGCTAAGGCCGTGGACCTCCGTCTCCAGATCCGCAAAGTACGCGGAGGCCAGGGAGGGGGAGGAGAGGAACGTTACATTTTCCGCCCAGGGATAGTCCTGGTAGGGGGAGGATTCAGAAATATAGTCGTGGTTCCCAGCGATCAGGACCACCCGGGCGCGGCTTAGTTTCGAGAAGCGGTAATTCAGCTCCTTCAGCTCCCGGCGCAGCGGCTGCCGGTGAAACAGATCCCCGGCAATCAGGATCAAGTCTACCTGTCGCTCCTCCGCCGCCTGCAGGAGACGAGGGAGGGAGGACTGGACGGCGGCGGCCCGCTGGCTGCTCCAGGGTTTTCCTATATCGGGGACCGCCCCTAGATGAAGGTCGGCTGTGTGCAGAAAACGCAAAGGAAATACCTGCCTTTCGTAAAAAATCACGCCGCGCTGGCGGCGCTTTCTATGTACCGAAGAGTCATAAACGATACCTATACTGATTATAGTAGATTTAGGGGTTGTGTTCAACCGGATTTCTAGGTTTTCCTGGCTTTTGTACCTGATTGAAAATAGGAAAATTGTATAAGGAACACGCTTTTCAAATTGAGCAAATTATGCTATAATATCTGCAAAATAAGAAAAATCGACAAGAAATTCAAGAACTTCCCCCGGCGTAATGAAAAAAACAGGCTCATTTTTTTTAAGAATCAGGTAAAATTTGCGCCGGCCTGTTAAGTTCTTGTAAGAAAGCGAGGGTAGTGCAATGATGAAGAAGAGGATGATTGCCATGCTGCTGGCAGGCGGGCAGGGCAGCCGTCTGGGGGTTTTGACTGCCAAGGTGGCCAAGCCTGCGGTGGCATTCGGAGGCAAATACCGGATTATCGATTTTCCTTTGAGCAACTGCGTGAACTCAGGGGTGGACACCGTAGGCGTCCTTACGCAGTATGAGCCTCTGCGCCTGAACAGCCACATTGGGACGGGGATGCCCTGGGATCTGGACAAGCGGGACGGCGGCGTGACGGTCCTGCCTCCCTATGAGAAAAGCGGGGACAGCGAATGGTACACCGGCACGGCCAATGCCATCTACCAGAACCTGGCGTATATGGAGCAGTACAATCCGGACTATGTGCTGATCCTTTCCGGCGACCATATCTACAAGATGGACTACGAGGAAATGCTCAGCTGCCACCGGCGGAACCAGGCGGAGGTGACCATCGCCTCCATGGCGGTGCCGTGGGAGGAGGCCAGCCGCTTCGGCATCCTGGTGACGGACGACGCCCGGAAGATTACCGCCTTTGAGGAAAAGCCGGCCAATCCCAGGAGCAACCTGGCTTCCATGGGAATCTACATTTTTAACTGGAAGATGCTGCGGGAAGCCCTGATCGCCCTGAAGGACGTGCCGGGCTGCGACTTTGGCAAGCATATTATTCCCTACTGCTTTGACAAGACGGACAAGCTGTACACCTATGAGTTCAACGGCTACTGGAAGGACGTGGGAACCCTCAGCTCCTACTGGCAGGCCAACATGGAGTTGGTGGACCTGGTGCCGGAGTTTAACCTGTACGAGGAATTCTGGAAGATCTACACCCGGGAGGCCTCCCTTCCGCCTATGTATATGGCCAAGGGGGCCAAGGCGGAGCGCTCCATTATCAGCGACGGCTCCTCCATCTACGGGGAGGTGTCCCATTCGGTGCTGGGGCCCAACGTGCTGGTGGAGGAAGGCGCGGTGGTCCACGACTCCATCCTGATGCGGGGCGTCAAGGTGGGCAAAAACGCCCGGATTGAAAAAGCGATTATCGCGGAGAACACGGAGATCGGGGAGGGCAGTATCCTGGGAGAGGGCGCCTTTGCGGAGAGCCAGCTGGACACCCGGGTGTACGCCAGCGACCTGGTAACGGTGGACGAGAATTCCTATATTCCGCCCCATGTTTCGGTGGGCAAGAACACGGCCATCTCCGGCCATACGGAGCCGGAGGATTACCCGGGCGGACGGCTTCCGGACGGCGGATACATTGTGAAGGCAGGAGGAGAGGGATGAAAGCGTTAGGTATTATTTTAGCCGGTGGAAATGGGCGGAAAATGCGGGAGCTTTCCCAAAAGCGCGCCGTGGCGGCTATGCCGGTGGCAGGCAGCTACCGCTCCATTGATTTTGTCCTGAGCAACATGGCCAACTCCCAGATTGGGAAGGTGGCGGTGATCACCCAGTACAGCTCCCGTTCCCTCAACGAGCACCTAAGCTCCTCCAAGTGGTGGGACTTTGGCCGGAAGCAGGGGGGCCTGTTTGTCTTTAACCCCACCATTACCCCTCAGAACAACGAGTGGTACCGGGGCACCGCGGACGCCCTGGCCCAGAACCTAAGCTTCCTGCGGGACAGCCACGAGCCCTATGTGGTCATCGCCCCGGGGGACGGCGTGTACAAGCTGGATTACAACAAGGTGATCGAGTACCACATGGAGAAGGAAGCGGATATTACCGTGGTCTGCAAACGCCTGCCGGCGGATGTGGACGTAAGCCGCTTCGGCGTGGTGGAAGTGGACGACGACCTGCGGATTGTGGGCTTTGAGGAAAAGCCGGCCCTAAGCGATCTGAACACCATTTCCTGCGGCATTTACATTGTGCGCCGCCGCCTGCTGATCTCCCTGCTGGAGCAGTGCCAGGAAAACGAATGGTTTGACTTTGTGCGGGATGTGCTGATGCGCCAGCGCCGGGCCAAGCGGATTTTTGCCTATCCGCTTCGGGGCTACTGGTCCAACATCGCCACCGTAGAATCCTACTACCAGTGCAACATGGATTTCCTGAAGCCGGAGGTGCGGCAGGAATTCTTTGAAGGCTATCCGGCGGTGTATACCAAGGTGGACGACAACCCGCCGGCCAAATTCAACCCTGGCTCCCAGGTGGAAAACAGCCTGGTGGCAGGCGGCACCATCATCAACGGGGCTGTGGAGGATTCGGTTATCTTTAAGCGGGTCTTTGTGGGAAGCGGGTGCCGCATCCGCAACTGCCTGATCCTAAACGGCGTCTCCATCGGGGACGGCGCGGTGCTGGAAAACTGTATCGTAGAGTCCCGCACCAAGATCGCGGCGGGGACGGAGATCCGCGGGGAGGAAGGCCAGATCCGGATTATCACCCATTGATCCGGCATCCGGGGCGCTCCCGGGATATTGGGAAAACAGAAGGAAAGGGCCCGGAAGCTTGACGGCTGCCGGGCCCTTTGCTACAATAAACACGAATCGCGCATGGCATGGCGGGGAGGGGGAGTCCCTTTTCCGCCCTCTTTTGGCGTGCCCAGGGAAGGCATAGGAGGCGGGAACATGAAAATCATCGCAGGGCTGGGGAATCCGGCCGGAAAATACGAGGGAACCAGGCACAACACAGGGTTTATGGTCATCGACCGGCTGGCGGAGCTCCACTCCATCCGGGTGAATACCAACCGGCAGAGGGGGCTCTGCGGCTCCGGGATCATCGGCGGGGAAAAGGTGCTGCTGGTGAAGCCTCTGACCTTTATGAATTTAAGCGGGGAGTGCCTGGGGCCTCTGCTGGACTATTTTAAGCTAGAGCCGGAGGACCTGCTGGTGATCTGCGACGACATCAGCCTGCAGCTGGGCCAGATCCGGATCCGGGGCAAGGGAAGCGCCGGCGGGCACAACGGCCTGAAGAGCATTATCCAGCACCTGGGGAGCCAGGACTTCCCCCGGATCAAGGTGGGCGTAGGCGGCAAGCCGGAGCGGATGGATCTGGCGGACTATGTGCTGGGCCATTTCAGCCGGGAGGAACAGGCGGTGATGAAGGAGACGGTGGAGCGGGCGGCGGAAGCTGCGGAGATGGTGATCCAGGAAGGGATCCCGGCGGCCATGAACCGTTTTAACGGGTGCAGGAAGCCGGCCGGCGGCCCGGAGCAGGGCGCATAGAGGAGAGGAAAGAAAATGGCGGCAAACTTTGACTGTCCCCTGGAGGAACTGAAGGAATACGAGGATATAAAGGAAGCCTTGGAAAGAGGGCGCGGCCCGCTGCTGGTCAGCGGCTGCGTGGATTCCCAGAAGGTCCATCTGGCCTGCCGGCTGGCGGAGGAAAACCGGCTTTCCTTGATCGTCACCTACAACGATTCCCGGGCCAAGGAAATCTGCGAGGACGCCCGGTGCTTTGCGGATCCGGTGCGCTACTATCCGGCCAAGGACCTGCTGTTTTACCAGGCGGACATCCACGGCAGCCTGCTGGTGCGGCAGCGGATGGAGGCCTGGAAGCAGATGCTGGAGGAAGGCCGGGGGGTGATTGTCACCACGGTGGACGGCTGTATGGACCGGATTGCCGCCCCGCAGGAGCTGAAAAAACGGATTTTAGAGCTGTCCGTAGGACAGAACCTGGATCTCAGCGCCTTCAGCGGCCGCCTGGCGGAAATGGGCTACCGGCGGGAGGCCCAGGTGGAAGGCCCAGGGGAGTTTGCGGTGCGCGGAGGGATCCTGGATATTTTCCCGCTGACGGAGGAGGTCCCGGCGCGGGTGGAGCTGTGGGGGGATGAGATCGATTCCCTCCGCAGCTTCGATGTGGAAAGCCAGCGCTCTCTGGAGAACCTGGAAAGCCTGCGGATCTATCCGGCGGAGGATACCTGGGCGGAGGAAACCGCCCTTCCGGTGGCCTTCCCGGAGTATTTCCCGGAGGACGCCTTGTTCTTTCTGGACGAACCGGCCCGGTTGTGGGAAAAGGCCTCCGGGGTGGCCAAGGAATTCCAGGAGAGCATGGTGCACCGGCTGGAAAAGGGCATGAAGGAGATGGAAAAGGTTCCTACCCTCCTTTCCCCAGAGCAGGTGTTTGCCCTGCTGGGGAAAAAGCGGGCGGTGGCCCTGGCCGGACTGGAGCAAAAGGGCGGCGGCCTAAAGCCGGAGGGACGGTTCGTCATCCAGGCCCAGACCCTCCACTCCTACCAGGACAGCTTTGAGACTCTGATCGGGGATTTAAAGCGCTGGAAGCGGGAGCACTACCGGGTGGTGCTGCTGTCCGGTTCCCGGACCCGGGGGGCCCGGCTGGCTTCGGACCTGCAGGATTATGGCCTGGCCGCGTTTTACGCGGAGGAGGAAGGGAAGGCCGTGCATCCGGGGCAGGTGCTGGTTACCTGCGGCAGCCTCCACAAAAGCTTTTCCTATCCCATGCTCCGGTTCGTGGTGCTCTCGGAGGGGGATCTGTTCGGCAAAAACCAAAAGAGGAAAAAGCGGCGCACGGCCTACGAAGGGCGGAAGATCCAGAATTTTTCCCAGCTTGCCGTAGGCGACTACGTGATCCACGAAAACCATGGCCTGGGCATCTACCAGGGCACGGAGCGGATGGAAGTAGGCGGGGTGGCCAAGGACTATATGAAGATCACCTATGGGGACGGGGGCAACCTGTATATCCCGGTGACCCAGATGGATCTGGTGCAGAAATACGCAGGCTCCGACGCGGAGAAGGTCCCCAAGCTGAACCGGCTGGGGGGAGCCGAGTGGCACCGGACCAAAACCAAGGTCCGGGGGGCGGTGCGGGAGATTGCCCAGGACCTGGTGCGCCTGTACGCGGCCCGGCAGAACCAAAAGGGGGTAACCTACAGCCCGGACACCGTGTGGCAGCGGGAGTTTGAGGAGCAGTTCCCCTATGAGGAGACGGAAGACCAGATCCGGGCCATCGAGGCGGTAAAAGGGGATATGGAGGCCGGCAAGATTATGGACCGGCTGATCTGCGGGGATGTGGGCTACGGCAAGACGGAGGTGGCCATCCGGGCCGCGTTTAAGGCGGTGCAGGACGGCAAGCAGGTGGCGTACTTGGTGCCCACCACCATCCTGGCCCAGCAGCACTACAACACCTTTGTCCAGCGGATGAAAAACTATCCGGTGAACGTGGATCTGCTCTGCCGGTTCCGGACGCCGGCGGAGCAGAAAAAGACGGTGGAAAACCTGAAAAAGGGCATGACGGATATTGTCATCGGCACCCACCGGCTTCTGTCCAAGGACGTGCAGTTTAAGGATCTGGGGCTGCTGATTATCGATGAGGAACAGCGCTTTGGCGTCTCCGACAAAGAAAAAATCAAAAAACTCCGGGAGACGGTGGACGTGCTGACCCTGACGGCCACCCCCATCCCCCGGACCCTGCACATGAGCCTCATCGGCATCCGGGATATGAGCGTGCTGGAGGAGGCGCCTATGGACCGGGTGGCCATCCAGACCTACGTGATGGAGTACAACGACGAGCTGGTGCGGGAGGCCATCCAGCGGGAGCTGGACCGGGGCGGCCAGGTGTACTATGTGTACAACCAGGTGAAAAACATTGGGGATGTGGCGGCCCACATTGCCTCCCTGGTGCCGGACGCGGTGGTGGTTTCCGCCCACGGGCAGATGCGGGAGCGGGAGCTGGAGCGGATTATGCTGGATTTTATCAACGGGGAGATCGATGTGCTGGTGTCCACCACCATCATCGAGACGGGGCTGGATATTTCCAATGTGAACACCATCGTCATCCACGACGCGGACCGGTTCGGCCTGTCCCAGCTGTACCAGCTGCGGGGGCGGGTGGGCCGTTCCAGCCGCACCGCCTATGCCTTCCTTATGTACCGGCGGGACCGGATGCTGCCGGAGATTGCGGAAAAGCGGCTGCAGGCCATCCGGGAGTATACGGAGCTGGGCTCCGGCATCCGCATTGCCATGCGGGACCTGGAACTGCGGGGCGCCGGCAACCTGCTGGGGGCGGAGCAGCACGGCCATATGGAGGCGGTAGGCTACGACCTGTACTGCAAGCTGCTGGGCGCGGCGGTGCAGGAGGCCAAGGGGGAGAAGAAAACCCAGGCGGATTTTGAGACGGAGCTGGATCTGGATCTGGACGCCTACCTGCCGGAAAACTATGTCCGCGGGGAGGCCCAGAAAATGAGCCTGTACCGGAAGATTGCCGCCATTGAGACGGACGAGGATTACATGGACATGCAGGATGAACTGATCGACCGGTTTGGGGAACTGCCCCGTCCGGTGCAGAACCTGCTGCGGGTGGCCCGGCTCCGGGCCCTGGCCCACGAGGCGTATGTGACGGAGGTGGTGGGGAACCAGGAACAGCTGCGGATCACCATGTTCCCCCAAGCTCCGGTGGAGCCGTCCCGGATCGGTCCTTTGGTGGAAGGCTACAAGGGAGACCTGCGGGTTTCCGCCGGCAAGGCCCCCTGCTTTATCTACCGGGACCAGCGGAAGCGGACGACGGATCCGGAGAAGCTGCTGGAGGTGCTTCGGGAATTGCTGGAGGCCCTGCGGGGGCTGACCGCATAGCCCGGCTGCCGGCGGCGCGCCCCGGATCCTTACGGAAACATGAAAAATTCGTGATTTCCGGACAAATAGGTTGCTAGAAAGGAGAAAAGGTTTTATAATACACCTAGTGTGCCAAAAAGCAAGACCTTTTTGGACGTAGAAAGAACCTTTTGGAGGCAGATATGAAAGGATGGAAAAAAGGAATGGCGGCGCTGCTGGCAGCGGCTCTCACGGTGGGAACCGCCGCAGGCTGCGCGGCGTCCATGTCAGAATACGGGACAACGCCGGCGCTGGTCTATGGGGATCAGACGATTTATCTGGATGAGGCCAATTTTTGGCTCCGGTACCAGCAGTGGCTGATGGAATCCCAGTACGGGCTGATGTATCAGTATTACGGATACACCAATATGTGGGAAGCCTCGGCGGACTCCTACACCACCATGGGCCAGCAGCTGAAGGAGGATGTGATGGCCCAGCTGATCCAGACCTGCATCCTCAACGACCACGCGGAGGAGAAGGGGGTATCCCTCACCGAGGAGGACGAGGCCCGGATTACCGAGACCGTGGCGGAATTCCGGGAGGACTTTGACGATTCCTTCCGGGAATATTCGGATGCCAGCGACGAAAGCATTGCCGCTTGGCTGCGGGAAAACGCCTTGGCCGTTAAGGTCTGGGACGCGGTGAAGCAGGAGGCGGAGGTTACGGTGACCGATGAGGAAAGCCAGA